>NZ_KV793290.1:0-25794 GCF_001808425.1 Pseudomonas sp. HMSC08G10 | reverse complement strand
TATCGAATTTCGCGAGTTGATTTCGTGAAAGCGCCAACTCTGATTTAAGCGATTCGTAATTTTTGGTTTCAAGATTGATAAACGACCGGGCTTCAGACACTCATGTACCTCATACGTATTTCCCTTAATTATTCAGCACCAACAGCTGATCGAGAGTAGGGACGTATGAAGCACGCCGCAACGGCGCAAATGCGGCAAAAGATCAAACAAGGAAACGTACTACAAGCGCTGTTGGAACTATCAAACAAGAACTGACTACCGGCATAAATATTCAACGCCTCTCGTCATCATTCCAAGGCGCCTGTAAATACCGCGTGCGATTGAACGTCTCCAACCACTCCGGACAAAACACGACCAACGCACTGATTACCGTGCCATTGATAAAAGCCTCGGGGAAGATGATCAACCACAGGTAGCCAATGAAGTCCGACAGCCATTCCGGCATGGCGAAACGCCCATCCAGCCAGAGCAGGCCAAGCCCAACCAGGACACACAGCAAGGCCGACAACGCCGCGGCGAAAAATCCAGAGAAGATATAGACGAACAGGTTACGCGGCTGGGCGCGCTCGACCAGGATCGCGCACACTTCCGTGACCAGCACCGGCAGGCCGATGATCAACAGGCCGTTGACGCCCAAGGCGGCCGGGTCCTGACGGCCCAGCGCCAGCAATCCGAGTTGGGCGAGGAAACCGCCGAGAATCGCCAGCGGCCAGTCCAGCAGCAGGGTCACCGCAGTCATGCCGATGAAGTGGTAGGAGACGCCTGTGTCGAAGTCCCGCCGGACCAACCACAGCACGAACAAGCCGAAGACCGTGCCAAACAGCAAATGCTGGCGGCGGCTGTCACTGAACAACTCGACCCAACGCGTGCGGCTCAGGGCCCATACCAACAGAGGCACATAGCCGAGCCAACCCAGGGTCAGGCTGGTGGTGGACAGGACCTGCGCACTGATCACCGGTTCGCTCCTTCGGACGGTCGCGGATACGCCGAGTCTACACCCGATTGCCAAGGCTATCGTTCGGCCAACGGATTCCTGCGCACAAACAGCATCTTACCGTCATGGATTAGCGACTAAGCTTGTTCCCATGGATGACTCAGACTACCTGCGCCTGCTCACCATCCAGGCCGAACAAGCCAATGCCTTTCTCTCCAACGCCCGTAAATGGGAACGAGAGCGTTGGGTGTGCCAGCGCCTGTTGCAAGGCTTGAACATCGCTTATCGCAGCGAGGACTTCACACCGGCGGGCCAGGAGCCGCCTGACGTGCTGTTTCGTGATGCCGCCTTCGAGGTGTTCTTCGTACTCGATGAAGGGCGTCGGCTCAATGACGAATGGCGCGAGGAGCTGCAACGCCGGCGCAGTGCGTTTTCCCTGAGCCAGCTGGTGCGTCGCGAGGCGCGGCCAAGGCGGATCAGCGCCCAGGAGCTGCTCGGGCGCCTGGCCCCGACGCTGCGCAAGAAGGCGCACAACTATCGGGAACGCGGGCTGGACCTGAGCGAGCTGGACATCATCGCCTTCGCCAGCCTCAAGCGCGAGGTGCTGGACCTCAACAGCCACTTCCCGCCGCCCACCGAGTACCTGCGCCAGGGGTGGCGCTCGCTGTCGCTGGTGGGACCGACGTTCGCCCGGGTGCTGTTCGCCCACCCCGACGCACCGGATTTTCTGCGCGGGAACCTGGGGCGCAGCATTGTCTTCGATGTCGGTATCAGTCTTTGATCCACTGCCGAGAGTCTTTGCGATGGCGTACACTCGGCGCCAGTGATAGAAAGCATTATCATTCGATATCAAGTGCTTGCGAGAACCCTGTGGTGTTTTCGCAGTCACAAGCGTCTATCTGACGAGGCCCACCATGACCAGCCGCTTGAATCCAGAAGATCAGCGTCGTGTCGATGAATACCTGCAAGCCCCTCAGCATCGAGTCGAGCGCAAGCCATTCCGGCCTTTGCTGCTCCTCGTGGTGGTGGTGGCAGTGACCATCGGCCTGGGCCTGCTTAGCCGCCTGTTGAGTGGACTGGTGCTATGAGCTGCGTTGCGCTCGCCCTCCCCTCGCCCCTGTCGCGGCCGGCCCTTGGGGCCAAGAATTCCTTAAACCTTATGAGATATCCCCATGACTCATCGCATCGTGATTGTCGGCGGCGGCGCCGGCGGCCTGGAACTGGCGACCCGCCTGGGTAAAAGCCTGGGCAAGCGCAAGCAGGCCGAGATCACCCTGGTCGACGCCAACCTCACGCACATCTGGAAGCCCCTGCTGCACGAAGTGGCCGCCGGCTCGCTGAACTCCTCGGAAGACGAACTGAACTACGTGGCCCAGGCCAAGTGGAATCACTTCAATTTCCAGCTGGGGCGCATGAGCGGCCTGGACCGTGAGACCAAGCAGATCCAACTGGCCGCAACCCTCGATGAAGAAGGTCGCGAACTGCTGCCTGCGCGCACCCTGGGCTACGACACCCTGGTCATCGCAGTGGGCAGCAATACCAACGACTTCGGCACACTCGGTGCAGCGCAGCATTGCCTGTTCTTGGATACCCGCAAGCAGGCCGAGCGCTTCCATCAGCAACTGCTCAATCACTACCTGCGCGCCCATGCCGGTGATGTGGCCAGCGAGAAGATCAGCGTGGCCATCGTCGGCGCCGGCGCCACCGGTGTGGAACTGGCGGCCGAACTGCACCACGCGGCCCACGAACTGGCGGCCTACGGCCTGGACCGCATCCAGCCCAAGGACATGCACATCACGCTGATCGAGGCAGGCCCACGCGTGTTGCCTGCCCTGCCTGAGCGCATCAGCGTGCCGGTGCACAAGACCCTGGAAAAACTCGGGGTGAAAGTGATGACCAACGCGGCGGTCAGCGAAGTGACCGAGGATGGTCTGAAGACGGCCTCCGGCGAAGTGATCCAGGCGAGCCTCAAGGTATGGGCGGCCGGTATCCGTGCGCCAGGCTTCCTCAAGGACATTGATGGCCTGGAAACCAACCGCATCAACCAGCTGGTGGTGCGCCCGACCCTACAGACCACCCGCGACGACAACATCTTCGCCTTCGGTGACTGCGCCGCCTGCCCGCAACCCGGCAGCGACCGCAACGTGCCGCCACGGGCCCAGGCCGCGCATCAGCAGGCTTCGATGCTTGCCCAGAGCCTCAAGGCTCGGCTTGAGAACAAGCCGCTGCCGACTTATGAATACAAAGACTACGGCTCGCTGGTTTCGCTGTCGCGCTTCTCGGCGGTGGGCAACCTGATGGGCAACCTGATGGGCAGCGTGAAGCTGGAGGGCTGGTTGGCGCGGATGTTCTATGTGTCGCTGTACCGGATGCACCAGATGGCGTTGTACGGGTTCTTCCGCACGGCACTGATGATGCTGGGAAGCAAGATTGGCCGGGGTACTGAGCCGCGCCTGAAACTGCACTGACAGGCCAGCCCTCGCTTGGAGGAATGGGGTTGTCCGCGAGTACGATAGTGAATCGGCTATCGCTTTCGCAGGCAAACCCGCTCCCCCAAGCGGCGGCGATACACATCAAGGCACCGGAAGGTGCTTTTTTTGTGCTTCATTGTCCGGTACTCCCGAAATCTTATGACGCGGCGCTGACGGGTGCCGTCGTGACGCGTGGGAGCGGATTTATCCGCAAGCACAGGAGTGAATCCACCATCGCTTTCGCGGGTGAACCCGCTTCCACAGGCTGGGCAGTGACAAGTTTGGATAAATTCGAGGCAAAAGAAAAAGGGCATCTCATTCGAGATGCCCTTTTTATATGGTGGGTCGTGTAGGATTCGAACCTACGACCAATTGGTTAAAAGCCAACTGCTCTACCAACTGAGCTAACGACCCTGAAAATGGTCGGGGTGAGGGGATTCGAACTCCTGACATCCTGCTCCCAAAGCAGGCGCGCTACCGGACTGCGCTACACCCCGAAATTGGCTCCGCGACCTGGACTCGAACCAGGGACCCAATGATTAACAGTCATTTGCTCTACCGACTGAGCTATCGCGGAACTGAACTTCGTACAACTTCGAAGCCTGTGTTAGCTTCGAACTCTTCAGCGTTGTCGCTGCTGAGGCCGGCTATTCTACATTCTTCGTTTTGCTTGTCAACCCCCAATTTGCTTTCAAGTTACTGATTTGCAAATTGTTTTCAGATCCCTTGTACCGCCGGTGATCTGTGTAGTGCCTGACAGCGGGGCGTATATTAGGGGCACTCGATTTTCTGTGCAAGCATTTTTTTCAAAATATTCAGCTAGTTAGATCGGGCCCAGAAAAATCAGGGGTTTGCGTTACCGGGCAACTGCATCGACAGGCCCAACGCCGCAAAGCCGAAACGAAAAAGCCCCGCCAAGGCGGGGCTCTTTCTTGATTGCCGGGCTCAGGCAAAGACGATTTCGTCGCCTTCGACCTTGGCGGTGATCGCCGCGCCAGGCAGGAACTGCCCACCGAGGATCAACTGCGCCAGCGGGTTTTCGATCCAGCGCTGAATCGCACGCTTGAGTGGCCGTGCGCCATACACCGGGTCGTAACCGACTGCGATCAGTTTGTCCAAGGCCTCCGGGCTCAGGCTCAGCGACAGCTCGCGCTCGGCCAGACGGCTGCGCAGGCGGCCAAGCTGGATCTCGGTGATACCGGCGATCTGCTCGCGGCCCAGCGGCTCGAACACCACCACTTCGTCGATCCGGTTGATGAACTCCGGACGGAAGTGCGAACTCACCGCGTCCATCACCGCCGCACGTTGCGCCTCACGGTCACCGGCCAGTTCCTGGATCTGCGCCGAACCCAGGTTGGAGGTCATCACGATCACCGTGTTGCGGAAGTCCACGGTACGGCCATGGCTGTCGGTCAAGCGGCCATCTTCAAGTACCTGCAACAGCACGTTGAACACGTCCGGGTGAGCCTTCTCCACTTCGTCCAGCAGCACCACAGAATACGGCTTGCGACGCACAGCCTCGGTCAGGTAACCGCCCTCCTCGTAACCGACGTATCCGGGTGGAGCGCCGATCAGGCGAGCCACGGAGTGCTTCTCCATGAACTCGGACATGTCGATCCGTACCATGGCCTCCTCGGTATCGAAGAGGAACTCGGCCAGCGCCTTGCACAACTCTGTCTTGCCCACACCGGTCGGGCCGAGGAACAGGAAAGAGCCGCTTGGACGGTTAGGGTCGGCGAGACCGGCCCGGGAGCGACGTACGGCGTTGGCCACGGCGGTGACGGCTTCGTTCTGGCCGATCACGCGCTGGTGCAGCAACTCTTCCATCTTCAGCAGCTTCTCACGCTCGCCTTCGAGCATCTTGGCCACCGGGATGCCGGTCCACTTGGAGACCACTTCGGCGATTTCTTCTTCAGTCACCTTGTTGCGCAGCAACTGGTTCTCGGTCTTGCCGTGCTGGTCGACCATCTGCAGGCTGCGCTCAAGATCAGGAATGATCCCGTACTGCAGCTCGGCCATGCGACTCAGGTCACCCTTGCGGCGGGCAGCTTCGAGCTCCTGGCGGGCCTGCTCGATCTTTTGCTGGATCTGCGCGGAGCCCTGCACCTCGGCTTTTTCCGAGGCCCAGATTTCTTCCAGATCGGAGTACTCGCGCTCCAGACGCTCGATTTCCTCGGTCAGCTTCTCGAGACGTTTTTTCGCGGCCTCGTCTTCTTCTTTCTTGAGCGCCTGGGACTCCACCTTCAGCTGGATCAAGCGACGGTCGAGGCGGTCGAGCACTTCTGGCTTGGAGTCGATCTCCATGCGGATGCGGCTGGCCGCTTCGTCGATCAGGTCGATAGCTTTGTCCGGCAACTGACGGTCGGTGATGTAGCGGTGGCTGAGCTTGGCCGCGGCGATGATGGCGCCGTCGGTGATGGCCACCTTGTGGTGCACTTCGTAGCGCTCCTTCAGGCCACGCAGGATGGCGATGGTGTCTTCCTCGCTCGGTTCCTCGACCAGCACCTTCTGGAAGCGGCGCTCGAGCGCTGCGTCTTTTTCGATGAACTGGCGATACTCGTTGAGCGTGGTTGCGCCTACACAGTGCAGCTCACCACGGGCCAGAGCCGGCTTGAGCATGTTGCCGGCGTCCATGGCGCCCTCGCCTTTACCGGCGCCGACCATGGTGTGCAGTTCGTCGATGAACAGGATGATCTGGCCTTCCTGCTTCGACAATTCGTTGAGCAACGCTTTGAGGCGTTCTTCGAACTCACCGCGATACTTCGCGCCAGCGATCAGCGCGCCCATGTCCAGGGCGAGCAGGCGCTTGCCCTTGAGGCCATCGGGCACTTCGCCGTTGATGATGCGCTGGGCCAGGCCTTCGGCGATGGCGGTCTTGCCCACGCCAGGCTCACCGATGAGCACGGGGTTGTTCTTGGTACGACGCTGCAGGACCTGCACGGTACGGCGGATCTCATCGTCACGGCCAATCACCGGGTCGAGCTTGCCTTCCTCGGCGCGCTTGGTCAGGTCGACGGTGTACTTGTCCAGAGCCTGGCGCGACTCCTCGGCATTGGGGTCGTTGACCGCCGCACCGCCGCGCAGGTTGTTGATGGCGTTTTCCAGCGCCTTCTTGCTCACGCCCTGGCTAAGCAGGAGTTTGCCAAGCTTGCTGTTCTCGTCCATGGCGGCGAGCAACACAAGCTCGCTGGAAATGAACTGGTCGCCCTTCTGCTGGGCCAGGCGGTCGGCCTGGTTGAGCAGGCGCGCCAGGTCCTGGGACATGTTCACATCGCCCGTGGGATTCTGGATTTTCGGCAGTTGGTCCAGCTCTTTGGCCAGAGCCTGACGCAGGCCATTGATGTCAAAGCCGACCTGCATCAGCAGCGGCTTGATGGACCCGCCTTGCTGATCGATCAGCGCCTGCATCAAGTGCAAAGGTTCAATGGCCGGATGATCCATGCCCACGGCCAGGGATTGGGAATCGGATAACGCCAGTTGCAGCTTGCTGGTCAAACGGTCTATTCGCATGGGGATACCTTCCTATAAGGGCAGGCGGAGCGATGGATAGCACCTGTAATGAAGAACCTGCCTGAGATGACCAATAGATAAGGCTGATTCTGGGTTTTTCAAGCTTAGCGGGGTTGACATAGGTCAGCAGTGCGGATCTGACCAAGAGCGCTTTGCGCGCCCGGGCAGGCTTCTACAAGGTATTCGCAAGACTGTAGGCGCTGGCGGGTCTGGGATGAGGCGCGAAGCGGCCCCTAGGGCATCAAGGCCGCAGCCAGACCAACGAAGCGAAACGCCCACCCTGCGGCGTGCGTCGATAAGAGAAGAAGCGAGGGTCGTTGACCGTGCAGAAACCACCACCATACACAGCGGTGACCCCACGGGCCGCCAGGCGGATACGCGCCAGCTGGTAGATATCGGCCATCAGTTTGCCCGGGCGCTCACCGTCGACGAAGGCTGCAGCAGACTCGGGGTGCACGGCGGTAAAAGCATCGCGCACTTCCAGCCCCACCTCGAACGCCTGTGGCCCTATGGCCGGGCCCAGCCATACCAACACCTCGTCGGCAGGGACACCGAGGCGATCGAGCGTGGCTTCCAGCACACCGCCAGCCAACCCGCGCCAGCCCGCATGAGCGGCCGCCACGCGGGTACCGGCACGGTCGCAGAACAGGGCCGGCAGGCAGTCGGCGGTCATCACCGTGCAGGCGATGCCGGGCTGGTCGGTGAAACTGGCGTCGGCCTCGGCCACCACCGCTGGGTCGGCATCGGCCACAACCAGGCCATGCACCTGCTTGAGCCAGGCCGGCCGGATGCCGAAGGCGTCGCTCAGGCGGCGGCGATTCTCGGCGACCGCAACCGGGTCGTCACCCACGTGGTCACCCAGGTTGAAGGACTCGTAGGGCGGCAGGCTGACGCCGCCCTCGCGGGTGGTGACGCAGGCGTGCACCGAGGCCGGGGCCGGCCAGTCGGGGAACAGCAGCGACTGCGTCAGGCCGCTCATCCGATGAAGCTCTCACGGTCCTGGGCGAGCAGCGACAGCAACCAGACGAAATCATCCGGCAACGGCGAAGCCCATTCCATGCGTTCGCCGGTGGTCGGGTGGTCCAACGCCAGGAAGCGCGCATGCAAGGCCTGGCGCGGGAAGTGCTTGACTGCCTCGACCATGGCCACGCTGGCTGCCGGTGGAATGCGGAAGCGCCCGCCGTAGGTCTGGTCGCCGACCAGCGGGAAGCCCACATGGGCCATGTGCACGCGGATCTGGTGGGTACGGCCGGTTTCGAGTTTGACCCGCACATGAGTGTGCGAGCGGAAGCGCTTGAGTACGCGATAGTGGCTGACCGCTGGCTTGCCGCCGTCGGTCACCGCCATGCGCTGGCGCATGCCGCCGTGACGGCCGATAGGCGCGTCGATCTTGCCACCGGCGGTGACCACGCCGACCACGATGCACTCGTAGATGCGGCTGACCGAGCGCTTTTGCAGCTGGTCGACCAGGTTGGTCTGGGCCTGCAGGGTCTTGGCCACCACCATCAGGCCGGTGGTGTCTTTGTCCAGGCGATGCACGATACCGGCACGCGGCACGTTGATGATGTCCGGCACGTGGTGCAGCAAGGCATTGAGCAGGGTGCCGTCGGCATGGCCCGCCGCCGGGTGGACCACCAGCCCGGCAGGCTTGTTGATCACCAGGATCTGGTCGTCTTCGTAGACGATATCCAGCTCGATGTCCTGGGCCACCCATTCACCCTGGGCTTCCTGCTCGGCGTCGAGGGCCAGGACGGAGCCGCTGTGGACGATATCGCGCGGGCGCAGTACCGCGCCGTCGACCGTCAGGCGGCCGTCCTTGATCCACGAGGACAGGCGCGAGCGCGAGTACTCGGAGAAGAGTTGGGCGGCGACTTGGTCGAGGCGTTGGCCCCCCAGTTCGGACGGGACCTCTGCGCTAAGTTGAATGATCTCGGACATGCTCGATTCGGCGGGCGCACAGCCTTTGGTTTCAGCTGCACGCTTGTGGTTAAATACGGCTTCTTTTGCCCCGGGTTTGGCCGGGGGCGCTCATCATAACAGGACGGCACCGCCCAAGACAGCGGCCGTCAAAGGGACGCAAGCCGCCATGCAAGTGAAACACCTGCTGCTGATCGCCATTCTCGGGCTCACCGCTGCCTGTTCCTCCAACAAGGAAGTCGTCGACGAGAACCTCAGCGAGGCCGAGCTGTACCAGCAGGCGCAGGCCGACCTGGACAACCACAGCTATACCAGCGCCGTGAACAAGCTCAAGGCCCTGGAATCGCGCTACCCGTTCGGCCGCTACGCCGACCAGGCACAGCTGGAACTGATCTACGCCAACTACAAGAATGCCGAGCCGGAGGCTGCCAAATCCGCCGCCGAGCGCTTCATCCGCCTGCACCCGCAGCACCCGAACGTCGATTATGCCTATTACCTCAAGGGCCTGACCTCGTTCGACCAAGACCGCGGCCTGCTGGCGCGCTTCCTGCCACTGGACATGACCAAGCGTGACCCAGGTGCCGCCCGCGACTCCTACAACGAGTTCGCCCAGCTGACCAGCCGCTTCCCCAACAGCCGCTACTCGCCGGACGCCAAGCAGCGCATGATCTACCTGCGCAACCTGCTGGCTTCCTACGAAATTCACGTCGCCGACTACTACCTGAGCCGTCAGGCTTATGTGGCCGCCGCCAACCGTGGCCGCTACGTGGTCGAGAACTTCCAGGAAACCCCATCGGTGGGCGACGGCCTGGCCGTGATGGTCGAGGCCTACCAGCGCCTGCACCTGGACGAACTGGCTGCCACCAGCCTGGAAACCCTCAAGCTCAACTACCCGGACCACCCGAGCCTGGTCGACGGTCAGTTCCAGCCCAAGCAGGAAGAAGCCGACAACCGCTCCTGGCTGTCCAAGGCCACCCTGGGCCTGATCGAAACCGAGACCCCGCTGCCGCCGGGCGAAACCCGCGCCAACCAGGACGTGGTCAAGCAGTTCCAGGATGCACGCTCGGAGATGCCTGAAGAGCTGCTGCCCAAGGACGAGGACGGCAACCCGATCCTGCCGGAAGGCCCGAAAGAAGCCGAAAAAGACCGCTCGTGGTTCAGCTACATGACCTTTGGTCTGTTCGACTGATATCACGCGCAACAGAAAGGGAGGCCCAAGGCCTCCCTTTTTTATTGGCTGCGCCCTAGACTGTCGGTCTTTCCTCTCGACAAACTGGACACCATGGTTCGTCTACTTTTCTGGATCGCCGTGATCGGCGCTGCGTTCTGGCTGTGGCGCAAATTCAACGCCAGCCAGCAGTCTTCCTCCGAGCCCAAGCTCGATGACCCGCTGAAGATGGTGCGCTGCGCCCACTGTGGCGTGCACCTGCCCAACGATCGCGCATTGCGACAGGGCAATGACTGGTATTGCAGCCAGGCTCATCTGGAGCAAGGGCCAGGGCAACAGCGCTGAGGTCGATCGTTGGCTGTCGGAACAACTGCCTCGTGCTGGCGCCGACCTATTCGCGGGTAAACGCGCTCCCACAGATCCTGCGGGAGCTGCGAAGTCAAACCAGACGCGCACCTGGCGCATAAGGCACCGGATCGATGATCGGCTGACCGCCGGTCAACAGGTCGGTGAACAGCTGGCACGATGCGGGCGCCAGCACCAGCCCATTGCGGTAATGCCCACAGTTCAACCACAGCCCTTCGTGCCCCGGCACTGGCCCGATATAGGGAATCCCTTCCGGCGAGCCAGGGCGCAGGCCAGCCCAATGTGCTACCACTTCGGCATTCGCCAAGGCCGGCAATAGCTCCACCGCCGAAGCCTTGAGGCTTTCCAGCGCCTCGTTGGTGGGAGTCTTGTCGTATCCGGCGTGCTCGAGGGTACTGCCCACCAGGATGTGCCCGTCACGACGCGGAATGGCATAGCGCCCTTTGGCCAGGACCATGCTCGGCAAGAAGTCTTCGGCGCACTTGAACAGGATCATCTGCCCCTTCACTGGCTCCACCGGCAGTTCCACCCCCAGTGTACGCAGCAGGTCGCCACTCCAGGCACCGGCACTGAGCACCACCTCGTCCGCCACCAGCACGCCCTCGGCAGTGTGTACGCCAGTGATGCGGCCACCTTCCTGGCAGAACCCGCTGACCGAGCAATGCTCGCGCAGGGTCACATTGGGCATCGCCAGCAATGCAGCCTTGAGTGACTTCACCAAGCGCGGGTTACGCACATTGGCCACCCCCGCCATGTAGATGGCGCGTTTGAAGCCAGGGCCAAGCACCGGTACTGCATCGTATGCCGCCGAGATATCCACAGCGCTCAACGGCCGCTGCTCGCGCTGAGCCCAGTCCAGGGCTTCGGCTTCGTCGTCCAGGTCCAGCCAGTACAGGCCGGTGGTATGCACTTGCGGATCGATGCCGGTAGAGGCGAACAGGCGCTCACCCAGTTGTGGATAGAAGTCCTGCGACCAGTGCGCCAGGGCGGTTACCGCCGGGCTGTAGCGCCAGGGGTAAAGCGGCGAGACGATACCACCGCCGGCCCAGGACGACTCGCGCCCCACCTCACCCTGATCGCATACCACCACCTGGTCGACCTTCGGCGCCAGGTTGAACGCCGTCAGCAGCCCGATCACCCCACCACCGACAACCACTACTTGCTTGCTCATCTGTCGATCCACTACCTGAATTAAAACCGGGCCTTCAACGCCCCCAGCAATCTTCGGCCGGCATGCCGGCACCCGGATTGCCACGCACTCCAGTCTGATCGAGCTGGAAGTCGCCACAACGATCGTCAACCATCATGCCATCGGGCAGGCGCCTGGCGAGCAGCATGAAGCTGTCTTCGTCACGTTGCGCCAGCAAGCGGTAATAGCGTGTGCCGACAGGCAAAGGCGGTACCTGAGGGTCAGGATCGGCGTACTGTCCAGTACGCGCTCTGTGGCGTTCCAGACGCAGGGCTGCGTCCTGCAGCAGCCCAATCACTTCGCTTCGCGCGGCACGCCTGAGCTGGTCGCTGTAACTGGGGTAGGCAATGGCTGCCAGAATGCCGGTCACCGCCAGCACAATCAACAATTCGATCAGGCCAAGGCCTCGCTGCATGTCACTGTTCCCTCAATCGTTGGCGCCACACGATGCGCTGGGCGCGCGTCTTTTGCCCTGTCTCAACGGCGTAGATTGCTTCCAGCACATGCCGCGCGGTCAGGTGCTGGCTCACCGCCGTGACCCTGAACAGACGCACAGGGATGTCTTCGGGGACATGTACCGCCCGAGTGCTTTCACCCAGGTTCTGCAGCAAGAAAAAACCCTGCTCCGCTCGCTGCCATACCGCCTCCCCGCCCCGCACATCATGGGCTTCGGCGGGCGGCGCACAGGGCGGCGCGCAGGGCCCTGGCGGCGCTCGCAGCAAGCGGTCACGTCCCTCCAGCAAGGTTGCCTCGGCCTGCTCCAGTGCTTGGGCACTGACCAGCAGTTGAGCAGTCGAGCGCGCCAGCCGCAGGGCGTCGTGCAGCGCCGATGCCGCCAGCAGCCCCAAGAGCAGACTCAGTAGCAGTCCGGTCAGAAGGACGATACCCCGTTGGCGCCTCATGACTCGGGCAACCGGTTGCGCAGGGCCACACTCATCTCATGCCGCAGCTCTACCTGGTGGCGCGGATCGAACAACGTGAGCTGCACATCGACGTGCCCGCCCTCTTGTGTCGGCACCAGCGTGGCGCGCAGATCACGCACCTGGTCGATCAGCGTCTGGGACTGGTTGCCACGCACCAGTCGCAAGTCATTGCCCTGCAGTTGGTAGGCGACGCGCTGAAGCGGGAACAGCAGCGCATCGGATCGCGCATTGGCGTCGCGTGGGTTATTGACCTGCGCCCAGCTCAGGCAATCGGTCAGCAGTACCCAGTCCGCTTGTCGCCCGGTACCGGGTAATTGTTCACCGACCAGGTTCAGGCTCTCCAGGCGTCCGCCCCCGGCTCGGGCGATGCGCACAGGCTGGGCGAAGGCGGCGGCCGCCGCCGGACTGTCGAAGGTGATGGCGTCGTGACGCAGGCAGCCCAACATCCCGGCCGAACGGATGTCCTGAGCCATGCGATGCAACGCCAGCCGGGCGTCATCCTGCAGCCGTGCCGTGGCGGCCTGCGCTTGCCAAGCCTGATAGGTGGACACGAACACGTGGCTCGCCGCCCCCAGCACTACCAGCCCGATCGTCAGCGCCAGCAAGGCCTCGAGCAACCCGTAGCCTGACTGGGTATGCCTCATGGCGATACCCTGCCCTGCAAGCTGATGAGCGCCTGGCCTGACCTGTGAATTTCCAACGACCAGGTTTCACCGGCGCCCGTCGCCCGACCTTGCGCCGAAGCACCCAGCAGCTGGCGAATCCGGCCTTGCCAATCCGCCCGCTCGGCCTCCGGCAGGACACCGACCGCCCTGCCGCGCTCCAACAACCCTTGAGCCAAATAGACCGCCTGGCTGTCACGCCGCGTCTCGTCACTTATCTGCAACCCGCGCAATTGTTGAGCCGCGGCAGCGAACAACCCCAGCGCCAACACAGTCATCGTCAACAGCACTTCCAGCAGCGTTATGCCGCGCTCCCTCGCTTGCATCCTCCCCTCCTGGGAATTTTCCTGCTCTTGCTCTCCAAATCTGCCGACTGGACGCCCTGTCCGTCGGCCTCGAAGCTACAGCGAAGCACGTCCTGGGAGAAATGCACGGTGCAGCAACGTGGAGCAACACTGATACAAATGATGTGCGCCTTGGCGCTGATCAGCCTTCTGGCACAGGTTGGATTGCCGGCCTACGCCAATCTCAGTCACGACCTGCACCAAGCCGCCGCGGCCCGCTATTTGGCGCAAGCACTGCGTAGCGCACGCAGCCATGCCGTGCTACAGCAGCAAGCGGTACAGGTACAAGCGCTGGAGGGGGACTGGGGTCTGGGCTGGCGTACACACCTGGCACACAACGGGCAATTACTGCACGAGCAACGGCTCGCGCGCAGGCTCGAGATCGCCAGCAATGTGGACAACGAGGTGACATTCAGCGGGCTGGGCGTTCCGCTGCGGGGCAATCGCGGGTTTCTCGGGGCTACGTTGGAGATTTGCCCACGCACGGAGCAAACGAGCCGGTATTGGGTGGTGCTGGCACCCAGCGGCAGGGTCGACCTGCGCACCGGAACGAGAGACTCGTCACGGTGCGCAGGCGCCTGATCAGATCAGCGAGCGAACCCGCAGTTCCTTGGGCATGGAGAAGGTGATGTTCTCTTCCCGACCATCGAGCTCTTCAGCGCCGGTGGCGCCCCAGGCACGCAGCTGCTCGATCACGCCACGCACCAGCACTTCGGGGGCCGAGGCGCCAGCGGTGATGCCGATGCGGGCCACGCCCTCGAACCAGCCTTGCTGCAGGTCCTCGGCACCGTCGATGAGGTACGCCGGGGTCCCCATGCGCTCGGCCAGCTCGCGAAGGCGGTTGGAGTTGGAACTGTTGGGGCTGCCGACCACCAGCACCACGTCACACTCATCGGCGAGCTGCTTGACGGCGTCCTGACGGTTTTGCGTGGCATAGCAGATGTCGTCCTTGCGCGGGCCACCGATGTTCGGGAAGCGCGCACGCAGGGCGTCGATGACACGGCTGGTGTCATCCATCGACAGGGTCGTCTGGGTCACGAAGGCCAGGTGCTCGGGATCGCGAACCTGAAGGTTGGCGACATCGTCCTCATCCTCGACCAGGTAGATCGCGCCGCCATTGCTGGCGTCGTACTGGCCCATGGTGCCCTCGACTTCCGGATGCCCGGCATGGCCGATGAGAATGCATTCCTTGCCATCGCGACTGTACTTGGCCACTTCGATGTGAACCTTGGTCACCAGCGGGCAGGTGGCATCGAACACCTTCAGCCCTCGGCCGGCCGCTTCCTGGCGCACGGCCTGGGAAACACCATGGGCGCTGAAGATGACGATGACGTCGTCCGGCACCTGGTCGAGCTCTTCGACGAAGATGGCCCCGCGGTTGCGCAGGTCCTCGACCACGAACTTGTTGTGCACCACTTCATGACGCACATAGATCGGCGGGCCGAAGACTTCCAGGGCGCGGTTGACGATCTCGATCGCCCGGTCGACCCCCGCGCAGAATCCGCGAGGGTTGGCGAGTTTGATTTGCATGCTCGGCTCCAGGCTTACAGGGCCTTGACCTCGAGGATCTCCACCTCGAAAGTCAGGGTCTTGCCAGCCAGTGGGTGATTGAAATCGATGGTCACCTGGTCGTCGTCGAACGCCTTGACCACGCCAGGCAGCTCGGCGTTGGCGGCGTCGTTGAAGATCACCAGCAAGCCTTCGGACAACTCCATGTCAACGAATTGCGAGCGCGGCATGACCTGTACGTTCTGCGGGTTCGGCTGGCCGAAGGCGTTCTCAGGGACGATGGTCAGCGTACGCTTGTCACCGGCCTTGAAGCCGAACAGCGCGGTTTCAAAGCCTGGCAGCAGATTACCGTCGCCCACCTTGAAGGTGGCCGGTGCCTTGTCGAACGTGCTGTCGACGGTGTCGCCGTTTTCCAGGTGCAGCGCGAAGTGCAGGGTGACTTCAGTGTTCTGACCGATACGGGTTTCAGTCATGGACAGGCTCTCCGGACTTCTTGCTCTTGAACATATCCAGCGCCAGCATCACCGCACCAACGGTGATAGCGCTGTCGGCCAGGTTGAAGGCCGGGAAATACCAACGGTTCTGCCAGTGCACCAGGATGAAGTCGACCACGTGGCCCAGCACAATGCGGTCGTACAGGTTGCCCAGCGCACCGCCGAGCACCAGCGCCAAGGCCACGGCCAGCCAGGTATCGTTGCGCCCCAGGCGCTTGAGCCAGACCACCAGCACCGCACTGACCACCACGGCGATCAGGGCGAACAGCCAGCGCTGCCAGCCGGAGCTGTCGGCCAGGAAGCTGAATGCAGCACCGGTGTTGTAGGCCAGGGTCCAGCTGAAGTAGTCGGGGATGACCACGATCTGCTGGTACAGCTTAAGGGCACCCTCGAAATAGACCTTGGTGGCCTGGTCAAGGACCAGGACCACCAGGCTCAGCCAGAGCCAGGCAAGGCGCCCGAAGCGCCCCGCTGCAGGATTAGGCATAGTGGCGCACCTCGCCGGAACCGCTGAGGTTGTCTACGCAGCGGCCGCAGATTTCCGGATGCTCCGGGTGGCTGCCGACGTCGGCGCGGAAGTGCCAGCAACGGCCGCACTTGGCATGGCCGGACTTGACGACTTTCAGCTTGAGGCCTTCGACTTCGGTTGTCACGGCATCGGCCGGCGCCTGGACGAACGGCACCACGCTGGCGGCGGAAGTGATAAGCACGAAGCGCAGTTCATCGCCCAGCTTGGCCAGGTCGGCGCTCAGGCCTTCCTCGGCGAACAGGGTGACTTCAGCCTGCAGGTTGCCACCGATGGCCTTGGCCGCGCGCTGGTTCTCCAGCTCCTTGTTGACCGCTGCCTTGACCGCCATGACGCGATCCCAGTAGGCGCGATCCAGCTCGAAGCCTTCCGGCAGCTCGGACAGCCCCTGGTACCAAGTGTTGAGCATGACCGACTCGTTGCGCTCGCCTGGCAGGTACTGCCAGATCTCGTCGGCGGTGAACGCCAGGATCGGGGCGATCCAGCGCACCAGGGCCTCGCTGATGTGGTACAGCGCGGTCTGGCAGGAGCGTCGGGCGACACTGTTGGCGCCGGTGGTGTACTGGCGGTCCTTGATGATGTCGAGGTAGAAGCCGCCCAGCTCCTGAACGCAGAAGTTGTGCACCTTGGAGTAGACGTTCCAGAAACGGTACTCGCTGTAGTGCTCTTCGAGTTCGCGCTGCAGCAGCAAGGTGCGGTCGACGGCCCAGCGGTCCAGCGCCAGCATGTCGTCGGCCGGCAGCAGGTCACGGGCCGGATCGAAGCCGGACAGGTTGGAGAGCAGGAAGCGCGCGGTGTTACGGATACGACGGTAGGCGTCGGCGCTACGCTGCAGGATCTGCTCAGAGACCGCCATTTCGCCGGAATAGTCGGTAGCCGAAACCCACAGGCGCAGGATGTCGGCACCCAGGGTGTCGTTGACCTTCTGTGGCTCGATGGTGTTGCCCAGTGACTTGGACATCTTGCGGCCGCTCTCGTCCACAGTGAAGCCGTGGGTCAGCAGCTCGCGGTATGGTGCATGGTTGTCGATGGCGCAGCCGGTCAGCAAGGAAGAGTGGAACCAGCCACGGTGCTGGTCGGAGCCTTCCAGATACAGGTCGGCGCGCGGGCCGGTCGAATGGCCGATATCGTGGGAACCACGCAGCACATGCCAGTGGGTGGTGCCGGAGTCGAACCAGACGTCCAGGGTGTCGGAGATCTTGTCGTACTGGCCAGCTTCGTCACCGAGCAATTCGACGGCGTCCAGCTTGAACCACGCCTCGATGCCTTCCTTCTCGACGCGCTTGGCCACTTCTTCCATCAGCTCGACGGTGCGCGGGTGCAGCTCGCCGGTCTGCTTGTCGAGGAAGAACGGAATCGGCACGCCCCAGTTGCGTTGACGCGAGATGCACCAGTCAGGGCGATTGGCGATCATCGCGTGCAGGCGGGCCTGGCCCCAGGACGGCACGAACTTGGTGTCTTCGATGGCCTTGAGGGCACGCTCACGCAGCGGCTCGCCGGTGGTGGGCTGCTTGTCCATGCCGACGAACCACTGGGCGGTGGCGCGGTAGATCAGCGGGGTCTTGTGACGCCAGCAGTGCATGTAGCTGTGGCTGATGGTCTCGGTGTGCATCAGCGCGCCGACTTCGCTCAGCTTGTCGACGATGGCCGGGTTGGCCTTCCAGATGAACTGGCCACCGAAGAACGGCAGCGACTCGACATACACGCCGTTGCTCTGCACCGGGGTGAGGATGTCTTCGTTGACCATGCCATAGCGCTTGCAGGTGACGAAGTCGTCTTCACCGTAGGCTGGCGAGGAGTGCACCACGCCGGTACCGGCGCCCAGCTCGACGTAGTCGGCCAGGTAGATCGGCGACAGACGGTCGTAGAACGGGTGACGGAAATTGATCAATTCAAGTGCCGAACCCGGTGCGGTGGCGATCACCGAACCTTCCAGGTTGTAGCGCTTGAGGCAGGACTCGACCAGTTCCTCGGCCAGCACCAGCAGACGCTCGCCAGTGTCGACCAGGGCGTAGTTGAACTCCGGGTGGATATTCAGCGCCTGGTTGGCCGGGATGGTCCAGGGGGTGGTGGTCCAGATGACGATGGCGGCGGACTTGGCGAGGCTCGCCAGGCCGAAGGCGGCAGCCAGCTTGTCGGCATCAGCGACCGGGAAGGCCACGTCGATGGTCTGGGATTTCTTGTCGGCATACTCGACTTCGGCCTCGGCCAGGGCCGATCCGCAGTCGAAACACCAGTTCACAGGCTTGAGGCCCTTGAACACGAAACCTTGCTTGACCATCTCGGCCAGGGCACGGATTTCACCAGCCTCGTTGGCAAAGTTCATGGTCTTGTAGGGGTTGTCCCAGTCGCCCAGCACACCCAGGCGGATGAACTCGGTCTTCTGGCCTTCGATCTGCTCGGCGGCGTACTCACGGCACAGTTCGCGGGTGCGGTCTGCGGTCAGGTGCTTGCCGTGGGTGACCTCGACCTTGTGCTCGATCGGCAGGCCGTGGCAGTCCCAGCCCGGTACGTAGGGCGCATCGAAGCCCGACAGGGTCTTGGAACGGACGATCATGTCCTTGAGGATCTTGTTCAGCGCATGACCGATATGAATCTTGCCGTTGGCATAGGGCGGGCCGTCGTGCAGGACGAACTTCGGACGATCCTTGCCAATTTCGCGCAGCTTCTGGTACAGGCCAATGCTGTCCCAGCGCTGCAGGATCTGCGGTTCGCGCTGAGGCAGGCCGGCCTTCATCGGGAAGGCGGTGTCCGGAAGGTTAAGCGTGGCTTTGTAGTCGGTCATTTCAGGCTCTTCGTTAGCGGTTGAGCGTGCCAATGGGCACGTGCGGCGGCGATGTCCGCGTCGATCGCCGACTTCAGCGCCTCCAGGGAGGCGAAACGCTGCTCCTCGCGCAGCTTCTGGTGGAACTCCACCGTCAGGCGCCGGCCATACAGATCGCCGGCGAAATCCAAAAGATGAATCTCCAGGTGGGGACGGCCATCACCGGCGACGGTGGGACGAACCCCGATGTTGGCGACACCTGCCCAGACCTTGCCGTCGATCTCGGCGCTGGTCAGGTAGACGCCGCTCAGCGGCACACGGCGGCGCTTGAGCTGGATATTGGCGGTGGGTGTGCCGAGCTGGCGCGCCAGCTTTTGACCGTGCAACACCCGGCCGGTGATACGGTAGGGGCGGCCCAGCAGGTGCGCGGCCAGCTCGAAATCGGCTTGGGCCAACGCCTTGCGCACCTCGGTGCTGCTCACCCGCAGTCCGTCCTGGATAACGGTGTTGGCCGCCTCCACGCTGAAACCGTATTGATTCCCGGCCTCGACCAGGAAGGCGAAGTCGCCGGCGCGGTCGCAGCCGAAGCGGAAATCATCACCCACTTCGAGGTGGCGCACACCCAGGCCGTCGACCAGGATTGCCTTGACGAACTCTTGGGCGCTGAGCTGGCTCAGGCGCTGGTTGAAGGCCAGGCACAGGACCCGATCGATACCCTCGCCAGCCAGCAGTTCGACCTTGTCGCGCAGCCGGGCCAGGCGAGCGGGTGCGGTATCGGGGGCGAAGTATTCACGTGGCTGGGGCTCGAAGATGACCACGCAGGTCGGCAGGTCAAGCGCCTGCCCACGCTCGCGCAGGCGCGCCAGGATTGCCTGGTGGCCACGGTGAACCCCGTCGAAGTTGCCAATGGTGGCGACACAGCCCCGGTGCTCGGGGCGCAGGTTGTGAAGACCTCGAACCAGCTGCATAACGCGCTTCTTGCTCATAAAGTGGCCGATTATAACCACACCCGGGCGCCGGTGACAGGCAGCAGCGCCAGGGGGTGACGTGGAATGCGAAAAACCGACGTCTGACCCGACATCGGCCTTAGTGCAAGGCCTTGCGGGCAAAATGCCGAGGCCGGAACCCGCACAGGAACAGGCAACCGAAGTAGGTCACCACACCCGCGAAGATCAATGCCCCTAGACGCAGGAATCGCTCAGGCATCCCGCCCTGCTCCCAGGCTGGCATGTAATGCATGCCAGCCAGCAGCACACCGGACATCAGGCCCACCGCCAGTACCAGCTTGCACAGAAACATCGCCCAGCCCGGCTGCGGCTGGAACAACTGCTGGCTGCGCAGCTTCCAGTACAGTAAACCGGCATTCAGGCAAGCCCCAAGACTGATCGCCAGGGCAAGGCCCGCATGCTGCAACGGACCGATCAGGGCCAGGTTGAGCAGTTGGGTGCAGACCAAGGTGAAGATCGCGATCTTCACCGGCGTACGGATATTCTGCTGCGCATAGAAGCCCGGGGCCAGCACCTTGACGAGAATCAGCGCGAGCAGGCCGACCGAATAGGCGATCAGGGCGCGCTGGGTCATGGCAGCATCGAACGCAGTGAACTTGCCGTACTGGAATAGCGCGACGGTCAGCGGCTCGGCGAGAATGCCCAGGGCCAAGGTGCAAGGCAGCACCAGCAAGAAGCACAGACGCAGCCCCCAATCGAGAATCCGCGAATACTCGTGCCGGTCACGATTGGCGTAGGTCTTGGCCAGGGTCGGCAGCAAGATGGTGCCCAGCGCCACGCCCAGCACGCCGGAGGGCAACTCCATGAGGCGGTCGGCGTAGTACATCCAGGACACCGAACCGGCCACCAGGAAGGAGGCGAAGATTGTGTTGATGATCAGCGAGATTTGGCTGACGGACACCCCGAGGATCGCCGGCAGCATCTGCTTGAGCACACGCCAGACGCCAGTGTCGCGCAGGTTCAGCCGCGGCAGCACGAGCATACCGATCTTCTTCAATGCCGGCAGTTGGTACAGCAGCTGCGCCAGCCCCCCGGCAAGCACACCCCAGGCCAAGGCCATGATGGGTGGATCGAAATACGGGGTGAGCAGCACGGCGAAGGCGATCATGGCGACGTTCAACAGCGTCGGGGTGAAGGCCGGCACCGAAAAACGGTTCCAGGTATTGAGGATCGCCCCGGCCAGCGAGGAAAGCGAGATCAGCAATATATAAGGAAATGTCACCCGCAGCAGGGCGGTGGTGAGCTCGTATTTTTCGGCACTGTCGACGAAGCCCGGAGCGGTCACCCAGACCACCCAGGGCGCGGCGAGAATTCCCAGGACGGTGACCAGAGCCAGTGCCAGGGTCAGCAGGCCGCTGACGTAGGCAATGAACGTGCGGGTGGCTTCCTCCCCCTGCTGAGTCTTGTACTCCGCCAGGATCGGCACGAACGCCTGCGAGAACGCACCTTCGGCGAAGATCCGGCGCAGCAGGTTGGGCAGCTTGAAGGCGATGAAAAAGGCATCGGTCGCGATACCGGCGCCGAAAACCCGCGCCAGGATGGTGTCGCGTATGAACCCGAGTATCCGGGAGATCATGGTGATGGAACTGACGGCGGCCAGGGATTTGAGCAGGTTCATGGAAAAATTTCACGCCAGAGACGGAGGGCGCTGCCAGAAAGCGCCCGAATGTGCGATACTTCCGCGCCGTTGAAGGGGAAGCCAAAACTCCCGAGTTTACAGGTCGCTGCGCAGAAAGGAATCATTCCTTCACGCTCGCGAACCGCTCGGCGGAACCCTCAAGGTGGCCTTGACAACCGTTCGACTGATCGGCATGATTCGCGGCCTATTTTGTTTGCTATTTACCTAAAGTCTTTCGAGGAGCTCGACGGTGGCCAACTCACCTTCCGCCAAGAAACGTGCAAAACAGGCTGAGAAGCGTCGCAGCCACAACGCCAGCCTGCGTTCCATGGTCCGCACCTACATCAAGAATGTAGTCAAGGCCATCGACGCAAAAGACGCCGAAAAAGCGCAAGCCGCCTACACCCTGGCTGTGCCTGTTATCGACCGTATGGCCGACAAAGGCATCATCCACAAGAACAAGGCTGCTCGCCACAAAGGCCGTCTGAATGGCCACATCAAGGCGCTGAAAGAAGCTGCAGCTGCCTAAGCGATGCGCTTGTCGAAAAACCGACCCTAGGGTCGGTTTTTTATTGCCTGCGATTTGAGCCAATGAAAAGGGGCCGCAGTGAGACCCCGTCACCACGCAACGCGCCAAGCCTTGCATGGTGACAGGGCCGCACTGGGGCCCCTTTTGCACGTACTATTTGCCGATCTGGATCTTCGGCGCCCACAGCAGCCATTCATCCTCAGGCTTGTCGAACAGGGCGAAGGTCTGTTGCGGCCGGGCTGGATTGCCCATCTTGTCGCCATCGGGCGTCGCGAAGGCAATGCCGCCATCGATAAGCGTCTCCAAGGACTCGGTGCGAACCGTGGCGCCCTTGAACAGGCCCCAGTCGAACCCAAAGCCGCTGCTATTCCAGAACCGGCTCCCACCACGCACCAAGGCCGCGTAGCGAGGCTCGATAAGGATGTGGATAAGGACACGATCAGCGGTCTGCCCCAGCTCGAAGCCCGTCACCTTGCCCACTGTCACCTCACGATAGGTCACCGGCACGCCGGGCTTGATGGATCCACGACGCGGTGCACTGAGGGTCAGCGGCAAGCCGACCTCCGCCTCGGTCAGCTCGGGCGCCTCGGGCAAGGCGATAAAGTCGCGCTGCGGCCCCTTGGACTTCAACGCTGGCAGCACTTCAAGGTAGAGCCCGCCAACCAGGGTATCGAGGTTTTCGGTACGCACTAGGCCAAAGGCCGGCTTGACCACCCAGAACTGGGTACCAACCCGGGCGATGCGGTCCTGGGCTCCGGTGATGCGCGCCCGCAGCAGCACAGCCTGCAGGTCGGACGTCAGGTCGACGCTTTCCACACTCCCCACATCCAGGCCGCGGAAGCGGATAGGCGTGCCTGGCTTAAGGCCATCGGCGCGATCTACACGAATGGTGATCAGGGTACCTGCACGATCCGCGGCCTCCTGATTGTCGTGCAGGCGGAAGCGGGGAATGCGCCGTTTCAAAGGCACATCAGCCTTTGGCGTATCGAATGCCACACCACCTGCCATGAGCGTCTGCAGCGATTCACTCTTGACCTTGATCCCCGAAAGATCGCCAGACAAGGTGATGCCACTGGCATTCCAGAAGCGCGAGGAGCCGTTGACCAGATGGGCGTACTCTTTCTCGATATGCACGCCAATCAGGATGCGCTTGCTGTTGCGAGCAAACTGGTAGCTTTGCACGCTACCGACCTTGACCTGGCGATACATCACCGGGCTTCCGACTTCCAGCGAGCCCAGGTTATCGGCAAACAGCACCATGTGCAGGCCTGGCGCTTTCAGGTCCAACGGTGGCGCCTTCGGGCGCGCCTCGAACTCGCGCTGTGGCTTGGCGCCCTTCTCGCCTGGACGTATGGCGATATAGTTGCCTTTGACCAAGGCCTCCAGGCCCGTGATACCGGCCAGCGAAATGGAAGGCTTGACCACCCAGAACTGCGTTCCTTCGACCAGGTAGTCTTCGGCCAGCGGGTCGAGTGTCAACTCGGCCGTGGCGCTGGTCAGGTCGTCCGCGATCTTCATCGTCTTCAACGACCCCACCTGGATACCTTTGTACATGACAGGGGTACGCCCAGCCTGCAGGCCTTCGTAGTCGGTCAGCTTGACCTTGATACGGATACCCGCCTGAGCAGCGTCGAAGTCCTCGTACAGACGGAAAGGCAGGCTGGGGTCGGTGGGAGGGCTGTCCTTGCGGTATTCGGGAGTGGCAAAGGCGATGCCCCCGGCGACAATGCTGGCCAAGGATTCACTGCGCACCTTCACACCCGATAGATCCGCATCGATACTGATGCCACTGGCATTCCAGAATCGTGTGTGCTTGCGCACTAGATTCGCGTAGGCCGGCTCAATGAACACCTTGATCTCTACCGTGTCCTGGTCTTCGGAAAGGCGGTAGCTCTTCACCCGGCCGACCTGGATCTGCTTGTAGAAAATAGGGCTGTCGCGATTGAGCGAGCCCAGACGATCGGCCTTAAGGGTCAGGTGCAGGCCCGGCTCGCTATCGGACAACGGCGGTGCCTCGGAGAGGGCGGTAAAGCGCTTGGTCTTCTCCCCCTCACCGGGGCTGACGGCAATGTAGTTACCTGAAACCAGAGTTTCCAGCCCTGTGATCCCTGCCAGGCTGACGCTCGGCTTCACCAGCCAGAAGCGCGTCCCGGTGGTCAGATGCGGCTCGGCCTCCTTCCTCATCTCGATGGTGGCGATGACACCCGTATTGCTTCCTTTGGCATCGAGCACCAAGGCCTTCACCTTGCCGACGGACATGCCCTTGTAGATGACTTCGGTCTTGTTGGCGACGATGCCTTCACCGGACAGGAAACGAACCTGGATATCTACCCCTGAATCACGATAGGCCTGCCAAGCCAGCCAGCCACCTATCAGCAAGGCAATCAGCGGCAAAATCCATATCGCCGACCAGTTCGAAGCTGGGCGGGTTTTAGCCGTAGGCATGTCACTCATGGTCGTTATCCGACTCCGTGTTATCCCAAATCAGTCGGGGATCGAAAGTTAAAGCTGCAAGCATCGTCAGTATCACCACAGAGGCGAAGGCGACGGCGCCCAAGTTGGCTTCGACGCTGGCAATACGGCCGAAATTCACCACCGCCACCAAGATGGCGATGACGAAGATATCCAGCATGGACCAGCGGCCAATGAACTCGATGAAGCGGTACATCAGGATCCGCTGACGCGCCGACAGCGGCTGGTGACGTTGCACCGAATACAACAACAGCCCGATACCCACCAGCTTGAAGGTGGGCACCAGAATACTGGCAATGAACACCACGGCAGCGATAGGCAACATGCCGTGCTTGAGCAGGGTGATGACTCCAGACATGATCGTGTCTGGGCTGCCCTGCCCCAACGCGCTGACTGTCATGATCGGCAACACGTTGGCGGGAATATAGAGAATGGACGCGGTGATCAGAAGCGCCCAAGTGCGCACGATACTGTTGGGGCGCCGTGCATGCACGATGGCGCCACAACGGGTACAGGACTGCGCCTCACTGCCAGATGCCTGCCGGTTCAGCTCATGACACTCATTACAGACCAGGATGCCTGCATCAATCGCCCGCATGCTCATCCTCCCCCGACAACGCACTCCAGATCTGATGTGGTGACATCACCACCTCCAGCCATACCTGGACCAATAACAAACTGATGAAACAAAACAGCCCCAGGCCTATGGTCAGTTCCGCGAGATCGACCAGTTTGACGATGGCAACCAGCACCCCCATGAAGTAGACCTCGAGCATGCCCCAGTCACGCAGGTGGTGATAAATACGATAGAAGAGCAATCCGTAACTTCGTCCGATATCTAGGCGAATGCTCAACAGAACCAGTAATTGGCAGAGAAGCTTGAGCAATGGGATCGCCATGCTGCATAGGAACACGACGACTGCCACGCCGCGCATATTCGAGTTGTACAGGCCCAGCACACCACTCCAGACAGTGTCGTCCGACGTCTGACCGAGCAAGTGCAGCTGCATGATGGGCAGAAAGTTGGCGGGCACATAGAGCAGCAAGGCCGTCAACACCAACGCAAGGCTGCGATTGACCACGTTGTGACGATGAGCATATAGCTCGTAGCCACACCGCGGGCAATGTGCCTTTTCGTCATTCTGCAGCACCGGCTTACGCATCAACAGGTCGCATTCGTGGCATGCCACGAGCTTATCCAGCGGCAAATGGGCCAGCGCTTCGGAGTCGACAGGATTAGGCATATCGAAAGTCTGAATAGATGAATGGACGCTATTCTAGTGCTCTGACTTAAATTGTGGGAGATGATGGCCATAGGGATGGCTCTGGGTGCCGGACCGCTTGCTAGTGGAGCGTAGCGGTCGGCACCAGAAAAGACAAAACCCCTACCT
>NZ_KV793289.1:0-768 GCF_001808425.1 Pseudomonas sp. HMSC08G10 | reverse complement strand
CCCGCCAGCTCGCCCTGTAGCTCCTGAATCTGCTTCTCGTACCGTTGGGTGCCGTAACGGCTCAATCCCTCTGATAGGCGTGATTTGGCGGTGCTGATGGCCTTCGTGATGAACTTGGCCAGGCGCTTGAGGCTTCCCCCGGCGTAGCGCTGCACGTGCACCTGGTGGCGAGTCGCTGCGTCGGACAGGTAGCCGTCACTGCTCATCCTCGCCGCCTCCAGTGTCGTTGCCGGTCACCGGCGGCTGCTCGGCCAGTTCATCGTCGATCAGCTCGTCGGTGCGATCAGCCTCGATCACGCCGCCCTGGCGCAGGTTGGTGCGCAGGTCGGACTTCGCGATGATGCCCTGCTGCCAGAGCTGGACTTGGGCCAGGATGTCCTGGGCAGTCATCGTCTCGTCGAAGAACGACTGGTTGAGCCAGAAGACCGTCCCATCTTCGTCCGGCTCGCCCATCATGAAGCGCTCGGCATCAAGGATGGCCCGTTTCAGGGCCTCAGACACGTTGCCAGCGATGGTGCCCAGCACACTGTTGTCCGAGCTGTAGCGGATGCGCACGGCCTCAGCTGTCTCGGCGCCGCCCGCCTTCTGGACGATTCGGGCACCGATCATCAGCATCTGCTCTTCCTTGTCCTTCAGCAGTGTGCGGGCCAGCTGGCTCTCGGTCGCCTGGACAAGCTTTGCATCACCTGACTTTCCGAGGTTGAACCCGCGGGTAGATCCGATGTGGATGCCATTGGGGTTCAGCTTGGCGAAATCGTCCGCGTTGAT
>NZ_KV793288.1:46191-157585 GCF_001808425.1 Pseudomonas sp. HMSC08G10 | reverse complement strand
GCGTTCTCGCTGCCCAGCCAGGCCTTGGTCACGCTCTTGAGCGCGCCCCAACCGGCGGCCGGGCCGTTGTAACTTCTGATATGTTCTTCTTCGCTCATCGGACTACCCTTTGATTGATACTCGGCGGGAGATCGAATTGAAGCGCTCACTTTCAACTCACGTACAGAAGTTGAAAAACACACTTCAAACTTTTACAGCGGCAGACTATTTTTGCCGCCACCACCCGTCAAATCAAAAGTAATGACGACATGATCAGGTTTATCTATCACTGCCGCCAGGCCTTTATTCCCGCGAACTTTCCAGGCGTGATCGACGCCATCGATCAAGTATTAATAAAAAACAATCACACGCTCGAGAGAGAGTTGCATCAGTTAAAGAGGCCATTAATTAGGTGTCGTTGCGAGCCCATTCGCTTTTGCGGGTAATCCGCCCTTGCAGGCTCGGGCTCACTGCCGCGAGCCGCAACGCTCGGCGGCCTTTAGGTGCGGCACGAAATTGCACGGCCGATGCCGCGAATCCAGCTGCTCCACCAAAATCCCCTCCCAGGCCGTACGGCAGGCCCCGGTGGAGCCCGGCAGGCAACACACCAGCGTGCCGTTGGCCAGCCCTGCCAGTGCGCGGCTCTGCACCGTCGAGGTGCCGATATCCAGGATCGACAGGGCCCTGAACAGCTCGCCAAAGCCTTCGATATGCTTGTCCAGCAGGCAAGCCACCGCCTCTGGGGTGCTGTCACGCCCGGTGAAGCCGGTGCCGCCGGTGATCAATACCACCTGCACCTGATCGTCGGCGATCCAGCCTGCGACCTGGGCTCGAATTCGATAGAGGTCGTCCTTGAGCAAGGCTCGAGCCACCAATCGATGCCCCATTTCCACCGCGCGGGAGGCCAGCAACTCGCCGGAAGTATCGGTTTCGAAAGTCCGGGTATCGCTGACCGTCAACACGGCGACGTTCAGAGGAATAAATTGCGCAGTGGGTTTTGAACTCATCGTGAACACTCTAACTAAACAGGGGCCGTCATTCGCGAGAAACTAGAGCGCCCGCCCCTGTTCGTCCAATCAATAATTCATACCGCATTATCGATATCGCCTATCATCGCCTGCTGATCAGCAGGATCTATCAGGTGTTCGTAAATTCCCATTGGACACTCTTGTTCTTTCATTTTACTTTTTGCCGCCACAGGGTTTCGACCCGTCTCAATACACTGACTGCCAGCGTCAACATGTAAACGATCGGTTCAATGCAACACACCTCCGATACGACTCATGTGTTTGCAGGGCGAGCGATGGATATCAAACAACTTAAATTTCTGATTGCGCTGGATCAGACCCGGCACTTTGGCCAGGCCGCTGCGCTGTGCCATATCACCCAGCCGACCCTCTCGATGCGCCTGCGCAACCTGGAGGACGAGTTGGGCTTGGTGCTGGTAACTCGTAGCCAGCGATTCGAAGGGTTCACCGAGGCAGGCGAAAGGATTCTGGCCTGGACGCGCACCCTGTTAGCCGCCTATGACGGCCTGCAGAGCGAAGCCGCCAATTGCCGTGGGCAGATCGTCGGCAGCCTGCGCATCGGCATGGTGCCGCTGTCGAGCTTCAATGCCATGCAGTTGCTCAAGCCGCTGCTCGCGCAGTACACCGAACTCACCGTACAGCTGTCATCGCTCAGCTCCGAACAGGTGATCGATGGCCTGAGCCGTAACCAGCTTGATCTGGGCATCTGCTACCTCGATCGGGTCAACAGCAGCTATTTCGAGATCATCGAGCTGGGCGCCACCCGCATGGGCTTGCTGTACGACACCCGGCATTTTCGCTTCGACGGGCCCGAATTACCTTGGGAAACGCTCGCCGGGTTACCGCTTGGCTTGCTCTCCCAAGGCATGCACTACCGCCAATCGCTCGATTTGAGCTTGCGCAGCCGCGGCCTGCACCCAACCCCCGTGCTTGAAAGCGATTCGACCTATCAGTTGATCCAGGCCGTCTGCGCCGGGCTGTGCTGCGCCATCATGCCGCTCGACGATGGGCTGGACGAGCTGAGTGAACATATCCGCATCATCCCCATCGCCAGCGCCAACATCCATGCACCGGTCGGCTTGCTGCTGCGCCGCAACGAGCCACGCTCGGCGCTGGCGGAAAAATGCTTCGCCCAGGCCCGGGACTTGCTCACGCCGAGCCCGCCCCCGGCCATTGGCCAGAAAGCCTGACCACCCGACAGACAGCGCCCTCGAGCCTGCCCTCAGCCGGCATGTCAGCATGCCCCGGAGCCCCAATGCCCCCCACCATCGACTCGCCTTCCTCGTTGACCCACCTGGACACGCGCGGCAACGCCCAGATGGTCGATGTCACCGACAAATCCGAAACGCACCGACAGGCCACCGCCGAAGCCTGGGTGCGGATGAGGCCTGAAACCCTCAACCTGATCGTCACCGCAGGTCACCCCAAAGGCGATGTGTTCGCAGTGTCGCGCATCGCCGGCATCATGGCCGCCAAGCGTACCCACGAGCTGATCCCGCTGTGCCATCCGCTGCTGTTGACGGCGGTCAGCGTGGAGATCAAGGCGGTCAACCCGGACTCGGTGCGCATCATCGCCACCTGCAGCCTCAAGGGCGTCACCGGCGTGGAAATGGAGGCCCTGACCGCAGCGAGTGTCGCGGCGCTGACCCTTTATGACATGTGCAAGGCCGCCGATCGCAGCATGCAGATCGACTGGGTGCGCCTGCTCAGGAAATCCGGCGGACGTTCCGGTACCTATCGTCTGGAGGCGCTGCCGTGATCCAGCTTCAGTACTTCGCACGCTTTAGGGAGCAGTTGGGCATTGACCGCGAATCGCTGCCGTGGACACCCGCGCTGGCCAGCCTGCGCGATCTGCGGAACCTGCTGTCCGAGCGCGGTGAACCCTGGGCGACGACACTGGGCCATGCAGGCCTGATGTGCGCGCGCAACGAGGCGCTCTGTGACCTGGATGAGCCGTTGCACGATGGCGACGATGTGGCGTTCTTCCCGCCGGTCACCGGGGGCTAGTGCGGGACGCCCACGCCGCCATGCAGCCGGTGCTTAATTGACCCGGCTGCGCACACTCACCGGCTCGCCATCCTGCGCCGGTACTGGCGAGCGCGCAGGGCATTGGCCAGTTGCTGCACGAGCAACGCCCAACCCGGCGCCACCGCAGGATCAGGCGCCTTGCCCCGGGCAAGCTTGTTCAACTGATACTTGACCACCGCCATGTTGGCCAACGAGGCGAGCGCTTTGTTCTTCCAGGTGATCGCCGGCAGTTGCGGGGCGCTGAGCTGCCCTACCTGCCAGTCACGCGGCAAGGCAGGGTCGATCGCCAGCGCCGTGCCGATGCCGACCATGTCGACGCCACTGTCCATCACCTGTTCTGCAACCGGCAGCCGGCGGATACCGCCAGTCACCATGACCGGCATCCTCGCCACTTCGCGAATCTCGCGGGCGAATTCCAAAAAGTAGGCCTCCCGCGCCAATGTGCGGCCATCCCGCGCCTGGCCTTGCATGGCTGGGGCTTCGTAGCTGCCGCCGGAAAGCTCGACAAGATCGATGCCCAGTGGGTTGAGCAGGCCCACGACCTCTTTGGCATCGTCGGCACTGAAGCCGCCGCGCTGGAAGTCAGCCGAATTGAGCTTTACCGCGACGGCAAAGCCTGGCGACACCGCCGCCCGCACAGCCTTGACGATCTCCAGCAACAGGCGCGCGCGGTTATCGAGGGCGCCGCCCCATTGGTCGGTACGCTGGTTGGTCAACGGCGAAAGGAACTGGCTGAGCAGGTAGCCATGGGCGGCGTGAATCTGCACGCCGGTAAAGCCCGCCTGCTCTGCCAACTGCGCGCTTCGGGCAAAACGCCGGATGATGTCCTCGATGACCTGCGTCGTCATGGCCTGGGGCTTGCTGAAATGCCGGGACATCGTGCCCAGTTCCAGCGCCACGGCCGAAGGCGCCCAGGTCGCCTGACCAAGGTTGGCCGGCATCTGGCGGCCGGGGTGGTTGACCTGCAGCCAGAACTGCGCGCCCTGCGCCTGTCCGATGCGCGCCCACTGCCGGAACCGCTCCAGGTGCAGGTCATCTTCCAGAACGACTCCGCCCGGACCTGTCATGGCGCGGGAGTCGACCATCACGTTGCCGCTGATGAGCAGGCCTGCGCCACCCTCCGCCCACGCCTGGTACAGGCGCATCAATCGAGCAGATGGCGCGTGATCGGCATCGGCCATGTTTTCTTCCATGGCCGCCTTGGCGATCCGGTTTGCGAGGGTGGAGCCGTTAGGCAGTACGAGGGGGGTGAAGGCGTTCATAGCGGCACCTCATTGGACGGTGCCAGCGACGATATCCTTAAAGCCAACTTTAAGGTCAATACCCAGATAGAGGGCGAAGCCGATTAGCGCTCGATGTCAGACTTGTTGGCGGCCATGTCCTCGCGCAACTGGTTGAGTACGCGCTGTGTGTTGTCCGCGCATGCCATGCCTTCGGGCTTGCTCTGGACGCCATCGATCACCAGCAGCAGTTGCGCCTTGTTGCGTGCCAACTGTTGTTGCAGCGCCTCGATTTCCTCGACCTTGCGCTTGAGCCCGTTGAGCAGTTCATCATGGCGCCAGCCGTTGGCATTGACGGGCATCAGATGGCGGATCTGCTCCAAGGTAAAACCCGCTGCCTGGGCGCTGGTGATCATCTCCAGCACCCAGACGGCATCAGCGTCGTAGTCACGGTAACCGTTGGCCTTGCGCTCGACGGCGTGGATCAACCCACTCGCCTCATAGAAACGAATGCGCGATGGCGCCAGGCCGGTGATCTTCGCCAACTCGCCAATTTTCATGAAGCACCTTGTGATGGATGGACCTTGAAGCTCACTTTAATCCTGAGGCGGACGATGGGCCAGGCGGATCTTGGTGTCTGAAATGTGTCCGCACGAAGGTAAATGAACAATCCTTTCAACGCAGTGAGGGCACGCGTGGATACCTTCGTGCAGCGCCTAGAGACCTGCAATGACCTCAGCTGCGGTAGTCACTTGGCCGAAGTGGTGCTTCCACAGGTCGATGCCCAGTTGGCCAGACCGGTCCAGGGTCGAGCCTACGGTCAAGTCGGTGATCAGCGTCGGGCTCAGCCCTGCATCGAACAGCGCGAAGCCCGCGGCCAGCACGCAGGTTTCCGTCTGCAGGCCGCAGACCAGGACCCGGTCGACGCCCAGGCGCTTGAGGTATTCGATCGTAGCGGGCGTTTGCCCATAGCCATGCTTGATGAAGACTTCATCGGCCTCGATCAGGTTCTCGTCTTCGGCCGCCGGGTGCCAGCCGAGCTGGCGGTGAAACGGCGTGACCTGCTCGTCATGCAGCTCGATGGACGCGACAGTGGGAATCTTCGCTGACAAATGTCGGATGCGATCGATGAGCCATTCCGGCGGGTTGAACGTGGACTGGACGTCGACAATGAGCAGCACCTGCTCCATGGGCATTTCCTAGCGCGATGTGAAAAGCGCCGAGTATATCGTCCGAACGCGTTCGGGCGCTTTGGTGCAGCCCATCGCAAACTTTGTCGCCCACCCTTCAGGCCCTGGTTTACCGGCACGGGCAGTGACCTCTTCAAGTCGCCGCTGTGAGGGGTCACACGCGTTCGCAGGAGCCGCCTCTGGTCATGTGAACGAATCTTCATGTTTCGCGCAGACGCCTGCCAGCGGGCAGATCAGCGGTTTCGCAGCGGCTCGCTGCCCGAGGGTGTCTTGAGCCTCCTTCCCCCGTTGCGTAGCATCGCCCGCCCTCGCGCAGCCCTCTCCTGATCACCAGAGCTTCCGATGCCCCAACCTATTCCCTTGAAGGACCACGAAAAGGAAAAACACCTGGTCAATCGCAGGCTGCTGGCCTGTGCGACGCTGGTGATGGGCCTGGTGGTGGTGCTGGTGGGCCGGCTGTATGTATTGCAGGTGCTGCAACACGACCAGCAAACCGCAGTGTCGGAAAACAACCGCGTGCACGTGCTGCCCATCCCGCCGGAGCGCGGGTTGATCTACGACCGCAACGGCGTGGTGCTGGCCGACAACAAACCCAGCTTCAACCTGACCATGACCCGCGAGCGCGCGGGCGACAGCACCCAGGTGCTCGATACCCTGGCCCAGGTGCTGGGCCTGGGCGAGGACGAGCGCAAGCAATTCGACAAGGACCTGCGCCGGGGCCGCAAACCGTTCGAGCCGGTGACGCTGATGTTCGGCCTGTCCGAAGAGCAGATCGCGCTGATCGCGGTCAATCAGTTCCGCCTGCCGGGCCTGGACGTGGAGGCGCAGTTCATCCGTGAGTACCCGCTGGGCGAGCACTTCGCCCACTCGGTGGGTTATGTCGGGCGTATCAACGAAAAAGAAGCCAAGACCCTCGACAACACCGAGTACCGCGGCACCCAGTCAATCGGCAAGACCGGCATTGAGCGCTTCTACGAAGACCAGCTCCATGGCCATGTGGGCTATGAAGAAGTCGAGACCAACGCCCAGGGCCGGGTCATGCGGGTGCTGCGCCACCAGGATCCGATACCGGGCAAGGACTTGGTCCTGACCCTGGACGCCCATCTGCAGCAAGCGGCCGAAAAAGCGCTGGGCGAGCGCCGTGGCGCAGTGGTGGCGCTGGACCCGGCCACGGGCGATGTGCTGGCGATGGTGAGCAATCCGGCGTTCGACCCCAACCTGTTCGTCAAGGGCATCAGCTTCAAGCAGTACGCGGCCCTGCGCGACTCGATCGACCGGCCATTGTTCAACCGTGTGCTGCGCGGCCTGTACGCGCCAGGCTCGACGGTCAAGCCGGAAGTGGCCATCGCCGGCCTGGACAGTGGCGTGATCACCCCCGCCAGCCGCGTCTTCGACCCGGGTTACTACACGTTGCCCAACTACGACCACAAGTACCGCAACTGGAACCACAGCGGCGATGGCTGGGTGGACATGTACAGCGCAATCATGCGTTCCAACGACACTTACTTTTACGACCTGGCACACAAGCTGGGCATCGAGCGCCTGCATGACTACATGGCCGAGTTCGGGCTGGGCCAGAAGGTCTCCCTGGACATGTTCGAGGAGGCACCGGGCCTGATGCCCTCCCCGGCTTGGAAGCGCGCCACCCGCCGCCAGGCCTGGTTCCCTGGCGAGACCTTGATCCTCGGGATCGGCCAGGGCTACATGCAGGTCACCCCACTGCAACTGGCACAGGCCACCAGCCTGCTGGCCAGCAAAGGCGTGTGGCATCGTCCGCACCTGGCGCTGAGTGTAGGAGGCCAGGCGCCCGTGGACCCGCACCCGATGCCGGACATCGTGCTGCACGACAAGCACGCCTGGGACCAAGTCAACACCGGCATGCAGATGGTCATGCACGACCCACGCGGGATCGCCCGCGCTGCGGCAGCCGGGGCCCAGTACCGCATCGCGGGCAAGAGCGGCACCGCGCAGGTGGTGGCAATCCGTCAGGGCGAGCGCTACAACCGCGACAAAACCCTCGAACGTCACCGGGACAATGCCCTGTTCGTCGGTTTCGCGCCGGCCGAGCACCCCAGTATCGTGGTGGCGGTGATGATCGAGAATGGCGAAGCCGGTGGCCGGGTGGCCGGGCCTGTGGTGCGCGAAGTCATGGATGCCTGGCTGCTCGACGACCAGGGCCATCTGAAGGTGCAGTACGCTGGCGGCACGGGCCAGTCCGCGGTGCCCCACGCCTGAGCGTCAGCGGATCTGATGCTTGTGCAGCAAGCGGTAAAACGTAGGCCTGGAAATCCCCAGCACCTTGGCCGCGACACTGAGGTTGTCGCTGTGCCGATCGAGCACATCCGAAAGCGCCTGGCGCTCGGCCCGGTGCTTGTAGTCTTCCAAGGTACCCAGTAGCTGCTCGTCCTGCTCGATCATCTGCAATCCCAGGTCCTGCGCCTCGATCTGCCTGCCTTCGGCCAGCACCAGGCCGCGACGCACCCGGTTGGCCAGCTCCCGCACATTGCCCGGCCAGTCGTGTCGGCCCATGGCCGCCAGGGCGCGGTCGCTGAACGAGCGAGGCCGGCGTCCGGTCTCCAGGCTGTAGAAATGCGCGAAATGGCTGGCCAGCATCGACAAGTCGCCGTGGCGGTCACGCAGGGGCGCGGTGATCACTTGCAGGACATTGAGCCGGTAATAGAGGTCCTCGCGAAAGCGCCCCTGCACGATGGCCTTTTCCAAGTCAACGTGGGTAGCCGCCAGAACGCGCACATCCACCGGGATCGGTTGGTCGCCGCCGACCCGCTCGATGTGTTTTTCCTGCAGAAAGCGCAACAGGTTGGCCTGCAGCTCCAAAGGCAAGTCGCCAATTTCGTCTAGGAACAACGTCCCGCCATTGGCGGCCTCGATACGTCCCACCTTGCGCTGATGGGCGCCAGTGAACGCGCCCTTTTCATGGCCGAACAGTTCGGACTGGATCAGGTGCTCGGGGATCGCACCGCAGTTGATGGCGACGAACGGTTTGTCGCTGCGCTGGGATTGCCGGTGCAGGGTACGCGCCACCAATTCCTTGCCGGTGCCGCTCTCGCCGCGGATCAGCACCGGCGACTCGGTCGGTGCCAGCTTGCCCAGCAACTTGCGCAGTTCGCGGATCGGCCGGCTTTCGCCCAACAGTTCGTGGGTCGGTTCATCCACTCGGACGGGGCCCTTGCCGCGCAAACGGGCCATGCCGAAGGCGCGCCCGAGCGTGACCTGCACACGCGACACGTCGAACGGCAAGGTGTGGAAATCGAAGAACCACTCGCAGACGAAGTCACCGACGTTCTGCATGCGCAGTTGCTCGGGGCTGAGCACGGCGATCCATTCGGTATTGCTGCGGGCGATCAGGTCCTTGACGGCATCGGGATGTCGCAAATGCGTGGCCTGCAAGCGCAACAAGCCGACATCGCACGGATGCTCCAGCGCCGAGGTCAGCGAACAGCTATGCACAGCCCAGCCAACGCTGCGCAAGCCCGGTAGTAGACGGTGGCAATCGTCGCAGGGGTCGACGATCAGCAGACGGCGTTGGGTGGTCGGTTCGAGCATGACTGTTCCTTGACGCCAATAGTTGGTTTTTCATGTAGAAACAGTAAGTTGCAACGTCCGAATTAACAGTAGCAATGAACCTGAGTTGGCCCAGTACCGTTTGTCCGCCAATTGCATTCGGCGATGGGGCGCTCGGGAATCTTTCAAAGTTTCCAGCGTCACAGGCGGCACAGGTTGCAGTCATACTTTTGCCGACTTGAAAAAAAATTCACCGCCCGTGTGACTTCTCCCCTGACTTGGAGCATCAGTACGAATAACCCCGCGCTGCGCCTCCTTGAACATGAAGCAACGCGGACATCTTTTCGCTGTTTGGGACCATAGAGAGACCGAACCATGAACGCCCCGCTCCGTGTCAACGAAGCACTGCTGATCGCCGACCACGCCTTCGAACCTTTCCAGTGCGTAGCCTGGGATGCACCCAACGGTACTGGTGAGCTGAGCCTGGCAGTGATCGACCGGACCAACACGCGTATCGGCAGCAAGCAAGTCTCCTCGCGAATCTATTCCGACCCTGCGCAATGGGCCAGCTTGATCGAGGAAGTGCGTGCCGAACTTTGCGAAAAAGGTTACGACCTGCAACCCTGGTCGATGCCGAAATAATATCGGCGCCCTGCAAGTGCGTGCCAAGCCACGCACTTGTGCAACTTTCCTTTTGCCCTTCCGGCAACTTTTGTCATTGCGACATATCGTCGCAATTGCGACTTTCTACGTTAATCAGTTCAACTCCCTGAACTGCTGGATATGCCGATATTCGGCTTGCAGCTGTTCGGCCAATTGCCGCGCACGCCCCAGGCGCACTGCTGCCAGCTCCATGTCCACCAACACCGTCGCGCACGGCATGGGTCGCAGTGCATTCCAGCGTTGCAGACGACCATCGGTCAGCACCAGGCAACGCTGTGTTTCATGGGGGTAACGCTTGGCCCGCGCCTGCAACCAGTACCGCGCCTCTTCAAGGGCCGCGATCAACGGCGTACCGCCCCCCGCCCCGAGCGCCTGCAACCAGGGTTGCAGGGCGGCCGATGCCTTGAGCCCATGGTGCTGCCAACGCGGCGCGCCGCCACTAGCGGTGAGCAGGGCCAGGCGGGCGCGTTGGCGATAGGCCTGATCGAATAGCTCGGCCAGCAGCCCCTTGGCGTGGGCCAGCGCCTGCTGGCGCCGGGTCGAAGCCGAGGCGTCAACGATCACCAGCCATAATTCCGGCGCCTGGGCCTGGCGCTGCTGCCAACACAGGTCATGGCGATGCCGAGGTCGCCCTTTGAGCAATGTCGCAAGCCACGCCACACGCGTAGCACCACCGATCCGCACGCGACCACGGGGCGTGCCGCTCAGGGTGCCCGGCTGGGGCTTGGCATCCGCCGCCTGGGCGGCGGGCTTGCGGATGCTCAGGGCTTTTTTGCCCAGTTCGGCACCTCGCGCCGTGCCCCGGTGGCGACCGTTTGTGGGGGTAACGCGCCCCAATCCCCCTGACCGCCTTGAGCGTCGGAATGTGCTTGGGTCTGAGGCGGTGGTGGGGTTGAGGATGCACTGGTCGGGGGCGTCTCTCGGCGTCGATGGCGCAGGGCGAATTCCGCCACAGCCTGCACATCAGCTTCCTCTATCGCATCGCCACCGCGCCAGGCGGCATGGGCACGGGCGGCCCGCAACCAGACCAGGTCGGCGCGCATGCCATCGACCCCAGCGCTGAAACAGCCCTCTGTGATCCAGGCCAGGGCGCGATCGTCCAGCGGGATGCTGTCCAGGCGCTGACGTGCGGCCTGGCAGCGTTCGCGCAGGTCTGCCTGAGCCTGCGCCCATTGGGCGCAGAACACCTGTGGATCACTGTCGAAGGCCAGTCGCCGACGAATGATCTGCTGCCGCGCCTGCGGCGGCGGAAGACCTTCGAGCAGCACATTGAGGCCGAAACGGTCGAGCAATTGCGGGCGCAGTTCGCCCTCTTCCGGATTCATGGTGCCGATCAGGACGAATCGAGCATCGTGGCGATGGGAAATACCGTCGCGCTCGATGCGGTTGGTGCCACTGGCGGCCACATCCAGCAGCAGGTCCACCAGCGGATCGGGCAGCAGGTTGACCTCATCTACGTAAAGCACGCCACCATGGGCTTGGGCCAGTACGCCGGGCGAAAACTGCGCCTTGCCCTGCCCCAGTGCGGCATCCAGGTCGAGGGTACCGACCAGGCGCTCCTCGGTGGCGCCCAGGGGTAGGGTCACGAAGGGTGGGGTCTGCCCCGGCGTGCCCAACAGGTCGGCCAGCCCGCGCGCCAAGGTGCTTTTGGCCATGCCGCGCGGGCCTTCGATCAACACACCGCCGATTTTGGGGTCGATAGCAGTCAGGCACAGGGCCAGCTTGAGGTCGTCGGCGCCGACTACGGCCGCCAAAGGGAATTGCACGGGTTCGCTCATTTCAAGCCTGTTCCTCGCCATCGAGCAATTGCTCTTCAAGGGCTTCCCGGTAGGCCCCTGGCGACGCCCAGAGGCCGCGTTGCTGGGCTTCCAGCAAGCGTTCGGTCAGGTCGCGCAGGGCTTCGGGGTTGTGCTGTTGCAGGAAGTCTCGGGTCGCTGGGTCGAGCACATAGGCATCGGCCAGCGACTGGTAATGGTGATCGTCGATCAGATGCGTGGTGGCGTCGAAGGCGAACAGGTTATCGACCGTCGCCGCCAGCTCGAAGGCACCTTTGTAGCCATGGCGCTTGGCCCCCTCGATCCACTTGGGGTTCAGAGCGCGGGCGCGGATCACCCGGTTGAGCTCTTCCTTGAGGGTGCGGATGCGTGGCCGGTCGGTCTGGCTGTGATCGCCGTGATAACTGGCCCGGGCGGTGCCGGCCAGGGTCTCTGCCGCTGCCAGCATGCCACCTTGGAACTGGTAGTAGTCGTTGGAATCGAGCAGGTCATGCTCGTGATTGTCCTGGTTTTGCAGCACCGCCTGGACCTGGCCCAAACGCCGGGCGAACGCGGCGCGGGCCGGTGTGCCTTCGTCGCTGCCGCCATAGGCGTAGCCGCCATGATTGAGGTAGACCTCGGCCAGGTCGCCGCGTGTATGCCATAAACGTCCATCGATTGCATTCTGCACCCCGGCCCCGTAGCTGCCGGGCTTGGCGCCGAAGACACGCCAGCCGGCCTGGCGCGCCGCCTGCTCGGCGTCCACGCCATCGGCCAGCAAGGCATCGCGTTCGGCTCGCACCCGCGCAGCCAGGGGGTTGAGGTCGTCAGGCTCGTCCAGCGCCGCCACGGCCTGCACCGCCGCGTCGAACAGCCGAATGAGGTTGCCGAAGGCGTCGCGGAAGAAGCCTGAGACGCGCAAGGTGACGTCCACCCGCGGGCGATCGAGCAGGCTCAGCGGCAGGATCTCGAAATCGTCGACTCGCTGACTGCCGGTGGCCCACACCGGCCGCACACCCATCAGCGCCATGGCCTGGGCGATGTCATCACCACCAGTGCGCATGGTCGCCGTGCCCCAGACCGACAGCCCCAGCTGACGCAGGTGGTCGCCATGGTCCTGCAAGTGACGCTCAAGGATCAGGTTCGCCGAGGCGAACCCCAGGCGCCAGGCCGTGGTGGTGGGCAGGTTGCGCACATCCACCGTATAGAAATTGCGCCCGGTAGGCAGCACGTCCAGACGCCCCCGGCTGGGCGCTCCGCTGGGCCCGGCCGGGACGAAACGCCCGGCCAGTGCGGCCAGCAGGCCGTCGGTTTCGGCCGCGCCGCAGGCGTCCAGGCTCGGGGCGATTGTGTCGACCAGCGCCTGCAGGACCGTGGAAACCGGTTGCCAGGCGGCGTCTTCAGGCAATGCCAGGCGGCCTGCCAGCGCACGCTCGATCAAGTCCAGCGCAAGGTGTTCCAGGCGCTCGCGGGTATCGCCCTGGTTGCGCCATGGCGCGGTATCGAGCGCCTGCAACACCGCTGGGCGCGGCCCCTGCCAAGGCTGGCCGAATTCGCAATCCAGCGGGTCGAAGCCCAACGCCAGGGCTTTGGCCAGCACACGGATCAGGCTGGCATTGGCACCTTTGCCGTCACCGCGCTCTACACGCAACAGCGCCAGCAATGTGTCGCTGCGCAGGCGCCCTTCGGGAGATTGGCCGAACACATGCAGGCCGTCGCGGATCTGGGACTCCTTGAGGTCGCACAGGTAGGTGTCCAGGCGTGGCAACCAGATGGCCGCGTCGTCCAGCTGGCCTTCAAGCTGCAACTCCCGGTCGATGTGGTTGGCCTTGACCAGTTCGAGAATGTCGCGCTGCAGCTCGCGTGCCCGGCGCGGGTCGAGCAGCTGCGCTTCGTAATACTCGTCGGCCAGGCGCTCCAGGTGACGCAGCGGGCCGTAGGTCTCGGCGCGGGTCAATGGCGGCATCAGGTGGTCGATGATCACTGCCTGCGTGCGCCGTTTGGCCTGGGCGCCCTCGCCCGGGTCGTTGACGATGAAGGGGTAGATGTTGGGGAGCGGCCCGAGCAGCGCATCTGGCCAGCATTGCGCAGACAATCCGACACCTTTGCCCGGCAGCCACTCGAGGTTGCCGTGCTTGCCCACGTGGACCACCGCATCGGCGGCAAAGCCGTTGCGCAGCCAGAAGTGGAATGCCAGGTACCCATGAGGCGGCACCAGGTCCGGGTCGTGATACACCGCGCTGGGGTCCAGCTGGTAGCCCCGGGCCGGCTGGATGCCGACGAAGGTCAGGCCATAGCGCAGGCCGGCGATCATCATCCGACCGCTGCGGAACATAGGATCCTGTTCAGGCGCCCCCCATCGCTCCAGTACCGCACGCTGGTTGGCCTCGGGCAGCGCGGCGAAAGCCTGCTGATAATCAGCAAGGCTCAGACTGTGGGCACAGGGGCGCTGGTCCAGATGGTCCAGGTCATTGGTCACCCCACCCAACAGCTGATGGATCAACGCGGTACCGCTGTCAGGCAGGCCCTGCACCGGGTACCCCTGCCCTTGCAGCGCCCGGAGAATGTTCAGTGCTGCGCCGGGTGTGTCCAGGCCCACGCCGTTGCCGATGCGCCCGTCGCGGGTCGGGTAGTTGGCCAGCACCAACGCCACGCGTTTCTGGGCGTTGGGCAGCCGCGCCAGCTCCACCCAGCGACGCGCCAGCTCGGCGACGAAATCCATACGTTCGGCGTGAGCGCGATAGCAGACCACGTCGGACTGGCTGCGCTCGCTGCGCCAGGCCAGGTCTTTGAAGCTGACGGGGCGCGTGATGATGCGACCGTCCAGCTCCGGCAAGACAATGTGCATGGCAAGATCCCGCGCGCCCAGGCCCTGCTCGTTGGATTCCCACGCCGGCTGGTTGTCCTGGGCGCAGATCGCCTGTAACACCGGGATGTCTCTGCGCAGCGGGCGCAGGTTGGGTTGCTCCGGACTGGACAAGGCAAAACCTGTGGTGTTGAGCACCACCTCGGCCTCGACCTCATCCAGCCAGGTCTCGACCTGGTCCAGGCAGGCCGCCTCCTTGAGGCTGGCCACGGCGATAGGCAGCGGATTGAGCTCTGCCGCCTGCAAGCGCTGGCAGAAAGTATCGATGAACCCTGTGTTGGCCGCCTGCAGGTGCGAGCGATAGAACAAGATGGGGGCCACAGGCCAGTCGGGCTGCCATTCGCAGTACCAGTCCTGCAAAACGGCGCTGGGCTTGGCGGGGTGGTACACCGTGGTACGCGGCAAGGGTTGCGGCTCCTCCCAGGCGTAATCGCGCCCAAGCCACAGGCTGGCCAAGCAATTGAACAGATTCGCGGCATTGGCCTTGCCGCCCTGGCGCAGGTAATGCCAAAGGCGCTCAGCCTGATCGCCGGTCACAGTGCCCAACTGGGTCAATTCCGGGTCCGGGCGGTCGTCGCCGGGCACCAGGATCAACTGCACGCCCCGGGCGCTCAGTTCGACCAGTTGCTCGACACCATAGCGCCAGTACCCGACGCCACCATGCAAGGACAACAGGATCACCTTGGCATGGCGCAGCACCTGATCGATGTACAGGTCGACCGAGGCGTGGTTCTGCACCTGCATGGGGTTGGCCAGTCGCAAGCTGGGGAAATCCTCCGGCAACTGCTCGGCGGTATCGGCGAGCAGCGCCAGGTGCGAATCACCGCTGCAGAGGATCACCAGGTCAGCCGGGGTCTGGCCGAGGTCGGCAATGCTGTCGTCCGGCACGAAGCCGCCGGGCTGGGTCCGCAGCAGGTGCATGGGTCAGGCGCCCAGGGCCTGGCGCAGGCGCGCTTCGAGCGCGGCGGCGTCCAGCGCCTGGCCGATCAGCACCAAGCGGGTGATGCGCGACTCGTCGGCGCGCCAGGCGCGGTCGAAGTGCTTGTCGAAACGGGTGCCCACCCCTTGGATCAGCAGGCGCATCGGCTTGCCGGGGATGGCAGCGAAGCCCTTGGCGCGCAGGATGCCGAATTCGACCACCAGTTGAGTCAGGGCATCGAGCAGCAGGCTTTCGTCCGCTTCTGGCAGGTCGATGGAAATGGAGTCGAAGGCATCGTGGTCGTGATCGTCATGATCATCGCCCTCGTGGTGTGCGTCATGGTGGGTACGGCGACCATCGATGTGCGCCTCAGCCTCGGCGCCCACGCCCAGCAGCACCTCCAACGGCAGGCGGCCACTGCTGGCCTCGATCACCTTGACCGCCGGCGGCAGCTCTTCGGTGACTTCAGCACGCACCTTGGCCAGGCCTTGGGCATCGATCAGATCAGCCTTGTTCAGCACCACCAGGTCGGCGCTGGCCAGCTGGTCGGCAAACAGTTCGTGCAGAGGCGACTCATGGTCAAGGTTGGGGTCGAGCTTGCGTTGAGCGTCCACTTGGTCCGGGTACGCCGCGAAGGTCCCTGCGGCCACGGCCGGGCTGTCGACCACGGTGATGACCGCATCGACGGTGCAAGCATTGCGGATTTCCGGCCACTGGAAGGCCTGCACTAACGGCTTGGGCAGGGCCAGGCCGCTGGTTTCGATGAGGATGTGGTCCAGGTCGCCGCGGCGGGCCACCAACTCGCGCATCACCGGGAAGAACTCTTCCTGCACGGTGCAGCACAGGCAACCGTTGGCCAGTTCGTAGACCCGGCCGCTGGCTTCTTCTTCGGTGCAGCCAATGCTGCACTGCTTGAGGATCTCGCCATCGATGCCCAGTTCACCGAACTCGTTGACGATCACCGCGATACGGCGCCCCTGGGCGTTGTCCAGCATGTGACGCAGCAAAGTGGTTTTGCCCGAGCCGAGAAAGCCAGTGACGATGGTGACGGGGAGCTTGGCCAGTGTTTTCATGTCGCGATGCCCTTGGCAGGATGGCGCGGGCATGCAGGACGAGTGCCGCGAGCCTTGCTGGCCGGGCGTGTTCGCCACCGGATCACCCCGCCCGGTTGAAAGTCGAAATCGTCTCGAGGCAGGTCTCCTGGCTTGCACCTTACCGGCCGTGCCGGTGGAACGACGCCTTCCCGCGCCTGGGCGCAGTGGCTGTGTCGATCCGGGTTGGTGCCTACAGTTGCGGGGGCAGCCGCGGCTTGAACCGCGTTCCCGTCTTAGCTCCGGCCAATGCCGGAGAACCTCGAATCGGCAAGGCTACGCAGTGGCCGGCAGGCGGTCAACCATGGCGCGTCAGTGATTGCGGACAGGCCCTTTGGAACAGTCGCCCTGGCCTGCGGGTGCGGGTTCGCCCGCGAGGAACTCCTAGATGGATTCCAAGCTCGACCTTTCACCGCCTGGCCCGCTGAGGGCGCGGCCACCGCATCCTTGCAGATTGACGCCATGGCGCCCCCATGCTTTGCTTGCACCTTGCGTTCAGGTGCCCCCAAAGGGGTGAAACGGGAAATCGGTAACCAAGCCGATGCTGCCCCCGCAACGGTAAGCGAGCGAAGCATCTTGACCACTGTGCCGCGTCGTATGGCATGGGAAGGTGATGCTTTCCAGGAGCCCTGCTCCTCCTTGCAAGCCCGGAGACCGGCCTGGCGTTAATAGAACACCCCGCGGTGGGCGGGCGCTGTCACCTCTTCTGGGTCAATCGTGCCCGGAATGACGCGCGTGTCCGCCGCCTATAAACAGCAGAGGAACGCACCATGCCGATCACCAGCACCAAACACAGCATCGCCACTCCCGTCAGCCTCAGCCAACGTGTCGTCATTGCCGTCGGCGCCAGCCTGCTGGGCCTGTGCCTGGTCTATTTCGCAGGTTTCTCGCACATCGAGGCGGTGCACAATGCCGCCCACGATACCCGCCACAGCGCCGCCTTCCCTTGCCATTGAGTACGCCTGCATGATCAAGCGCATCGCCCGTACTGCAGGTTTCAGCGGGCTGCTCGCCGCCCTATTGCTGACCTTGCTTCAAAGTCTGTGGGTCAGCCCGTTGATCCTCCAGGCAGAAACTTTCGAGAGCGCTGTCCCCGAGCGACATGAGCACGACAGCCCCGTCGCTGCGCATTCCCATGACCCAGAGGCCTGGGCACCGGAGGATGGCTGGCAGCGTTTGCTCGCCACCACCGGCGGCAACCTCGTGGTGGCGGTCGGTTTCGCGTTGATCCTCGCCGCGCTGTACAGCCTGCGCGAGCCAAACCGAGTGATGACCGGCGCACTGTGGGGGCTGGCGGGTTTTGCAGTGTTCTGCCTGGCACCCACACTGGGGTTGCCACCGGAACTGCCAGGCACAGCCGCCGCCGACCTGGGGCAACGCCAGAGCTGGTGGATCGGCACTGCAGCCGCCACGGCCGCGGGTCTGGCGCTGGTGGTGTTTGCCCACCATTGGCTGCTCAAGGTGCTGGGCGTCGCTTTGCTGGTGGTGCCACATGTGATCGGCGCACCACAACCACCGGTGCATGAAAGCCTGGCACCGCAAGCACTGGTGGCCCAATTCAAGCTCGCCTCCTGGCTGACCAACGCCGCGTTCTGGCTCGCCCTTGGCCTGCTCAGCGCTTGGCTTTATCGCCGAGCCAACCAGGCCTGATGCGCAACGCCTCGTCCGAGCCGGTATTCTATGCCGGCTTCGGCTGCCGCAAGGGCTGCCCGGTCGAAACCCTGGAGCAGTTGCTGCGCACGACCCTGGCCACACACCGCCTGTGCGCCGATCATCTGGTTGGCCTTGCCAGTATCGATCTCAAATTCGATGAACCTGGGTTGCAGGCCCTAGCCGAACGGCTGGGCATCCCCCTGGTGGTGTTCCCGGCCACCGAGCTACAGCCCTTCGAACCGCAGCTCAGCCATCGCTCACCCGTTGCCTATGCCTACAGCGGCTGCTGGGGCGTCGCTGAAAGCGCAGCCCTAGCACTGGCCGCACGATCGCTCGGCACCTCGCGCTTGCTGGTGACACGCCAGGTGCTGGGCCAGGCTACCCTTGCCCTGGCCCGTGGCTGATAATCGCGTCCACATTACTGCCTATCTGCAAGGATTTCCCATGACGGTCTATTTCATCGGTGCCGGGCCCGGCGATCCGGAGCTGATCACGGTCAAGGGGCAACGTCTGATCCGCCAATGCCCGGTCATCATCTATGCCGGCTCCCTGGTTCCGCCAGCTGTGTTGGAGGGACACAGCGCCGAGACGGTGATCAACAGCGCCGAACTGAACTTGGAGCAGATCATCGAAGCCCTGCGCCGCGCCCACGAAAATGGCCAGGATGTGGCCCGTGTTCACAGCGGCGACCCCAGTCTGTATGGCGCCATCGGCGAGCAGATACGTCATCTGCGCGAACTGGGCATCGACTATCAGATCATTCCGGGTGTTACCGCCACCGCCGCCAGCGCCGCCTTGCTCGGCTGCGAGCTGACCTTGCCGGAGCTCGCCCAGACGGTGATTCTCACCCGCTATGGCGACAGCTCGCCCATGCCAGCTGGCGAACAGTTGGCCGACCTGGCCCGCCACCGCAGCACCTTGGCGATCCACCTGGGCGTGAAACACCTCGAGCGTATCGTCACCGAACTGTTGCCACACTACGGGCCGGACTGCCCGGTCGCCGTCATTCATCGCGCCACCTGGCCGGACCAGGACTGGGTACGCGGCACCCTGCAGGACATCGTCGCACTCACAGCGGCCAAGGATTTTCGGCGAACCGCGCTGATCCTGGTGGGCCATGTGCTGGGCGATGCACCTTTCGCTGAATCGGCCCTGTACCGGGCCGGGCATGCCCACCTCTATCGCCCCGCCGGTTGAGCGGGCGTTATCTGACAGGAACCCACTCCATGCTTGAATTACGCCCCAACTGCGAATGCTGCGACCGTGACCTGCCGGGCGACAGCGCGGATGCGTTGATTTGCTCGTTCGAATGCACCTTTTGTCGTGCATGCAATGAACGTCAGTTCCAGGGGCGCTGCCCGAACTGTGGCGGCCAGTTACTGCCTCGCCCGGCAAGGGTCGGGACGGCATTGAGCCGCAATCCGGCCTCGCACCTGCGCGTGCTCAAGCCGCACCCGGGCTGCTCCTGAACTATTCTGTGCGTGGCCCGTCCTTGGCGCCTGGGCGGGCTTTACCATGGAGGTTTATTTTGTAGGCCTTTTCAACAATAATCTTCGCTTTTTCAACAAACCTACGCATCCCATTACCAATCGAGAGGAATCTACGTAATCTTGCGCGCTGCCGCGCAGGCTCCCTTTCACGTATTCCTGCGGGACTTCAGGAAACGGACCAAATTCCTACAGGAGTTATCCAATGACAACCGTTTTAATGGTTGACGACCATCCAACCGTTCGACTGGCTGTGCGCATGCTGCTCGAACGTGAACGTTTTCAGGTCATCGGTGAAGCCGGTGACGGCATTGACGCCGTGCAGCAGGCTCGCCAATTACGTCCTGACGTGGTTATCCTCGACATCGGTCTGCCTGGCCTCGATGGCATGGAGGTCATCAAACGTCTGCAACTGTTGGAGCCGGCACCGAAGATCATGGTGCTCACCGGTCAACCCGCCGACCTGTATGTCCGTCGTTGCCTGGATGCCGGTATCGCCGCCTTCGTCAACAAGGACGAAGACCTCGATGCCCTGGTGTTCGCCCTCAAGGCGTTGGTCAAGGGCTACTCCACCTTTCCGCAGATGTCGGTCAACAGCAGCTCGCTCGAAAGCGAGTGCAGTCGTCTCGAAAGCCTCTCCAACCGCGAAATGGAAGTGCTACGCCGGCTTACCCGGGGCGAGAACAACAAGTTCATCGGTGAATGCATGAACCTCAGTGCCAAAACCATCAGCACCTACCGTGGACGCATCATGGATAAACTCAAGACCGAGTCTCTGGTCGAAATGGTCGACTTGGCCAAACGCAACAACGTCAGTTGAACATCCCTCCGTCATGAGAGGCGCGGTGTTCACCATCCTGCTGGGCGCGCTCCTGGCCATCAGCGCTGTGGCGCATGCCGACAGCGAAGCCCGGCACCTGCTCGCCCGCTCACTGAGCGCCTCGCCCCCGTTGTCGCTCCAACAAGATGACCGGCACTGGCTCGAACGCCGCAAAGCCCTGGTACTGGGCAGCTCGCGCCCTGACTACCCGCCGTTCGAGATCAACACCAGCCCCGCCGACTTTGAAGGTCTCAGTGCCGACTATGCGGGTCTGATCGGCGAACAGCTCGGCATCCCGGTCGAGGTTCGCCGCTTCCCCACCCGCCAGGCAGCCATCGAAGCACTGCACGCCGGCAGCATCGACTTGCTCGGCAGCTCCAACGCCTTCGAGGCCGCCGATGCGCAGTTGGTTCTCAGCCAGCCCTATGCCGACGACCTGTCGGTCGTCGTCAGCAAGCAGGATCGTATGCTCGGCCGTCATGGCAAAGCATTGCCAGGGCTACGCCTGGCCATGGTCGATCATTACTTGCCCGAAAAGCTGGTGCGCAAGCAGTATCCCGACGTCCAAGTGACCCTGTACCGCTCGACACTGGCCGGATTGTCGGCCGTGGCGATGGGGGCGGCGGACGCTTATCTGGGTGATGCGATCAGTACCGACTACGCGATCGGCAAGAGCTTCCAAGGTTTGGTGAAAATCGATCATTTCAGCCCCTTGCCCGCCGACGTCTTCGCCTTTGCCCTGGCCCGCGATAATCCACGCTTGCAACGCCTGGTCAACGAGGCCCTGGCCAGGATCAGCGACAGCGAGCGCCTGAACATCCTGCGGCGCTGGAGCAGCGGCAATACCAGTTTGCTGATGAAAAATCCGGTCGGTGCCCTCACGCCTGAGGAGCGTGACTGGATAGCGCACAACCCAAAGGTGCGGGTGTTGGTCAATTCCTCCCTGGCGCCCCTGACCTTCAACGATGCTCAACAGCACCCGACCGGAATCACCATCGACCTGCTCAAGCGCATCCGCCTGCAGACCGGTCTGCGCTTCGAGATCGTCGAAGTCGACTCGATCCAGGACATGGTCGACCAAGTGGCCGAGGGGCAGGCGCAGATAATCGGCGCCCTGGGCTACGGCGCCGAACGTGCGACGCGCCTTCGCTTTACCCGCCCCTATGTGGTCAGCCCCCGGGTTTTGATCACCCGCAGCGAAGCCCCCTGGGTCGGCACGCCGATGACGCTCGATGGGCGACGTGTCGCGTTGTTGCGTGGCTCCCCTCAGCGTGAGGCGTTGCAACGGCAGTATCCTGGCGTCCGTCTGGTCGAGGTCGAAACCCATCTAGAGTTGATGGAAGCCGTCGCCAGCGGCAAGGCCGACGTGGCCTTGAGCAGCCAAATCAATGCCAGCTACTACATCAGCCATGTGTTCAACAATGGTTTGCGTATCGCCGGCCTGCAAAGCGACGATCCGGCCAGCGCCGCTTTTGCGATCGCACCGGATCTACCGGTGCTGCAGTCGATTCTGGACAAAGCCCTGCTTAACATCCCGCCTGAGGAGCTGGACCAGTTGGTCAACCGATGGCACACCAACACCCTGGTCAGCGACAGCCCCTGGCGCAACTACCGCACCCTAGCGCTGCAAGTGCTGGTGCTGGCTGCCGTGCTCTTGGCCGGTGTGGTGTTCTGGAACACTTACCTGCGCAAGCTCATCAACCAGCGCACCGAGGCCCAACGCGCCCTGCAGGCGCAACTGGCGCTTAGCCGCGGTCTGCTGGAGCAGTTGCGTCAAGCCAAGGATGACGCTGAACAGGCCAGCCAGGCCAAGAGTACCTTCCTGGCGATCATGAGCCATGAGATCCGCACACCGATGAACGCAGTGATCGGCCTGCTGGAGCTCGCCCTGGAGGACAGCCGCCGTGGCCACAGCGACCCGCAAACTTTGCATACCGCCCATGACTCGGCCATTGGCCTGCTCGAGCTGATCGGCGACATCCTCGACATTTCCCGCATCGAATCCGGCCACATGTCCCTGCAACCGGTACCGATCGACCTGGTGGAACTGGTGCGCGCGACCCTTCGCGTGTTCGACGGCAATGCCCGGATCAAGGGCTTATATCTGAACGGGGATCTGCCGCAGGCGCCAGTCTGGGTGCTCGCCGACCCTGTGCGCCTCAAGCAGGTCCTGTCCAACTTGATCAGCAACGCCCTCAAGTTCACCGACCAGGGTGGCGTGCAAGTGACCCTGAAACTCACCCCTCCCAGCGCCACCGGCGATATCCGGGTTTCGTTGTGCGTACAGGACAGCGGCATCGGTATCAGCCCCAGCGACCAGGCCCGACTCTTCAGCACCTTTGCCCAGGTAAACGGCCCCCAGGCCGGAAAAGGCGCCGGCCTCGGCCTGGTGATCAGCCGAACCCTGGCCGAGTTGATGGGCGGGTCGCTCGAACTGCAGAGCGTCGAAGGCATGGGCACCAAGGTGAGCGTGGACCTGACCCTGCCGGCCACCTCGGTGCCAGCACAGGACGAACAGACCGAGCCGGCTCAGGACATGAGCAGCGGCCCACTGGATATCCTGGTAGTCGATGACTACCCCGCCAACCTACTGCTGCTGGACAAGCAACTGACCACCCTGGGACACAAGGTGACCCAGGCCGAGAATGGCGAAGCGGCGCTGGCCCTATGGCGAGCAGGTCAGTTCAATGTGGTGATTACCGATTGCAGCATGCCGGTGATGGATGGCCATGAGCTCACTCGGCGTATCCGCGCCCTGGAGCATGAGCGCGGCCAGCCCGCCTGCCTGATACTCGGCGTTACGGCCAACGCCCAAGCCGAGGAAAAAGCGCGCTGCCTGGCCAATGGCATGGATGAATGCCTGTTCAAACCGATCGGTCTAAAAGCCCTCAAAGCCCACCTTCCCAGCGCGCCGCTGGCGGAGCAGGTGCCGGCCCCCGCACCCGCACCCGCACCCGCACCCGCACCGGAGCCTGCCACGGCCAGTGGCTTCAACCTCAGTGAGCTGCGTCACCTGACCCAGGATGACGACCAGTTGATTCGACGCCTTCTCGAGCAATTGGCACACAGCGCCGGCGAAGACCTCGCAGCCCTGCGTGCCCTTGGCGAAGCGCCTGAAAGTGACGCGGTGCATGCCTTGGCACACCGCATCAAGGGAGGCGCGAAAATGCTGAAAGTCCGGGGCGTGGTGCGCGATTGCGAAGCGGTCGAACAGGCCGTCGCCCAGAAGCAGCCGACCGAGGCCTTGCTCGAACGGCTGGAAAGTAGCCTGGAGGCACTGCAACGCGAACTGCGCGAAGGGCTCGCGGCACTCAGCGCCCCCAACTGAGCCCTGCCCGGCCCGAACCAGCCGGTCAGGAGCTCTCGCGCACCATCAGCTCGAATCCCAGATCCTGCTGTTCGGTGGCCACCTGCTTGCCATCGAGCAGCGCCAACAGCGCCTGGGCTGCGCCTCGGCCTACCGCGGCTCGGGGGGTACGGATCGAGGTCAACCGCGGCACCATGTGCGCCGATGCCGGCAGGTCGTTGAAACCAACCATCGCCACTTGGCGCGGCACCTCGACACCCTGGCGCAAAGCCTGCAATACCGCACCCTGGGCCAAGTCATCGTTACAGAAGAACACGCCGTCGACATCCGGCGCCTGCGCAAGCAACTGGCTGAACAGCTCGCTGCCCAGGCCGATAGATGACGGTTGTGGCGCCAGCAGTTCCAGCTCCGGCGCCTGCAAACCGGCCTCGGCCAGCGCCTGGCGGAAGCCATCGGCGCGCTGCATAACGCGAGGGTCGAGCTGCGCCGCGATGAATGCCAAGCGTCGACGACCACGCTCGATCAAGTGCCGGGCAGCCGCGCGGCCGGCCTGTTGTTGGGAAAATCCGACCGACAACTGCCCCGCCTCGCCTCCGAGCTCCATCATGTGCACGCACGGCACGCCGCTGGCGGTCAGCATCTGCCGAGAGACTTCACTGCGCTCGAACCCGGTGAGCAGGATCCCGCAGGGCTGGTAGGCCAGATAGTTGCGGATGAGGTTTTCTTCTTCGGCCAGATCGTAGTGGTAGTTGCCGATCAGTACTTCCAACCCGCGCGGGCGCATCACTTCGTGGATGGCCTCCAGGGTGTCGATGAACAGCTGGTTGGACAACGAGGGGATCAACACCACCACCGACTCACTGCGTGCCGACGCCAATGCCCGAGCAGCCGGGTTGGCGACATAGCCTAGGCTCGCCGCAGCGGCCACGACTTTTTCCACCAGTTGCGGGGCCACGGTGCTTACACCGCGCAAGGCGCGAGAAGCGGTGATGGGGGAAACCCCCGAAAGTCTGGCGACTTCTGCCAGGGTGGGACGACCGGTCGTGCGTGAGCCTGTACGAGACATGAGTGTTGTAATTTTACTACTTGCCAGAAGTGGGAACGGCCACTAAGGTAGCGCTGTCTCAGGATACAGGCAATGTATCTTTGGTAGCGGCTATGCGCCTAGCGTCCATACTGCGTAAAGACAAGACCAATAACACCCGGGAGGGTGGCGCTCGCATCCGTTTTCAGCGGCACCGAGACAGCGCTATCTCACCCCGCAGGAGGTACTGATGAACTCTCCCCTGACCGCAATCGTGGTGATGGGCGTGGCAGGCTGCGGCAAGAGCTGCGTGGGCGCTGCCATTGCCAGCACGAGCGGTGGTCGCCTGATCGAAGGCGATGCTTTCCACCCTGCCGAAAACATCCGCAAGATGAGCGCTGGCATTCCTTTGAACGATGACGACCGCGCCGGTTGGCTGGTCCGTCTTGGCCAGGAACTGCAGGCCGTGCTCCAGGCCGGCGAACGCCCCATTCTCACCTGTTCCGCGCTTAAGCGCCGTTATCGCGAGACCCTGCGCGAGGCCGTGCCGGGCCTTGGCTTCGTGTTTCTCGAACTGAGCTCAGCCGAAGCGGAAAAACGCGTACTCGCCCGCCCCGGTCATTTCATGCCAGCCAGCCTCATCGACAGCCAGTTCGCCGCGCTGGAACCGCCCCACGGCGAGCCTCTGACCCTGGCGCTGGACGCCACGCAACCTATCGAAGCGCTGGCCGTGGCGGTAGACACCTGGCTAAAGCCCCAAAGTGACCGAAGCCTGGCGCGTACCGCCTGAACCGTCGGCCTTCCCGGCTCACCAAAGACAGCGCTATCTCGGCATCCAAAGATGCCGATCGTTTCGCCAAAACAATGATAATACAGAGGCACATGAACCATGTTCGGACTGGCTACTGATACCTACCTGCTACTCGACGCTCTGGTCACCATCGTCGGACTTATCCTGCTAATCACCCATTTCAAGGTCCACCCCTTCGTCGCCCTGACCCTGGCAGCCGGCTTCCTGGGCCTGACCTCCGGCATGCCGGTGGCCAAGGTCATGAAGTCCTTCCAGGACGGCTTTGGCGGTGTACTCGGCTTCGTCGGCATCGTCCTGGCCCTGGGGACCATGTTGGGCAAATTGATGGCCGACTCCGGTGGTGCCGACCAGATCGCGCAAACGCTGATCCGTGCCTTTGGCAAACAGAAGGTGCACTGGGCCATGATGTTCGCCGCCTTCTTGGTGGGCATCCCATTGTTCTTCGAAATCGGCTTCGTGCTGTTGATCCCCCTGGTGTTCATCGTCGCGCGTCGCTCAGGGGTTTCGCTGATCAAGATCGGCATTCCGCTGCTGGCCGGCCTTTCCGTAGTCCACGGACTTGTGCCGCCGCATCCAGGACCGCTGCTAGCGATCGGCATCTTCCACGCGGATATCGGCAAGACCATCTTCTATGGCCTGCTGGTGGCCCTGCCCACTGCGGTCATCGCAGGCCCGCTGTTCGGTAATTTCATCGCCCGCTACATTCCGGGCAACCCATCCCAGGAACTGATGGACCAGATCGCCCGGGAAACCAATCAGAACAACCTGCCAAGCTTTGGCGTCACCCTGCTCACCGTGCTACTGCCGGTCGTGCTGATGCTACTCAAGACCTTCGCCGATGTGGTGCTGCCCGCCGAGCACATCGTGCGCCAGTGGATGGACCTGATCGGCCACCCCATCACCGCCCTGCTCGCGGCATTGCTGCTGGCGTTCTACACCTTCGGTTCGGCCCGGGGCTTCTCACGTCAGCAAATCATGAAGATGCTCGACCAGAGCCTGGCTCCGACCGCCGCCATCGTGCTTATCGTGGGTGCTGGCGGTGGCTTCAAGCAGATGCTGGTGGACACTGGTGTGGGTAACGTGATTGGCCAGATGGCGGTGCAAGCCGAGATTTCGCCGATTCTGCTGGCCTGGCTGGTCGCTGCGGTGATCCGCATCGCGACTGGTTCGGCGACCGTGGCGACCATCACCGGTGCCGGCATCGTCGCGCCGGTGATCGATCTGGTCCCTGGCGTGAACCGCGAGCTGCTGGTGCTGGCCACCGGCGCAGGTTCGTTGATTCTGTCCCACGTCAACGATGCCGGTTTCTGGCTGGTCAAACAGTACTTCAACATGACCGTGGCAGAGACGTTCAAGACCTGGAGCATGATGGAGACCATCCTGTCGGTGGTGGGCATCATCTTCATCATGCTGTTGTCGCTGGTGGTCTGACCGTTCGTCGCCGTGGTGGCACCTTGCGTTGAGGGTTGCGGCCCAACCCAGGTACAGGCAACACGCCTTTGCCCGCAAGGAGCCACCCATGAAACGATCGCGCACTTGGCTGCTCGCCGCCCTGCTGGCCTCTCCGCTGGCCTTGGCGGTGGGCACCGGTCCGACCCACCCGGACGATCCGCACAACACCGCGCCCAAGCCGGGCGCCGACAGCACCCTCAATCCAATCGAGAAGCCTGTGCCCCGCGATACCGACCCGCGTATCCAGGGGAACGATCCGGACAGCCCGCCCGCCGACCAGAACGATGATCGAAACCTCCCGGGAATGGACGGCGGGGGTTCTGAAGGGATGCGCGGGCATGGCGACGGAGGCACTCGCGGCCAGGGACAGCCCTGAAGAGCCTGGGGCTGCCGTGCAGGCCCAGGCTCACCACTGTCGCTTGTCAGGCCGGGTCAGCCCCAGTTTCTCGATGCGGTAGCGCAACATATCCCGCGATAGCCCCAGCAGACGCGCCGACTTGGTGACGTTCCAGTCCGTGCGGTCGAGGGTCCGGCACACCAGGTCGCGCTCCATGTCCGGCAGGCTGGTCCCAGGCTCCGGCTCATGCCGTGGCGGCTCGAAAGCCACCGACGTGGGTAAGCTCATGGGTTCGTCGACCAGGGTCATGCACAGGTTCAGCTGGTGTGCGGCCACGACATCATTGGGCGCCAGCAGGACTGTCTGCTCAAGCATGTTACGCAGTTCTCGCACATTGCCTGGCCAGCTGTAACCCAGCATCAGCGCCTCGGCTTCAGCAGAAAAGCGCAGATGGGGTTTGCCATATCGGCGCCCATGGTGAGCCAGGAAGTGCCTGGCCAGCAGCAGAATGTCCTGGCCGCGTGCGTATAGGCGGGGCACCTTCAGCGCGATGATGCGCAGGCGGAAGAACAGGTCGCGTCGAAACTTGCCCTGCTGCACCATCTGCTCCAGGTTGCAGTTGGTGGCGCTGATGACCCGCAGGTCCACCTTTCGCTCCTTGACCGCCCCGATCCGGCGGATGCTGCGATCCTCCAGCAGCTTGAGCAGCTTGGCCTGCAGCACCAGGTCCATTTCGCCGATCTCATCGAGGAACAGCGTCCCGCCATCGGCGGCCTCGACCAGGCCCACACGACGCTCCTTGGCATCGGTGAACGCGCCCTTCTCGTGACCGAACAGTTCGGCCTCCAGCAAATTGGCCGGGATCGAGGCGCAGTTGAATTCAATGAAAGGCCCCTTGCTCCGCGAGCCGTCAAAATGCAGGGCGCGCGCCACCAGCTCCTTGCCAGTGCCTGTTTCCCCTTCGATCAACACCGGCGGCAGGTCGTCGCTGGCCATTCGCTGCTCGGCATCGAGCAGCTGGCGCAGGGTGTGCTTGAGGTTCAGCATCGCCGAGGACTCGCCGATCAACGCCTGCAACCCAGACTTCTGCGCCTCGCGCTCTTGGTAGAACGACAAGGTGCGTTCCATGCGCTCGGCCGCCAGGGCTTTATCGAGCATCAGCTTGAGCTCGGCCAGCACCACCGGCTTGGTCAGGTAATGGAACGCGCCTTCCTTCATGGCCAGCACGGCGTCTTCGACATTGCCGTATCCGGTCATCATGATCACCTTGAGCTCCGGCGCCTGGGTGATCAGTGCGCGCAACAGCTCATGGCCGTTCATGCCCGGCAGGGAGTTGTCGGTCAGCACGGCATCGGGCAAGCCTTGCTTGATCTGCTCCAAAGCCAGCTCCGCGCTGTGGCAGACCGTGACTTCGAACCCCTTCAAACCGAGGTAGGTACGTATGTTGTCCGCGAGGATCTCGTCATCCTCGACCACCAGAATGCTGGGCCCCATGGTCCCCTCCCGCTGCAATATTGAATACAAGACTCACGCGGGTTCCTTCCTCTTCGCGGGTGGTCAGGCTGACCGAGCCACCAAAGCGTTCCATGATGCGCTTGACCAGAGCCAGGCCCACGCCGAGGCCGCCCTGCTTGGTAGTGAAGAACGGCTTGAACACCATCCGTTCCTGTTGCTGACTCATGCCTTTGCCGGTATCGCTGAGCACCAGGCGCACCTGCTGCCCTTCCAGGCAACTGACTTCGGCGCACAACAGGCCGCCCTTGGGCATGGCTTCCAAAGCATTGGCGAACAGGCTGTTGAGGATCTGGGTCAGTTGCAGCGGTTGGCTGGATACCCACTGCTGGGCTGGCCCCTCGAAGCTGAACTGCACGCCGTTGCGCTCGATCTGCTGCAGGAATGCCAGCCGGGTATCCTCGATAGCCGCCACCAGATCCACCGCTTCGGCCTCGTCACTGGTCGGACGCAGCGACACCAGCAAATCACGCACCCAGCGTGACATCCGGTCAACCTGACTGATGATGTCGGCAATGTTCTTGCGCGCCGGATCGCTTGCGATCTCCTGGGCTAACTCTGCGCTGGAACGAATGTTGGCCAATGGGTTGCGCAGGCTATGGGCCACGGCTGACGACATCTCGCCCAGGGCCACGTAGGTCTCGCTGGCCACCAGGCGATCTTGCTGATGATGCAGCATCCCCGCAGCCCGGCGCACGATCCAGAACAAGCCGAAATAAATCAGCGCTCCGCCCACCAGAGTCGAACACCAGATCAGCACATAGCCGCGCTGGATGCGTCGCACCAGGTCTTGGGGTTCTTTGTAGATTTCAACCATAGACAGCACTTGCTCACCCTGGCTGTCGAACAGCGGAATGTAGTTCTCGATGAACAAATAGCGCGGTTCGCGCTGGAATTTCTGCTCTTCCCGGTCATCCTCCGCCTTGTGATAGCTCGCTGAGACCGGCTTGCGCGAGTGGAAGGCCTCGTCCAGGTCGTCGTCTTCGGCAATGCGCTTGCCCAGCAATTGCGGGTTGGTCGACCAGACAATCATGCGGTCATGGGCGTAGACATTGGCCAGCAAGATGTCCGGAAGGTGCGCCACGTGATCGAGGAATTCGCCGCGGGTCGATTGCACCAGAGCCGGGGGGATCTGCAAATGCTGATTGTCCAGGCGCGGATCGAGCAATTCGCCCATGGTGGTGCCCGGGGGTAGTTGCGAATGGCGTACCTCGGCCTGGGCCATGGCCTGGATGAACTGGGCGGTGAGCATGGCATCGCGTTCGACGCTGTCGCGCACCACGAAGCGAGTCGAGAAGTAACCCAAGGCGCCGGCCACCGTTGCGATGATCAGCAAGCTGATGACCGAGAACCAGCGCAGCAGGTTGAACTCGCGCAAGGGCGCAGCGAGCCCAGTGGAGGGGCTGGCAGTCTTGTCCGGAAGATCGTGTTCCAGCATCTGCATCGCATCGTTCCCGTTCGAAGGCTTCGGGGGATGGAGTATCAGGACAGTGCTACTGCCTGTAGCAACGTGATAGCACTTTGCCTGATCCCTTGCCGCTGCCATTGGTCGCTATAATCTTGCTGCAAGATCTCAGCCATTTACGCACCAATATCGAATAGCCATTATTATCATGTACTTACGGCGAAAATTAGAGATCGATTCGAGATGAATCCCCCACTATTGGGTAACCTCACCCAACTAAGTCAATTTTCTTTTTAAATCAGCCAGATACGAGGCAATTGCAACGTAGAACATCATGATTTGACCAAGCGAAAATTCAGCGAAACGCTGGTACCTTGCCCTTCGCGGCTGCTCAACCGAACCGAGCCTGCGAAGCGTTCCATGATCCGCTTGACCAGCACCAGGCCAACCCCCAAACCGCCCTGTTTGGTGGTGAAGAACGGCCGAAAAGCCATGCGTTGCTGCTGGTCGCTCATACCCCGCCCGGTGTCCGACAGGCGCAAGGTCAGGCTGCGTCGATCCCGGCGCACCACTTCCACCCGCAACTGGCCACCCTGCTCCATGGATTCCAGCGCATTGGCGATCAAGCTGTTGAAGATCTGCCCCAGCAATACCGGATGGCCCACCACCTGCACCGAGGGCAGCGGCTTTACGTCCAGGTTCACGCCGCTGCGCGCCAGCGGCACGGCAAACGCCTGCAGGCTCTCTTGCAGCACCTGGGAGAGGTTAACCGGCACCGCGTCATCATTGAGCGGGCGCAGCGACTGCAAGAGCTGGCGTACCCATTGAGACATGCGGTCCACCTGGCTGATGATGTCGCTGATGTTTTTCTGCGCCGGCCCTTCGTCGAATGCCTGAGCCAGCTCGGCACTGGAACGGATGCTAGCCAATGGGTTGCGCAAGCTGTGGGCGACCGCCGACGACATTTCCCCCAGCGCCACGTAGGTCTCGTTGCTGATCAGCCGCTTCTGTTGTAATGCCATCACCCGTGCCGCGCGGCGCATGATGCCGTAAAGGCCGAAATACACCAGGCTCGCGCCGATCGCGATGGCCAGCCAGATCAACAACAGGCCATGCTCGATGCGTACGATCAGGTCATGGGGTTCCTTGTAGATCTCCACCATGGCGGTGACCCGTTCGCCATCGGCGTCGAACAGAGGAATGTAGTTCTCGATGAACAATTGCTGGGGCGGGGTCACGAACTTCTGTTCGCTGCGCGCATCCTCGAAGTCGTGATAACTGGCCGACACCTGCATCTTGTATTCGAAGGCCTGCTCCAGATCCTCGTCGGACTCGATCGACTTCCCGGTCAGTGCTGGGTTGCTTGACCAGATCACCGTCCGGTCCGGCGCATAGATATTGGCCAGCAGCATGTCGGGCAGGTGGGCGATATGGTCGAGGAACTCGCCCCGAGCCCGGCGCCGGGCGTCGGGGTCGACGTCGGGCATGGCCTGGTCGGTGCGCGGATCGAGCAACTCGCCCATGGTGCGCACATTGGGGATCGACACATGACGCACTTCGGCGTCGGCAATGGCCTGGATGAACTGCGCCGACAGCAAGGCGTCTCGCTCGACACTCTCGTTGATGATGAAGCGGCTGGAGATCAGCCCCAGCCCGACGGCAATCGAGACGATGATCGCCAGGCTCACCCAGGCGTACCAACGCAGCAGGTCGAATGGCTTGCGGGCCAAGTTGCTGTCGCCACCAACGGGCACATCGAGTCTGGCGGAACGCGGGGCGAGGTCCATGGTCGACTCCAACGGCTGGGCACCTTCAAAAGGTTATAGCCCAGAGTTGGGGAAGTAGGCACACCCTGCGCGACATTGACCTGCGACACTTTGGTGGCGACTACAACGGCGCATCTTCGGCCAGCCCCTGCAACTTGCGGTAGTCACGCAGCACATTAGGTACGTAGCGGCGCGTCTCGGCGAAGGGCGGGACCACACCTCCGCGGCTGATCACTGCATCGGGCCCGGCGTTGTAGGCCGCCACCGCCAAGGTGATGTCGTTGTCGAACAACTTCAGCATGCGCTTGAGATAGCGCGCCCCGCCTTGCAGGTTGGACGCAGGGTCCAGCACGTCCTTGACCCCCATCTCCTTCGCCGTGTCAGGCATCAGTTGCATCAGTCCGGCCGCCCCCCGGGGCGAGCGCGCCTTGGGATTGTAACCGGACTCGGCCTTGATCAGCGCGTGCAGCAGCGCCTGGGGAACGCCGTGGGCTTCGGCGGCCTTGGCCACTAGCTCGGCGTAGGGCCGGCCGGTGATCAATTGAGCATCGGCCGGCCCGGCGTGGGCCACCGGCTCACGGATGACCCGTTCGTAATGCCGGCCGGGCCGGTGCACGTTGGACAGCACATAGCCGCCCTTGGCATCGATGGAGATGTACATGTCGGCCTCTGCGGCGCCCGCCGCGAGCCAGATCAGTCCCAGGATGATTCCACGCATGTCGGCTGCCTCCCCGTCGTGGCCCCCGATGTGGGGGAAATGCCCCGGAAAACCCGAGGTTTTCAGCTACAACGCAAGCACTGTGCCGCTTGCTGCGCCCCATGGCGCAAGGCCCCGAGCCAGACGTGCACGGCTGTTGCATGGCAAGGCAAACCTGCCCGAACGCACTGGAGGATTTCACCATGCAACGCAGATCCATCACCCAGCGTGGCTTCACCCTGCTCGAACTGTTGGTGGTCCTGGTGGTGCTTGGCCTATTGGCCGGCATCGTCGCGCCCAAGTACTTCAGCCAGCTCGGCCGCTCGGAAGCAAAAGTGGCGCGAGCGCAGATAGAGGGCCTGGGCAAGGCCCTTGACCTGTATCGCCTGGAGGTCGGGCATTACCCCAGCAGCGAGCAGGGCCTTCAGGCGTTGGTGGCGGCCCCCAGCGGTGAGCAGCGATGGTCCGGCCCTTATTTGCAAAAGGCCGTTCCGCAGGACCCTTGGGGCCGCGCCTATATCTACCGCCAACCCGGTGAGAATGGTGGCGAGTACGACCTGCTCTCGATGGGCAAGGACGGCCAGCCCGGCGGAGACGGGGAAAATGCCGAAATCACCAGCTGGCAATGAGGAGAACGGCCATGCGCTACTGCCTCAAGGCCCTGGGTCGCCAAGGCATCGTCCAGTTGCAGGTCGAGGCCGAGGATACCGAGCACGCGCGACGACAGGCCGAGAACCAGGGGTTACGGGTCGTGAGCATTCGCGGCCAGGGCGTCGCCCTGCGCGTCCTGGCTTTGCGCCGCGCGCCAGTGTTCGACCTGGTGTTGTTCAGTCAGGAATTGGGCACGTTGCTCAGTGCGGGCCTACCCCTGATCGATGCTCTCGAGAGCCTGGCCGAAAAAGCGCCCAACGCCTCCTCACGCAAGGTGCTGGAGGCGCTGGTGCGCCAACTCTACGAGGGCCGCTCGCTGTCCCAGGCCTTGGGCGAACAGCCACAGGTGTTCCCGGCGCTGTACGTGGCCTTGGTGCAATCGAGCGAACGCACCGGTGCCTTGGGAGATGCCTTGGGCCGCTATATCAGCTACCGACAACGCCTGGACGTGGTCCGGCAGAAACTGGTCGGTGCCTCGGTCTACCCCCTGCTGCTGTTGCTGGTAGGGGGTGGCGTGGTGCTGTTCTTGTTGGGCTACGTTGTGCCGCGCTTCAGCCTGGTGTTCGAAGGCATGGGCAACGAGCTGCCGTGGCTTTCGCAGGTTCTGATGAAGATTGGCCTGTTCCTCCACGCGCAGCAGCTACCCCTGGCATTGGCGGCACTGGGGGGCCTTTGCCTCTTGGCCTTGATGCGCCGCAACCCCGCCCTGCGCCGCTGGGCCAGTCGCCAGCTACGCCGTTGGCCCGCGCTGCATCAACGTCTGGTGATGTATGAGTTGGCGCGCTTCTACCGCTCGCTTGGCATCCTCTTACAAGGCGGTATCCCCATCCTCACCGCGATGGGCATGGCCCGCGGCCTGCTGGGCAGCACCTCGGCACAAGGGCTTGAGCAGGCCAGCCGACGGGTGGGTGAAGGTTTGCCGCTGTCCGATGCGCTGGAGTTTGGCCAGCTGGTCACACCGGTGTCTCTGCGCTTGCTGCGGGCCGGTGAGCAGTCGGGGAACCTGGGGGAAATGCTCGAGCGCTGCGCCGACTTTCACGATCAGGAAATCGGCCGTTGGGTGGAATGGTTCGTACGCTTGTTCGAGCCGCTGCTGATGACCTTCATCGGCCTGCTGATCGGACTGATCGTGATCCTCATGTACATGCCGATCTTCGAGCTGGCATCGAGTATTCACTAACATTGGGATGGGGGCGCTGCACGCACCTGGTCAGTAGTCGAACCGATCCACCGCCCGCCGCCGCTCGTTGTCGTCGCGCCGGTCGTAGTTGGCGGTGGTCTGAATGTTGGCATGGTGCGCGAGCTTCTGGGCGATGGACAGGTCATGCTCTTCGATCACCCGGGTGATGAATGCCCGGCGAAAATCATGGGGCATGATCTTGATCCCCACCTGAGCCCCACGCTGGCGGGCGATGTAGTAGATGGCGTGCTTGGTGATGCGCGCCCGTGTGATGTGGTTGCCACGGCGGATGCGGTTGAACAGGAATTCATCATCGGCCTCTCCTTCCGGCAAATGCTGGCGTCGAAGCTCCAGCCAGGCCTGCAGTTTCTCGAACGCCCAGACGGGGGCGTACTTGATCAACTGGCGATTGCCCTTGCCCACGACCCGCAAGCTACGGGCCTCGAAGTCCACTTGGTCCAGATCGATGTCAACCGACTCGGATTTGCGCATGCCGGTGCCATACAGCAGCGCGATGATCGCCGCATCGCGTACGCCCTGAGGGCGCGGGTCGGCGGCGCAGACGTCCATCAATTCGCGAATCAGACTGCGCCTTAAATTGCGCCCTGCCGGCAGCCTGCTGCCGCCTGCCGGCTTGACCTCGCGAATGTGCAACAGCTTTTCATGGTCGATCAGACCCTGGCGCCACGCTTCGTTCATCACCCCGCGTACCGCATTGACATACAGCGACGATGTGTTCGGGGCATAGCCGTCGGTACGCAGCGCTGCCACCAGGGCAACCACATGGCCTGGCTCGAGCTCGTGCCAGGGCACGTCGGCAATGTCGCAGTCGACAAACCCAAGGCGGTCGGCGGCGTCCTGGAGGATGTAACGCATGGTCAGCTGGCTGGAAGGCGCCAGACGAGCCAGGTACTGCAACAGTGGGTTATGCAAGAAATCGGACAAAACATGGATCCTGAAGCGGGTCTTTCAGATTGGGGGGCAAGCCATATCGACTACAAGACACGGCGGTCGTTACGCCTCCGGGCCGTGCCATCATCCTGATATACAAGGCATTTGCCGCCGGCACGGCGGGTGATAGTACCCCATTACCCTCCCCTGTTCGAACCCAGGGCGACGCGCCGTATCGGAGTCTGGGCTGGATGGCGGACCAGGCTGAACTAGAGTGTTAGCCATGCTCCTGTCACCTGACGAGACCGCATGGCTTTCCACCGCCTCACCCGCACCCACCCTCGCCTGAGCATCGCCATCCTGGCGGGCCTGGTCGGCGCTTGGCTGATTCCTACCGATGATACCGTGCAGCGCATCCTCGCCGGATGGAACCTGGGCGTCTGGCTGTATCTGGTGCTGGTGTTCTGGCTGACCTGGCGCGCCAATGCCGACACCGTGCGCAAGGTTGCCTGCGTGGAAGATGAGAACGCAGGCCTGGTGCTGTTCACCGTCTGCTTCGCGGCCATTGCCAGCCTCGCGGCAGTCACGTTGCAACTGGCCGCCAGCCGTGGCCTGCAGGGGAACGACCAGGCCCTTCATTATTTGTACACGGCTCTGACGGTGGCCGGCTCCTGGCTGCTGATCGGTTGCATCTTCAGCCTGCATTACGCCCGCCTGTTCTATACCAGTGATCCGCACGCGCTGCCGCTGCGCTTTCCCGACGGTGAACGCGCACCGGACTACTGGGACTTTCTCTATTTCTCTTTCACCCTGAGCGTCGCCGTGCAGACCTCCGACATCGGTGTGGCCGGACGCGGCATGCGTCGAGTGGTGCTGGCCCATTCGCTGGTGTGCTTCGTCTACAACACGGCAATCCTTGGCTTCACCATCAACATTGCCGCTGGCCTGTTGGGCTGATGCGCCGCACCACTGGTCAGAAAAGCACCATGCTCCGACAGCCGCGCGGAACCATCCTGACCAGCCGCTTTTGTCCCGGAAAAACGTTTGCCCTGGCCTTTTGCCGTGATTTGCTGCCCAGACCGTGGCACTGATTCAAATCAAGCAACCGCATATTTGTCATGCTAGGCGCGAGACACTGTCGTCACAGGTGCTATGGTTAGGTTCCTACCGGCCGAATGAGCGGCCGATCACCGCGTCAAGGATCAGGACAAGGAGGCTGGCATGAACAAGATGACGTTCCCCAACGCCTGCCAGGTGATGCGCTGGCATTTCCATCCATTGGGCTTCGAAGCCAGCATGGATGCACCGCGCAGCATGGTCGCCCGGCTGTTCGACCGCGCCACCGGCGAAACTTTGCTGGCTATTGCCGGCATCCCCTGCGCGGCCATCATGGCGGCCGCGGATGTAGAGCGGATCATCGAGGCGGTGGAGGCCGAGATGGACGCATTCGAACCCTCATGCGCCCTGCGCGATGCGGTGTAGTCAGAGCGTCTCGGTCTGCCTCACCGTCTTGAGAGCCTTCATGAACTGCTCGGCGGGCATGGGCTGGCCGAGCAGGTAGCCTTGCAGCGAATCACACCCCAGGCGGGTCAAAAACTCCTGCTGGCGGCTGGTCTCCACCCCTTCTGCCACGATGCGCAGCCCAAGGGCCTGGCCCAGGGCGACGATGGCCGAGACGATTGCCGCATCGTCGCTGTCCTGCTCCAGATCGCGAACAAAACCTCGGTCGATCTTCAGCTCATTGGCCGGCAGCCGTTTCAAGTACATCAGGCTTGAATAGCCGGTGCCGAAATCATCGATGGACAGGTCCACCCCCATATCGGAAAGCTTCTGCAGCACGGTCAAGCTCGCGTCGGCGTCGCGCATGGCCGTGGTCTCGGTGATCTCGAGCGTCAGGCGGTTGGCCGGCAGCCGGTTGCTCGCCAAGGCCCGGGCCACGCTGTCCACCAGACCGGCATGACAGAACTGGATGGCCGACAGATTCACCGCGATACGCCAGTCGTCATGCCCCTGCTCGAGCCACTCGCGCATCTGCCGGCAGGCTTCGCCGAGCACCCATTCACCGATTGGAATGATCAGGCCGGTCTTCTCGGCAAGGCCGATGAACCGGTCCGGCAACAGCAGCCCGTGCTGCGGATGCTCCCAGCGCAGCAATGCCTCGGCACCGATCGGCTGACGGGCGAGCGCATCGAACTTTGGCTGGTAATGCAGGCGGAACTGGCCATGCTCAAGCGCCGCACGCAGGTCTTGGAGCAGTTGCAGTTGCTGGCGCGCGTTGCTGTTCATCGACACGTCGAAGAAGCTGTAGCCGTTTTTGCCGGCACTTTTCGCGTGATACATGGCCGCATCGGCGTTACGCAGCAGTTCGTGCTGATCGAGCCCATTGCCCGGATAAAGCACGATCCCCACGCTCGCCGAGAGCTGCAGGTCGTGATCGGCCACCCGGTAGGGCCGGGCCACCAGGTTGACCTGCTTCACAGCTACTTCCATGGCATCGGCTGGCTCCTGCAACTCCACCAGCAGCACGAACTCGTCACCACCGATGCGTGCCAGGGTGTCCTGGCTGTGCAGGTGCCCGCGCAAACGGGCCGCCACCGCTTTGAGCAGCAGGTCGCCCACATGATGACCGAAGGCATCGTTGACCGGCTTGAAACCATCCAGGTCAATGAACATCAGGGCAAAGCAGCCGCCCTGCTCCGCTACCTTGCTGATGGCCTGGTCGATGCGCTCGGCCAGTAGGGTGCGATTGGGCAGGCCTGTAAGGGTGTCATGCAGGGCCAACTGGGTCAGTTCCTGGTTGGCCAGGGTCAAAGAGCGTGCGAGGTCCGAGGTGCGCGCCTCCAGGCGCGCATCGAGTACCGACGTGACCAACGCCACGGCGAGCACCGCCAAGGTGGTGATCAACACGACCGAATCCAGGCCGTCGCCACGCAGGCCGTTGGCCAGGGCACCGCAGAAGCTGCCTTCTGGGAAATTGGCCGCCGCCATGCCGGTGTAGTGCATGCCGACGATGGCTATCCCCATCACCACCGCCGCCGCCCCGCGGATGTGCCGCACATAGGGGGTATGACGACGCAGACGGAACGCGATCCACAGGGCCGCCGCCGATGCCCCTACGGCGATGGCCAACGAGGCGCCGAAGAGGGTCGGGTCATAATCGATGCCCGGCACCATCTGCAGTGCAGCCATGCCGGTGTAATGCATGCTGGCAATGCCACCGCCCATGATCAGTGCCCCCAGCCCCAACTGCAGCATCGGCAGGCTCGGCTGGCTGACCAGCCACAGGGCGAAGCCCGACGACAGAACCGCGATCAGCAGCGATAGCCCGGTGAGCGTCCAGTCATACCCCAACTCGATCGGCAGGCTGAAGGCAAGCATGCCGATGAAATGCATCGACCAGATACCGATACCCAGGGCAAAGGCCCCGCCCCCCATCCACAGGTGAGCCGCACGTCCCTGCGCCGTGGCGATCCGGCCAGTGAGGTCCAGGGCGGTATAGGAGGCAAGGATGGCAACGCACAGCGAGATCAACACCAGCGCGGAGGAGTAGCTACCGATCAGCATTTAGATTCCAGCAAAGGGGCTGAACAAGGGGCCCGAAAAGTTGATTATTGTACTCAAGCGTTAGGGAAACGCACGGGCTTTTTGGGGTGACAACGGGCCCGCCAAGCCACCGCGCAGACCCGCCCGGGGCCTGCGCGGCGGGTTCGGTCATGCCGTATCGTTTTCGTCCTCCGAGACCGTGAACCAGGGGTAGTACTGCGTGCGTCGCTCGTAGCCCGCAGCAGTGATCACGCGGCACACGCGCCCTGTGGCATCGTACAGATGGGTATCGGCGTAGAGTCCCTCGCCCGTGCGCTGATCGCTCACCGGGCGCCAATCGTTCAGGTAGAACGGCAGCCAGGTTCGCACCGGTTGTCCCTTGTTGTCGTACTCAGTCTTTCCGCTCACGGCCCAACGTATGGCGGCATGGGCCGTGACAGCCTTGCCATGCTCATCCATCTCCAGCTCGCCCTTGGGGGTGCGGACCAGTGCCTCTCCCGGCTCATGCAAGACCGAGGTCTGCAATGCGCGCCCGCCCCCGTCGCTGTAGGTCACGCTCAGGCGCACCTGCTGCTGCAGGTCACCGTCGTAGCGATCGGTCATCAGGCTGATGATGTGCGGCGGCTCGCGCCCTTGGTCCAGGTCAACCTCGAGCCCATGCGCCTGGGCAAAACGCCTGAGCGCCAGTTCGCCGACGCGCCCAGGTTGAAACCTGCCTTGCTCGTCACGGGCCGGGAGCATCCAGCTGTCGGTCACCAACAGGTGCGCCGTGTGGACCGGCACTTCGCCGCCTTCGAGCGACAGCATGGCCTCCATCGATGTCGGCACCTCAAATGCCCGCGTGGGGTGGTAGCCCGCCTTTTCGCCATTTTCCGTGCCGTGGAATCGGCTCTGGACCACCCGTCCCAGCGCATCGAACATCACCGACTGCACATTGTCGTTCGGGTCGATGAACGACATTACCGTCATGAAACGCCAGTCATGGCTAAAGCGCGTGCACAAACCTGCTGCGTCGGTCACCTGCTGCACGGCCAGTCCATGAGCCGTCCATTGCACAGCCACCTCTCCCGTCAGTTCGCTGTCCCGCGCACCGACCAGCCGGTAGAAACCTTTGGCGCCGCAGTAGCGCGCCAGGCCATGGCGTCCCAAATAGATGCACTTGCCGTCCTCCGGCAGCTCACCGATACGGTAACCGCCCTGATTCAGCAGACGCTCCAGCTCCGCTTGGGGGATGTGGTCTTCGAAAGCGACCAGCGACGCCTGCTCCAGCATGGCCGTCTCGGTGTGAGCCACCAGCGCCTGACGCACCGGCACTTCAGTCAGTTCGCCCGAGGTGTCGCACCATTGCACCCGCCTGTATTGACTCAACGTGGCATCGACCAGTCGCGCAAGAGGCCCCTGCTCTGCCTGCAGGCTTTCCACGGTGAAGCCCCCCTCGGGTACCTGTGCCGAATCCAGTTGCAGCACGTCAGTACGCCCCCCTTCGCTCAGGCCGGTCAGATGAACATGCCCGTCATGCAGGTTGCGCACTCGCTGACGCGATAACGTCAGCCACACCACGTTCTGTTGCGCGTCGCGAGAAGCGGCCTCAAGCCCTTCAGGCAACGTGTCCGGGTAAGGCGATGGCGTGACGGCATCCCTGCGTGGATAGCGGATGTCCACGCTTTGCAGGACGCTGCCATAAAGATCTTGCTCCAGGATGACCACCTGCGAAACCACCGGGTCTTCAGCGATCCGCTCCGTAGCCAACGTCAAATGCTCCACCGCGGTTACCAGCGCCGCAGGCTTCGTCGGAATGCCGGTCTCATAGGCCCGTATCTGAAAACGCTGGCGGGTGATGCTGTAGGGCACGCCCGCCCGATCGCTGCCGTCCAGACCGTAGGTTTCCGTGCGCACCGGCATTCCTTTCAGCGCGCGCAACAGCCAACGCCGTGTCTCGCCCTCCGGCGCGTAGGGCACCTCCTGCTGGTCGGTTTCCAGACGGGTGATGCGCAGCGGGCTGACGGCAAAGTCAGACTCCGCCGAGCCCGGCGCCGCGAATACGCCCTCCAAGGTCGCGTCATAAGCTTCGATTCCACTGAGGAACCAGGTGCGGATCTGTGCAGGTGGCGAACGCTCTGGTGCGGTACCCTGGGCCTCGACCAGCGTGTCGGTTTGGATCAGGCGGGTAAACCCACGAAACTCGCGCTCGATACCGTCCCAGATACCGCGCAGGTATGTCATGCCGCTGACGGTACGCAGCCCGCTGATGTCATCGATCGTGGTCACTCGGCTGAGCATGTGTACCGAAAACGGCAGCAGGCTCACCGCCGCCTTGCCTTGTGCGGTCAGGGCGGCTTTTTCATCCAGCCAACCCTGGGCTGAGCTGCGGTAGTCGAACTGGGTTCGGCTTCCGGTGTTGGTGCAGACTTGCGCCAGCAACCACGGCCGCCGGTCATTGAAACGGTATGTCCAGGTCCGTGGCGTCATATGCGGCACGGTCAGCACCAGCTCTGCCGTGCCCTGTCCGCGCAGGTCCGTCACCTGCAGCAGGCAGGTGTCATCCAGCACCACTCCCTTCGGCGCCGGCACTGGCGCGGCCTCTACGAAGCGGTTGCCAGCCTGGCTGATGAACACCCGAACACGGTCGGCTTCGCGGTACAGGATGTCGGTGGTACCGCTGCCATCGGTATCACCGAGAAACACCCGCGAGGCGCTGAAGCCCTCGACGGCGAAGCCGCCGATGTCGATCGGCTCACCGAAGCGGCCATGGCCGAGCGACGGCCAATAGGTGACGCCCTGCCCGGTGATTTCCATCAGATGCTGCTGACCACTGCCGGCAGGATCAGCGAATGCCACGAGCCGATGCTCACCGCCCTCCAAGGGTAATGGCGTCGTCCCCAGGTATGGCGTTTCACTCGCCCGTTGCCAGCCTTCACCGGCAGCGTTGGCCCACAACCGGACGCTGCGCGGGCCGATCAACGCGACATCCAGCAAGCCGGCGCCCGTCAGATCGACGTGTTGGGCGCTGGGGTTCAACCATTCCGAGGGCAGCGCCTGGAGGGGAATGAACCGGCTCCACTGGCCGTCAGGGCCAAGGGTGAAGCTGCCATGCATGCCCGGCTGGGCGATCAGCCACTCGGGCCGGCCATCACCGTTCAAGTCGGTCAAGACGCCTGCCGCCATGGCTGGAACCTGGGGTAGTACCTGTGGCCCGCCCCACGTCACGGCATCCGCTCCTTGCGTGGCATCGCGCTGCGGTGCGCGGTAGTGCCAGGCACCTTCGTGCTGGTAAAGCAGCCCTGGCACGCCTTCGCCATGCAGATCGGCCATCTGCCAGCGAGGCGGGCTGAAGCCGTCCAGTTCAGGCAGCGCGTCCCAGGCCGGCGCCTTGCGCCCCGGCCGGCTCAGCTCGAACTCCGTCGGTGGCAGGGTCACCGGCGAACCGTCTGGTTCATAGGCCACCAGCTGGGCCGACATCAGCAGTGTCGCCACGGCTGAATGTTCGTGGACGAGATGCAGGCGCGAGACCAGCACCGGAGTCGTATCGGCCTTTGCGGCCATCATCTGGGTACGGTGCCAGAGCATGACGTCCCGGCACAGACGCCGTACGCGCGTGTTGAAGCCCCAGCGCCAGAAACTGTAGCGGTCCTTGCGAACCGGCCAAGGCGCGTCCGTCTCGAACGGCGGGGGAACATCCAGGGGCGTATTGCGCTCGCCATAATCGAACAGCATTACGCTCATGAAGTCTTCGGCGTCGAAAGCGCCTTCAGGCACCAGCAACGCGTCCGACGGGGTCGCGTTCAGCGCATGCACGCCGACCAGATACAGGTTCGACACCTGCCGGTGGGCAGCCAGTTCCTGAGCGTCGCAGCCACCGTCATCCTCGCGGCGATAGGTGTAGACCAGGTGCTCGCCCTTGGCGCTGACCGTCTCTTCGGCGTACCAGCCGGCCACCCGCGAAGGATCCTGCGGGTCGCTCAATCGGGCGCTGGCCGACCAGCCGAACAAGGTGATGCTGCCGTCGGCATGGTAGTTGAGCCAGAAGCCTGGTGAATCGGAGCTCGCGTTGGGCCGCCAGTGTTCGAGACGCTCCCCGCGACCACCGCTGCGCGACACCCAGGGCGTGACCGTGTACTCAGCGATGACTGTGGAGAACGGCAAGCTGCGCTCGATACGCGCACCTGCTTTGTCGCGCAGGATTTCCTCGCCGTCTGGGCCGGCCAGGCGATCGTCGTCGTTATACCGTGGGATGCCGAAACGGCTCATGCGCGATACCGCAGGCAGCGGGCAATGCCAGCCGGCGCCGAACGCATCGTTACCGCCACCTGAGCTGTAGCTCAGCGTCAACGACGGCGACAGCTCGCGCCCGGTGGGCAGGGGCAACGGCAACGACCAGCCGGCCGCACCATCGGCGCTGCCAACGGACAGCATGCCGCCACCGATGGAGACGGTACCGCCGCCTTTGGGCAGCGACGGCGGGGTAAACAAGGGGTCGCGGCGAGAGTCCACGGATGTAGAGGATGAATCAGGCATGTTGGGCTCCTGCGCGCCCTCCCGCATGTCGCGGGAACGGCGCAGACTACTGGATGGCATGGAAGGAGCGTGCCTGCATGCCCGCCCGCTGTTGGCGGGCGCTCTGACGCGCATGCAGGGCGAGATCGCTCAAGCTTCGAAAAAGCTTATCCATCGGCCCAACGGGGCAGAACTGCCCGAAACACTAGGTGGCGCTCGGCAGGAAAAGATGCTTGCGCTGCACCTGCCAGCCTGCGCAGCTTTACCGACCGCTAGCGAACCTAATCCGCCTCGGCAAACGCCTGCTGGGCATCCCAGCCACCGCCCAACGCGGCAATCAACTGCACGCTGGCGACCAGCCTGCCCTGAAGCAAGGTCAACACACTGCGTTCGTTGCTGAGCGCGGTGGTTTGGACGTTGACGACATCCAGGTAGCCGATCAGTCCGGCACGGTACTGGTTTTCGGTCAGGCGCAGCGATTCACGGGCAGCATCCAGCGCTTCCTGGCGTACCACGGCTTCGTCCCCATACACCTTGAGCTGAACCAGATAGTTCTCGACCTCTTTGAAGCCATCGAGCACGGTTTGCCGGTACTGGGCCACGGTCTGGTCGTATACCGCCACGGTGCGATCCACCTCGGCACTGCGCCGACCGGCGTCGAACAGGGTCATGGCCAGCGAAGGCCCCACCGACCAGTAGCGGTTGGGCAGCTCGATCCAGTTACTGAAGCTGCTGCTGGAGTACCCACCGCTCATGCTCAGGCTCAAATCCGGGAAGTACGCCGAGCGCGCCACGCCGATGTTGGCGTTGGCGGCCATCACGTTGCGCTCGGCCGAGGCGATGTCGGGGCGGCGCTCGAGCAGTTGCGAAGGCAGCGACACAGGGATCTGCGGCAAGGCCGGGATGCGTTTGCTGTCGGCCAGGGCGAAGTCCGCCGGCGCCTTGCCCAGCAGCACAGCGATGGCATTTTCGTACTGCGCGCGCTGCCAGGCCAGATCGATCAGGTCAGCCTCGGTACTCTTGAGCTGGGTGCGCGCCTGCGCCACGGCATCGGGCCCGGCAACCCCTGCGCGGTACTGGTTTTCGTTCATTCGCAGCGAACGTGCATAGGCGGCCACGGTGGCCTCCAGCAAGCGCTTCTGCTCATCGATCACACGCAGTTGCAGGTAGTTCTGCACCAGCTCCGACTGCAGGCTAAGGCGGATCGCCGCCAGGTCCGCGAGACTGGCCTGGGCACTGGCCTCATTGGCATTGAGCGTCTCGCGCAACTTGCCCCAGAGGTCGATCTCCCAGCTCACGCCAAGCTGGGCGTTATAGGTGTTGCGGATGCCGCTGCTGTTGTTCGACAGGCTCGAACTGCTGCTACCTGTGCCTTGGGCCGAGCGGGTCTTGCCCACGGAAAGGTCCAGGCTTGGGAACAACGCGCCCCGGCTGCTACGCACCAAGGCCTGGGCCTGACGGTACTGGGCCTCGTATTGGGCAACGGTCTGGTTGTTGCGGTTGAGTTCCTCGACCAGGGCATTGAGCTCTGCATCGCCGTAAATCTCCCACCAGGCGCCGCGGGCAATCGCATCGGAGGGGTTGGCCTGGGTCCAGCCCTCGGCCTGCTTGAACTGCGCTGACGTGGCGGTTTCCGGGCGGTGATAGTCCGGGCTCAGGGTACAGGCGCTGAGCAGCGCCACGCAAAGCCCGGCGCCGACCAGGCGCGAGCCGCGCCCACGGGTCAGCAGCTTCAGGGCGTGGTGAAGTGGGGTCTGGGCAAAGTTCATAGCGGGGTATCCAGTGCGGCGTCGGTGCGCACGCCACGCCAGCGGTTGAACCGATGGCGCAGGCGGTCGAGGTACAGGTAGACCACAGGCGTGGTGTAGAGGGTCAGAACCTGGCTGAACACCAGGCCACCGATGATCGTCAGGCCCAGGGGCTGACGCATCTCGGCGCCCTCGGCACGGCTGAGCAGCAGCGGCAGCGCGCCAAGGATGGCGGCCAGCGTGGTCATCAGGATCGGGCGCAGGCGCAGCAGGCACGCACGGCGGATGGACTCCTCCGGGCTCAGGCCATCGTTGCGCTCCAGTTGCAGGGCCAGGTCGATCATCAGGATAGCGTTCTTCTTCACCACCCCGATCAGCAGGAACAAGCCCAACAGCGAGATCAGGCTGAACTCGCCCCCGGTGGCGTACAGCGCCAGCAAGGCGCCCACCCCGGCCGAAGGCAAGGTGGAAAGAATGGTCAGCGGATGGATGTAGCTTTCATAGAGGATACCCAGCACCAGATACACCAGCACCAGGGCGCCGAGGATCATCAGCGGCTGGCCCTGGGTGGTCTTGGCGAAGGCATCGGCGGTACCGCCAAGCTTGGCGATCACTTCCTCCGGCAGGCCGAGCTTGGCCACCGTGCGCTCCACCGCGGCCATGGCCTGGTCGGGGCTGTAGCCTTCGGCGACGTCGAAGGCGATGGCCTCGGAGGCGAACTGCCCTTCGTGGCTGACACGGTCATTGGCCAGACTGTTCTCGTATCGGGCGAAACTCGACAACGGCACACGCGCACCGTCGGCGGTGATCACCTGGACCTGTTCCAGGGTGCTCGGGTCCCAGGCGTACTTTGGGTTGATCTCCAGCACCACTTGGTACTGGTTGAGGCTGTCGTAGATGGTCGAGATCTGCCGCTGGCTGTAGGCGTTGTTCAGCACCGTGGTGACCATCTCCATGTCGATCCCCAAGCGCTTGGCCTGGTCGCGGTCCACCACCAACGTCACCTGCTGGGTACCGGCGCCGTCACGGGCATCGATGGCCGTCAGCTCGGGCAAGGCGCGCAGGGCTGCGACCACCTTCGGAAACCACTCGCGCAAGGCGCTCAAGTCGCCACTTTGCAGGGTATAGAGGTACTGCGAGGTGGATTGGTCACGCCCGCCTCCGCCCAGCTGCAAATCCTGGTCGGCCATCAGGAACAACCGGCCACCGGGCACCTTGGGCATTTCCTTGCGCAGGCGTTCGATCACCTGCTGGGCCGACAGCTTGCGCTCGCCGATAGGCTTGAGGCGCACCAGCACGAAGGCATTGTTGGTACCACTGTTGCCGCCAATGAAGCCTGCCACGCTCTCTACCGCCGGGTCGGCCAGCAAGGCGCGGCGGTAGATTTCCATCTTCGGCTGCATCACGCTGAACGACAGGCCATCGTCGCCACGGATGAAGCCCTGCAACTGCCCGGTGTCCTGCTGGGGCATGAGCGTCTTGGGCACCACCACGTACAGGGCGATGTTGACACCGATGGTCACCAGCAGGCTGATCAGCGTGAGCCGCTTGTGACGCAGCGCCCAACCCAGGCTGTGGTCGTAGGCCGCCACCATGCGCCGGTGCACTTGGTCACTCCAGCGCTGCAGGCGGTTCTGTTCCTGGGCGTGGGGTTTGAGCCAGCGCGAGCAAAGCATGGGGGTGAGGGTCAGCGACACCAGCAGCGACACCAGGATCGCCGCGGCCAGGGTGATGGAAAACTCCTGGAACAGCCCCCGTACGATGCCGCCCATGAACAGGATGGAAACGAACACCGCCACCAGCGAGACGTTCATCGACAGCAGGGTGAAGCCCACCTCCTTGGCGCCGAGGTAGGCCGCGCGCATGGGCGGCTGGCCATCCTCGATATGGCGGGAGATGTTCTCCAGCACCACGATGGCATCGTCCACCACCAACCCCGTGGCAAGGATCAACGCCATCAACGACAGGTTGTTCAAAGAGAACCCGCACAGGTACATGATCGCGAAGGTGCCCACCAGCGAGACCGGCACGGCCAGACTGGGAATCAGCGACGCACGGACATTGCCTAGGAACAGATACACCACCAGGATCACCAGCACCACCGCGATCAGCAGGGTGTGCTCGGCTTCCTTCAAGGTGGCCTTGATCACCGGCGAGCGGTCCATGGCTACGTTGAGTTTGACGCTTGCCGGCAGCAGCGACTGCAAGGCTGGCAACTGCGCCTTGATCTCGTCGACGGTCTGGATGATGTTGGCGCCGGTCTGGCGGTTGACCACCAGCAGCACCGCGGCCTGATCATTGAAGAAGCCACTGTTGTAGCGGTTCTCGACGCCGTCGGTGATGCTCGCCACATCGGACAAGCGCAGGATCGCGCCGTCTTGCTGACGGATCACCAGCGGCTCGTAGTCCTTGGCTGTTTCCAGCTGGTCGTTGGCACGCACCTGCCAGTTGCGCTCGGCATCTTCGACGAAGCCCATGGGCCGGCGCTGGTTGGCATTGGCCACCGCGGTGCGCACTTCATCGAGGGACAAGCCGTACTGGTTGAGCAACTGGGGTTCCACCGAGATGCGCACCGCCGGCAGCGAGCTGCCGCCGATCTGCACTTCCCCTACCCCGCTCACCTGGGCCAGGCTCTGGGCCAGGATGGTGTCGGCCATGTCGTAGAGCTGGCCTTTGGACAGGACCTCGGAGGTCAGCGACAGCACCATGATCGGTGCCTGGGAGGGGTTGATCTTCTTGTAGGTGGGCATGCTGCGCATACCGCTGGGCAGCAGGTTGCGGGTGGCGTTGATCGCAGCCTGCACCTCGCGCGCCGCACCGTCGATGTCGCGTCCCATGTCAAAACCGATGATCACCCGGGTCGAGCCCTGGTTGGAGCTGCTGGTCAGCGTAGTGACCCCGGCGATGCTGCCAAGCTTGCGCTCCAGCGGCGTGGCCACGGTGGCCGCCATCACCTCGGGGCTGGCCCCCGGCAAGTTGGCCTGCACCACGATCACGGGAAAGTCCATCTGCGGCAATGGAGACACCGGCAGCAGGCCGAAGCTCACGCCCCCCAAGAGCATGATCGCCAGGCTCAGCAGCATGGTCGCCACAGGCCGGCGAATGAACGGGCCGGACAGGTTCATTGGAAGCTCCAAGCCACAAGCTGCACGCTAGGAGAAAGAGCGTCGCCTGGCCAAACGCCGATCATACTGCCTCCTGCGTCAAACCCTGCTTGCCAAAGCGGCGGGCCAGACGGTCGAAATACAGGTAGATGACCGGCGTGGTGAACAGCGTCAGCACCTGGCTGACCAGCAGCCCCCCCACCATCACCAGGCCCAGGGGCTGGCGCAGCTCGGCGCCGGAACCGGTGGCGAGCATCAAGGGCACGGCACCGAACAGCGCTGCCAGGGTGGTCATGAGGATCGGCCGGAAACGCAACAGCGCCGCCTGGTAGATGGCATCGCGCGGGGCCATGCCCTGGTTACGCTCGGCCTCCAGGGCGAAGTCGATCATCATGATGGCGTTCTTCTTGACGATACCGATCAGCAGGATGATGCCGATGATGGCGATCATCCCCAGGTCGTTGCCGCTCAGGATCAAGGCCAGCAAGGCACCGACCGCCGCCGACGGCAGGGTCGAGAGAATCGTCACCGGGTGGATGTAACTCTCATAGAGCACGCCCAACACGATATACATGGTGACCACCGCTGCAAGAATCAGCAGCAATGTGCTCGACAACGACGCCTGGAAAGCTTCGGCGGCACCCTGGAAGCGAGTCTGTACGCCCAGGGGCATGCCGATTTCCTGCTGTACCTGCTCGATGACCTTGACCGCTTCGCCCAGGGACGCGCCATGGGCCAGGTTGAACGACATCATCACGGCCGGGAACTGACCGATATGGGAAATCGCCAGCTGCGCCTGACGCTGCTCGATCCTTGCCAGGGCCGACAGACGTACCTGGCCGCCATCGGTGGCCTTGACGTGGATCGACTCCAGTGCCTGCGGGCCAATGGTCGAGGCGGTCTGCGACTGCAGCACGACGCGGTACTGACTGGCCTGGGTATAGATGGTGGAAATCTGCCGCTGACCGAAAGCGTCGTACAGGGCGTTGGTGATCTGCGACACGCTGATGCCCAGGCGGCTGGCCATGTCGCGATCGATCACCAGGTACACCTGCAGACCCTTGTCCTGCAAGTCGCTGGCCACATCCTGTAGCTCCGGCCGCTGCTGCAGGGCCTGGACCAACTTGCCACTCCACTCGGCGAGCAGGTCGGCGTCGGGCGATGAGAGGCTGAACTGGTATTGCGTACGGCTGACCCGGTCTTCGATACTCAGGTCCTGCACGGGCTGCATGAACAGGCGGATCCCCACCAGCTTGTCGACCTGCGGCTGCAGGCGGTCGATGACTTCGCTGGCAGTGACATCCCGCTCGCCGTGTGGCTTGAGGTTGATCAGCAAGCGACCGCTGTTGAGCGTGGCGTTGTCCCCATCCACGCCGATGTAGGACGAGAGGCTCTGGACCGCCGGGTCCTTGAGGATCACCTGGCTCAGCGCCTGTTGGCGCTCGCTCATGGCGGCGAACGAGGTGGACTGCGGCGCTTCGGAGATCCCCTGGATCACGCCGGTATCCTGCGCTGGGAAGAACCCCTTGGGCACGATGACATACAGCAACACCGTCAGCACCAGGCTTGCCACCGCCACTAGCAAGGTCAGCGGCTGGTGCCTGAGCACCCATTGCAGGCCTCGGCCATAGCGTTCGATCAGCCAGTCGATCCAGGCGCCACTGGCACGGTAGAAGCGCCCCTGCTCTTCATCCTTGGGCTCACGCTTGAGCAGCCGAGCGCACATCATCGGGGTCAGGGTCAGGGACACCACCAGGGAAATCAGGATCGCCACCGCCAAGGTGATGGCGAACTCGCGGAACAGCCGGCCGACCACGTCAGCCATGAACAGTAACGGGATCAGCACCGCGATTAGCGAGAACGTCAGCGAGACCAAGGTGAAACCGATCTGACGGGCGCCTTTGAGCGCCGCCTGCATCGGCGTCTCGCCCTCTTCGATATGCCGGGAGATGTTCTCCAGCATCACGATCGCATCGTCCACCACGAAACCCGTGGCAATGGTCAGGGCCATCAACGTGAGGTTGTTGACTGAAAAACCGGCCAGGTACATCACGCCGAAGGTGCCGATCAACGACAGCGGCACGGCAATCGATGGGATAAGGGTGGCGCTGAAACGGCGCAGGAACACGAACGTGACCATCACCACGAGTGCAATGGCAATCAACAGTTCGTGCTGCACGTCCTTGACGGCGGCACGAATGGTCTGGGTACGGTCGGTGAGAACGGTGACATCCAGGCCGGCCGGCAGGTTGTCGGTAATCGAGGGCAGCATTTCCTTGATCAGGTCGACCACTTCGATGACGTTGGCACCCGGCTGACGCTGGATGTTCAGCAGCACCGCCTGGTTTTCGTTGGCCCAGGCTGCGAGGCGCTCGTTCTCGGCGCCGTCAACGATCTCGGCGACATCTTTCAGGCGCAAGGGCGCGCCGTTGTTGTAGGCCAGGATGAGGTTGGCGTACTCCTCGGGTGAGCGCAGTTGGTCGTTGGCGTCGAGCATCGACACCCGCGTCGGGCCGTCGAAGTTGCCCTTGGGCTGGTTGACGTTGGAGGCGCCGATCAGGGTGCGCACGTCGTCCAGGTTCAGGCCGTTGGCCGCCAAGGCGTCGACATTGACCTTGATACGCACCGCCTGACGCTGACCGCCGGCGATGCTGACCATGCCCACCCCGCTGATCTGGGCGATCTTCTGCGCCACCCGGGTATCGACCAGGTCGTTGAGCTTGGGCAGTGGCATGGTCTTGGAGGAAATGGCCAGGGTCAGCACCGGGGTATCGGCCGGGTTGACCTTGTTGTAAACCGGTGGCGCCGGCAGATCGCTGGGCAACAGGTTGTTGGCCGCGTTGATCGCCGCCTGGACCTGTTGCTCGGCGACATCCATGTTCATGTCGAGGTTGAAGCGCAGGGTCAGCACCGAGGCCCCGCCGGAGCTGGTGGAGGCCATTTGCGTCAGGCCTGGCATCTGACCGAACTGACGCTCCAGGGGGGCCGTGACTGCGCTGGTCATGACCTGGGGGCTGGCGCCGGGATACAGGGTCATGACCCGGATGGTCGGGTAATTGACCTGGGGCAAGGCCGAGACCGGCAACAGCTTGTAGGCGATCAGGCCGGCCAGGACGATGGCCAGCATGCTCAGCGTGGTGGCGACCGGGCGGAGGATGAACAGGCGCGAGAGGTTCATGCGCCCGCCTTGCCCGACTCACCAGCCTGGGCCGAGCCCTTGGCGTCCTGGCCTTGCAGATGCTGCCCGGGAGTGGTCGGCACCTGAGAGCTGTCTTGGACGACCTCCACCTTGCTGCCTTCGCGCAGACGGTCGGTGCCCTCGAGCACCAGGCGATCACCGGCGGCCAGGCCTTCGAGCACTACGCTCTGCTCACCGTCGCTGGGGCCGACCTTGAACTTGCGGATATTGACCGTGCTCTGGGCGTTGACCACATACGCGAAGGTGCCGTCATTGCCAAACTGGATGGCTGCGGATGGGGCCAGCAGCACCTGTTTGAGGGTATCGGCCAACAGGCGCACGTTGACGAACTGATTGGGGAACAGGGCCTGGTCTTTGTTATCGAAGCGGGCCTTGAACTTCAGGGTGCCAGTGGTGGTGTCGATCTGGTTGTCCAGACTGCCCAGCACACCGGTGGACTGCAGCTTGCTGTCGCTGCGGTCCCAGGCCTCGACTGGCAGGGTCGCGCCGCTGCGGTAGCGCTCGAGCACGGTGGAAAGCTCGGTCTCGGGCAAGGTAAAGGCCACGCTGATCGGCTCGGTCTGGGTGATCACCACCAGGGCGGTGGTGTCGTTGGCGGCCACCAGGTTACCCAAGTCCAGCTGGCGCAGGCCTACCCGGCCACTGATGGGTGCGCGGATCTGGGTGAAGTCCAAGTTTAAGCGAGCATCGTTGACCTGCGCCTGGTTGGTCTTGACCAAACCCTGGAACTGCGCGACCTGGGCCTGGGCAGTGTCCAAGGTCTGCTTTGCGATGCTGTCTTCGGCATACAGGCCTTTATAACGCGCCAGATCGACCTGGGCGTTCTTCAGCTGGGCCTGGTTCTGCGCCAGTGTGCCTTCTGCCTGCTGCAGGGCGATGCGGTAAGGACGCGGGTCGATTTCAGCGAGCAGATCGCCGGCCTTGACCTGCTGGCCTTCCTTGAAGTGAATCTTGACCAGCTCACCGGCCACCCGGCTGCGGACGTTGACGGTATTGGTTGCCGTCACAGTGCCCAAAGCCTTGTAGTACAGCGGGAAATCGCCGACATGCACGGGCTCCACGCGCACCGGTACCGGATCGGTGGAACCACCGAAGCCCGGTCGCCCCATTCCCATGCCCATGCCTTTGCCGGGCCGTCCGCCCGGCTTCGCCGTATCAGGCGTAGCTGCAGGCCACAGCCACCAGGCCAGGAGGGCCACCAGCAGCAGGATCAGCAGGCCGACGAGCCAGCGACGCGGGGAACGAGAAACGGAAGATTGCATGGGTTGAACGAACCTTGTTCAGGAAATGACGACTGGGGAGGATGAACGATAAGCACTGACACCGTATTAGCAAAGGACCTTTACCAGGCATTTACCTTCGGCTTACGTTGCCAAGATGCTGAACTTTAAATGAAAACGGCCTGGAGATCGCTCCAGGCCGTTACAACGTGTGACCGCTGGGGCACACAGCCCCCGGCCTTTTTTACTTCAGCACGGCCAGCGCCGCGTCGTAGTTCGGCTCGTCAGCGATTTCGCCAACCAGCTCGCTGTGCAGGACCTTGTCGTTTTCATCCAGCACCACCACTGCACGGGCAGCCAGGCCGGCCAGCGGGCCGTCGGCGATGGCCACGCCGTAGTTTTCGAGGAACTCACGACCACGCAGGGTCGACAGGTTCTTCACGTTCTCCAGGCCTTCGGCACCGCAGAAACGCGCCTGGGCGAACGGCAGGTCGGCCGAAATGCACAGCACCACGGTGTTGGCCACGTCGTTGGCCTGGGCATTGAACTTGCGCACGGAGGTGGCGCAGGTCGGGGTGTCGACGCTCGGGAAGATGTTCAGCACCTTGCGCTTGCCAGCGAAGTTCTGCAGCGAGGTGTCGGCCAGGCCTTCACCGACCAGGGAAAACGCCGGTGCCTGGGCGCCGACCTGCGGCAGATTGCCTTTGACCTGTACCGGGTTGCCTTTGAGAGTCACTTGAGCCATGACGAGATCCTTATGCGGGGTTTTGAAAAGGACACTGAGTTAAGCATGAAGGCGCGCGAGTGCCTATCGGAAAAGTTAAATTGTTCTAAATCCAGGATTTTTTTGTGGACAATAAAAAGGCCCGAATGGCGACAAACCATCCGGGCCTTTCTCTTTATACAACGTCGGCGGATCAGCCCAGCAGGCTATCGACCACCGAATAGACCACCGAGGACATGGCCACCAGGCCCAGCACCACGACGAAGACGTTGGACATCGCCCCACTGTACTTGCGCATCGCCGGTACACGGCGGATGGCGTACATCGGCATCAGGAACAGCAGCGCGGCGATGATCGGGCCGCCAAGGGACTCGATCATGCCCAGGATGCTTGGGTTGAGGGTCGCGACGACCCAGCACACCACCAGCATCAGCGCAGCGACCACACGGTCCATGGCCTTGGCACCTGGGCGCAGGCCAGCCTTGCCGATGATGCCCTTGAGGCCCTCGCTGGCGCCGATGTAGTGGCCCAGGAAGGATTTGGCGACGGCGATGAAAGCGATCAACGGCGCGGCGAAGGCGATGGCCGGGTTACTGAAATGGTTGGCCAGGTACGACAGGATCGACAGGTTCTGCGCCTTGGCCTCGGCGAGCTGGGCACTGCTGAGGGTCAGCACGCAGCTGAAGACGAAGAACAGCACCATCGCCACCATCAGCAGGTGGGCGCGCGCCAGGATTTGCCCGCTGCGCTCGTCGGCGTGCTCGCCGTAGCGGCGTTTCTGGTCGACCGCAAAGGCTGAAATGATCGGCGAGTGGTTGAAAGAGAACACCATCACCGGGATCGCCAGCCACATCGTATGCAGGAAGGCCGAACCCGACGGCAGTTGGCCTGCGCTGTCGAGGATGCCGCCATTCCAGTGCGGTACCAGGTACAGGGCCAGCAGCGCCAGGGCGACGATGAACGGGTAGACCAGCAGGCTCATGACCTTGACCGTCGCCTGTTCGCCGCAGCGCACGATCAGCAGCAAGCCGAAGATCAGCAAGAACGATAGCAGCGCCCGTGGTGGCGGAGTCATGTGCAGCTGGTGCTCCATGAAGCTGCTGACGGTGTTGGTCAGGGCGACGCTGTAGATGAGCAGGATCGGGAAGATGGCGAAGAAGTACAGAACAGTGATCAGCGCGCCGGCCTTGATGCCGAAGTGCTCTTCGACCACCTCGGTGATGTCGCCGCCGCTGCGCCCGGAAAGAACGAATCGGGTCAGCCCGCGGTGAGCGTAATAGGTCATCGGGAAGGCCAGGACGGCCAGGATTAGCAGCGGCCAGAAGCCGCCAAGGCCGGCATTGATCGGCAGGAACAAGGTTCCGGCGCCGATTGCCGTGCCGAACAGGCCCAGCATCCAGGTGGTGTCTTGTCGCGACCAACTGCCGAGGGTGGCTGGGGTCGATTCTTCGAAGCGTTGTTCAACGCTTGGGGCCTGCTCATTCATTCCGGGTGCAACTCCACTCGCAAGACTGCAACAGGCTGAGAGCGGCGAAACAGAAGGCTTCGCACACCTCAACCGAAAAGAGGGGCGCGATTGTGCGCTGATTGGGTTGCACTTGCATAGCCCCGCCCTACAGACGGTTGCACCTAATGCGTCAGAATTTTCTGTAAGCGGGCTGCACCCATCAAACCAAACGAGTTGCACCTGGAAAAATGGAACGACCGTACGACCCTTTCTACGGCAAAAAAAAGCCGCTCCCACGACTCATGCACGCACCGAAGCGCATCAGGATCGATGGAAGCGGCCTTGTGATGAGAAAGGGCCGCGCTGCGGCCCCGAGCGGTTACGCCGAATGCACAGCCGCAAACGCTTCGGCCACACGGCGCAGGTTGGCCGGACGCAGGCCGGACATGCACACCCGACCACTGTCGATCAGGTAGACGCCGAACTCGTCACGCAGGCGACGCACCTGGGCGACGCTGAAACCGGTGTAGCTGAACATGCCGCGCTGGCGCAGGAAGAACTGGAAGTCCTGGCCCGGCAGCAATTCGCCCAGCAGGTCGACCAGACCCTGGCGCATGTCGAGGATACGCTTGCGCATCACCTCGACCTCAGCCACCCATTGGGCGTTGAGCTCGGCATCGCCCAGCACGCCGGCCACCAGCTGCGCGCCATGGCAGGGCGGGCTGGAGTAGTTACGGCGCACGGTGGCCTTGAGCTGGCCCAGCACGCTTGCGGTGGTGGCTTCGTCATCGCAGACCACCGACAGGCCCCCTACCCGCTCGCCGTACAGCGAGAAGATCTTGGAGAACGAGTTGCTGACCAGGCACGGCACGCCGGCACGGGCCATTTCGCGGATCGCGTAGGCATCTTCCACCAAGCCTTCGCCGAAGCCCTGGTAGGCGATGTCGAGGAACGGAATCAGCTGACGCGCCTTGACCACTTCCACCACTTGCTGCCACTGGTTCTGGTCCAGGTCGACGCCGGTGGGGTTGTGGCAGCACGGGTGCAGCAGGACGATGCTGTTGGGCGCCAGGCCTTGCAGGCACGCCAGCATGCCGGCGAAGTCCACGCCACGGGTGGTCGGGTCGAAGTACGGGTACGTGTGGACCTTGAAGCCCGCGCCTTCGAAGATCGCGCGGTGGTTGTCCCAGGTCGGGTTGCTCACCCAGACCTCGGACTGCGGGAAGTAGCGCTTGAGGAAGTCGGCGCCGACCTTCAGGGCGCCGGAGCCGCCGACGGTCTGTACGGTGGCCACGCGTCCGCCGGTCACGGCCGGATGATCGGCACCGAACAGCAGCGCCTGAATCGCCTGGCGATAGCTGGCCAAGCCTTCCATCGGCAGGTACAGCGAGGCTTCGTGGGGCTGGTCGGCCAGGCGTTTTTCCACCTCGCCCACTGCCGCCAGTTGCGGCACCACGCCGGCTTCATCGTAGTACAGGCCGATACTCAGGTTGACCTTGTCAGCACGGGGGTCGGCCTTGAAGGTCTCCATCAGCGAGAGAATCGGGTCGCCGGCATAGGCATCGACATGTTTGAACACAGCGCACAGCTCCTTGGATCAGGACAGTTCGGGAAATGCTGCCCCGAGAATACCCTCAGTGAGGCTGGAGGAACATCACTGATGTGCAAGGTGTTCAATGCAGCCTTGCACGGAGCCCTGGCCCGCACCTTTGACCCGGCATCAGCGCTGCCCGTTTCGCAGGTAAACCCGCTCCCACAGGGGCCTGCGCAAGCCATGTGAAAGCAGCGGTTGTATCCGCGAAGGCAGGCCCGGGCGCGCTCAGTCCGCCAAAGCCTTGAGCCCCTGCAGCTCCTGCTCGGTCAGCGCCACCCCTTCACGCTGCGCCACCTCGCGCTCACGGTAGCGCCGCTCCCCTGGCATGCGGGTCAGCCCCGCTTCCTGCATGTGATCGACCAGCGCTCGGCTGCGCTGGGCAAAGCGTTGCCCTTCGGCCTTGGTCGGGTCGATGACAATGATCAGTTGCCCGGTCCAAGGCGTCTTCGCCCCCGGATGCCCGGACCAGTCGAACTCCCAGGAGAAATGCCCACCGGTCAAGGCCGCAGCCAGCAACTCGACCATCATCGACAGCGCCGAGCCCTTGTGCCCGCCAAACGGTAGCAGCGCACCTCCTTCGAGAATCGCCTTGGGGTCGCAGGTCGGCTGGCCCTGGGCATCCACACCCATGCCCGGCGGCAGTTGCTCGCCGGCCCGCGCTGCGATCTGTACATCGCCATGGGCCATGGCGCTGGTGGCCATGTCGAAGACGATCGGATCGTGCCCGGCGCAAGGCGCGGCAAAGGCGATCGGGTTGGTGCCAAACAGAGGCTTGCGTGCGCCATGGGGCACCACGCAGGTCATGCTGTTGACCACGCTCAAGGCCACCAGCCCCTCGTCGGCGAACGGTTCCACGTCCGGCCAGAGCGCTGCGAAGTGATGCGAATTGTGGATCGCCAGTACCGCGATGCCGGCCTTGCGCGCCTTTTCCACCAGCAAAGGCCGCGCTGCGGCCAGGGCCGGCTGGGCGAAACCGCCACCGGCGTCGACCCGCACATAGCCAGGGGCCACATCGCTCACCTGCGGCTCGGCGCGCCCGTTGACCCAGCCACTGGCCAAGGTCGAGACATAACCGGGAATACGAAACACCCCGTGGCTGTGGGCGCCATCGCGCTGGGCGCTGGCGCAGTTGTAGGCCAGCGCCGCGGCGACCGGCTCGGCACAACCATGACGCTGCAGGATGCGTTGCAACAACGCCTGCAGATCGGCGAAAGGCACGCGCACGACGGGGCTTACGGAAGGTGCGGACATCTGGAGCTCCTGTTCTTGTACTTCTTGGACGTGGAATGGCTACAGCGCAAGCAATGGCAAAACTTATCCCGCGAATGACAGCTATCTGTCAATTGTTGACTTGATGACAGAAAACATCCATTTTCTATCGCAAGCCTCACCCCATCCCGGAGTCGACCATGAGCCAACCGATCAAGCAACGCCTCGAGAGCAGCCTGCAAAGCGCCGCAGCCTCGGGCCGCAAGATCGCCAGCTACATGCTCGCCAACCTGCACGAGTTGCCGTTCCAGACGTCGGCCAGCATCGCGACCAAGCTCGGCGTCAGCGAATCCAGTGTCGGGCGTTTCTGTCGCTCCCTGGGTTATGCCCACCTCAAGGCGCTCAAGCAAGACCTGCAGAACGACCTGGGTGACGGCCCTTGGCTGGTGGGAGATCGCCTGCAAGAGTATCGCCAAGGCGAGGACGACAGCGAGAGCTCCGGCAGTCTTGATCTTGAAATCGCTGCATTGGTGCGCGTGCATGAGTACCGCCGCAGCCAGGCCTGGCAACAGGTCGCCCAGCGCTTGGCGAGCAAGCGCCGCGTGTTTATCGCAGGTTTCCAGACCGAGCGCGGCGTGGCCATGTGCATGAGCCATTTGCTGCAATACCTGCGTGATGGCGTGCAGCTGGTCGATGGCAGCGCCGGGCATTTCGGCGACGTGCTGCTGGGCCCTGCCCAGGACAGTGCCCTGGTGGTGTTCGAGGCGCGCCGTTACTCCCGCCATGCCCTGCTGCTGTGCAGCAAAGCACGCGAAGCGGGCATTCCGGTCACCCTGGTGACCGACACCTTCTGTGACTGGGCCGATGCCAACGCCGACGAGGTGTTCCGCATTCCCACCGAATTCAACCTCTTCTGGGAGTCCACCTCGGCAATGCTGTCGTGGGTACACCTGATGGTCAACGAGGTCTGCAGGAAGCTGGGACCTGATGTTGAAAGACGCTTGGAAGCAACTGCCGCTCTACATAACGCATTCGTCGGCTACACCTCGTGGCCAACGGGAAAACAACAATAGCAAGAGTGAAAGTCCAGAGGTGTTAGATGAAAAAGACCCTGTCCGTGGTGGGTGTGTGCGCCCTGTTACTGACTGGCGCAGCCAGCGCCGAGACCCTGCGCTTTGCGACCGAGGGCGCCTATCCGCCCTTCAACTATGTCGATGCCGATAACAAGCTGCATGGCTTCGACATCGACATCACCAACGCCCTGTGCGCGCAGATGAAAGTCGATTGCACCCTGGTGGCTCAAGACTGGGAAGGCATCATCCCGGCCCTGATGGCCCGCAAATACGACGCTGTGGTCGCCTCGATGATCGACACCGAGGAGCGACGCAAGAAGATCGCCTTCACCAACCACTACTACCGCACCCCGTTGACCGTCGCAGTGGCCAAGGACAGCCCGATCAAGGATGCCCAGGCCGACTTCAAGGGCTACACCGTCGGGGCCCAGTCGTCCTCCACCCAGGCCATCTACGCCGAAGACGTCTACGCCAAGGCCGGCGCCGACGTGAAGCTCTACCCGACCATGGACGAAGCCAACGCCGACTTGGCCGCCGGCCGCCTGGACGGGGTAATCGCCGACAAGTTCCCGCTGCACGAGTGGATGAACAAGAACGGCCAGGACTGCTGCAAGGTCCTGGGCGACGTCAACGGCACCAAGGCCGACGCTGCCATCGCCGTGCGCAAGGACGACGACGCCCTGCGCGAGCGTCTGAACAAGGCGCTGGCCGAGATCGTCGCCAACGGCACCTACCAAAAGATCGCCAGCAAGTACTTCGCCTTCGACATCTACAACTGACCTGACGCCTGCGGGAGCGGGTTTACCTGCGGATACGGCAGTGGACTCACCGACGTATTCGCGGGCAAGCCCGCTCCCACAGGATCGCTGTTGCCTTTCGATATCGATGTCGCTGAGGAGTCTCCTCCATGCTCGATCAACTGTCTTTGCTGTCGTTCGCCAGCGGTGGCTGGGGCCAGGCGCTGCTCGCCGGCGCCCTGGTGACCCTGTCGCTGGCCCTGGCCTGCCTGCCCATCGGTCTGCCTCTGGGCCTGCTCGTGGCCCTCGCCGCGCGCTCGCGCAAGCGCGCCGCACGCGCCTGGGCCACCAGTTTCTCCACGGTGTTTCGCGGCCTGCCGGAGCTGTTGACACTGCTGATCATCTATTACGGCTGCCAGATCGCCGCACAGAAGCTGCTGGCGGCGATGGGCTATGAAGGCGAAGTGCTGATCAACACCTTCCTCGCCGCGATGATCGCCTTCAGCCTGGTGTTCGCCGCGTTTTCCAGCGAAATCTGGCTGGCCGCCTTCAAGACGCTGCCCAAAGGCCAGCTGGAGGCCTGCTCGGCCCTGGGCCTGAGCAAACGCACCGGATTCTTCAAGGTGGTGCTGCCACAACTGACCCGCATCGCCCTGCCTGGGCTGTCGAACAACTGGCTGTCTCTGCTCAAGGATACCTCGCTGGTGTCGACCATCTCGCTGGTCGACCTGATGCGCCAGACCAACCTGGCGGTCAGCGTCACCAAGGAACCGATGTTCATCTATGGCGTCGCCTGCTTGGGCTACCTGCTGTTCTCGGCACTGTCGGGGCGGGTCTTTGCCTTCATCGAACGACGCTGCAACCGTCACCTGCAAGGAGCCCGGGCATGAGCTTCGAACAACTGCTGGCCATGGTGCTCGACCCCGACCTGCTCGAACGCTACGGCGCGCGCTTCATCGACGGCCTGCTGGTGACCGCCAAGCTGGTGGCGATCTCCTTCAGCCTGGGCGCGGTGCTCGGGCTGCTGCTGGCCCTGGCGCGCATGTCCCAAAGCCGCGTGCTGCAGCGCCTGTCGGCGGGCTACGTGTACTTCTTCCGCGGCTCGCCCCTGCTCGCGCAGCTGTTCTTGCTGTACTACGGCCTGGGCTCGCTCAAGGGCTTCTGGCAGGACATGGGCCTGTGGTGGTTCTTCCGCGAAGCCTGGTACTGCACGCTGCTGGCCTTCACCTTGAACACCGCCGCCTATCAGGCGGAGATCTTCCGCGGCAGCCTGATGGCCGTGGCCCCCGGCCAATACGAAGCGGCGCGGGCCTTGAGCCTCAAGCGCTCGACCACCTTCTTCAAGGTCATCCTGCCGCAATCGCTACTGGTGGCCATCGGCCCGTTGGGCAACGAACTGATCCTGATGATCAAGGCCAGCGCCATCGCCTCGCTGGTGACCATCTACGACTTGATGGGCGTGACCAAGCTGGCGTTCTCGCGCAGCTTCGACTTCCAGATCTACCTGTGGGCTGCAGTGCTCTACCTGGTGATCGTGGAGATCGTCCGCCGCGCCCTGAAACACCTGGAAGCCCGCCTGGGCCGCCACCTGAACTGACCGAAGGATACGCTCCATGCATTGCCAAACCATCGTTCTGGGCGCCGGTATCGTCGGCGTCAGTACCGCCCTGCACCTTCAGGCACGAGGCCGCCAGGTCATCCTGATCGACCGCGACGAGCCGGGCAGCGGCACCAGCCATGGCAACGCCGGGTTGATCGAGCGCTCCAGCGTCATCCCCTACGCGTTTCCACGCAACCTGAGCGCCTTGCTGCGCTACGGACTTAACCGCCAACCCGACGTGCGCTACAGCTTCCTGCACCTGCCCAAGGCCGCCCCCTGGCTGCTGCGCTATTGGCAGCAGTCCGCGCCGGGCCGCCTGGCCAGTGCCGCCGCCGACATGCTGCCGCTGGTGCAACGCTGCGTCGAAGAGCACGACGCCCTGATCGACGCCGCAGGCCTTGGCGCACTGGTGCAGGCCAAGGGCTGGATCGAGGTCTACCGCGACCCTGCCCTGTTCGCCCAGGCCAAGGCCGACCTGCACGGCCTTGCCCGCTACAACCTGAAGTACGAGATTCTCGAACGCGACCAACTGCAAGCCCGGGAGCAACAGCTCGAGGGTGATGTGATCGGCGGCATTCACTGGCTGGACCCGAAGACCGTCAACAACCCCGGCGGCCTGACGCGCGGCTATGCCGCCCTGTTCATCCAGCGCGGCGGGCAGTTCATCCATGGCGATGCCCGCAGCCTGCGTCAGGTCGGCACCCAGTGGCAGGTGAACAGCCGCCGCGGCCCGGTCATTGCCGACGAGGTGGTGGCCTGCCTGGGTCCGCAGTCGGCCGACCTGTTCGAGCCCCTGGGCTATCGCTTCCCGCTGGCGATCAAGCGCGGTTATCACATGCACTACAGCACCCGGGACGGCGCCGAACTGGCCCACGCGGTCTGCGACACCCAAGGTGGCTACGTTCTGGCTCCGATGGCGCGTGGCGTACGCCTGACCACCGGGATCGAGTTCGCCGCCCACGATGCCCCCGGCAACGAGATCCAGCTGGGGCGCTGCGAAGCCCTGGCCCGCAAGCTGTTCCCGGCCCTGGGCGAGCGCCTGGACGACCGTCCGTGGCTCGGCCGACGCCCCTGCCTGCCGGACATGCGTCCGGTGATTGGCCCGGCGCCACGGCACAAGAACCTGTGGTTCAACTTCGGCCATGCCCACCACGGCCTGACCCTGGGCCCGGTCACTGGCCGCCTGCTGGCCGAACTGGTCACAGGCCAGGCGCCGTTCACCGACCCGTCGCCCTACAGCGCCGCACGCTTCGACTAAACATCCACGCGGGAGAACAACAAGATGACCGCCGCCTCTCTGAGCCTTGCCAGCGTCACCCCCGAACCCGACCCGCGCCCGGTGCTGATCCGCATCGAGGGCCTGAACAAGCACTACGGCGCCTTCCATGTGCTGCACGACATCGACCTGCAGGTCTGCGAAGGCGAGCGCATCGTACTCTGCGGCCCCTCAGGCTCGGGCAAGTCGACGTTGATTCGCTGCATCAACCGTCTGGAGATCGCCGAACAGGGCAGCATCCACGTAGCCGGCACGGACCTGGCCGCCACCAGCCGCCAGGCCGCCCAGGTGCGCAGCGAGATCGGCATGGTGTTCCAGCACTTCAATCTGTTCCCGCACATGAGCGTGCTGGACAACTGCCTGCTAGCCCCCACCAGCGTGCGCGGCCTGTCGCGAAAGGACGCCGAGGAACGGGCGCGCATGTACCTGAGCAAGGTCGGCATCGAGAGCCAGGCGCATAAGTACCCCAGCCAGCTGTCCGGCGGCCAGCAGCAGCGGGTGGCCATCGCACGGGCGCTGTGCATGAAGCCGCGCATCATGCTGTTCGACGAACCCACCTCGGCGCTGGACCCGGAGATGGTCGCCGAAGTGCTGGATGTGCTGGTGCAACTGGCCGGCACCGGCATGACCATGCTCTGCGTCACTCATGAAATGGGCTTCGCCCGCCAGGTGGCCGAACGCGTGCTGTTCCTGGAGGGCGGACAGATCATCGAGGACAGCCCTCCGGAGGTGTTCTTCAATCACCCGAAAACCCAACGGGCACAAGCGTTCCTCAAACAAATCCTGCACTAGCGCGCATCAGCGCTCCCTTTCTGGATAAGCACCGCCCCTGTGGGAGCGGGTTCACCCGCCAATGCGATAGTGAATGCACCGTCGTATTCGTGGGTAAACCTGCTCCCACCGCGTTTTTGGCGCCCGGATGGAGCTGGCTGGTTTTTAGTGAGATGGGAACGGGAAGGCCCCCTCGTGTGGGTATTGCAAACCACCAACCCCCTGTACCCGCCGGCACTCATTGCACCCATGCAAAGACCCAACTGCATCGTTAAATATTATTGACCTAACCCCCCGCCAAACCCTTGTCACCGCAGGGCTCCAAGCCCTCAACCCCCCGAAAAACGGCGCCTTCACCCCTCGCCACTCGTTTGACATATCGAACGGCTCTGGCAAGCTATGAACAAGCCCCGACCGGAATCGCCTGCCAGGCGAGCCGGCAGTGCTCGGGGTTTCAGGACGTACTCAAGGCCGAGCCCGTGCGCCTGCACAACAACGACAGGATGAACCTGTCCCAAGGTGACATATGTCCAACAGCAACATTGGCAACAAGCAACCCTCCCTGCGCAAACCCGTCGTCCTGATGACCATGGGCAGCCAAGAGCGCAAAGGCCATGACTATCAGGTCATGACCCACAAATACATCACTCCGCTGGTCGAATTCGCCGGTTGCGTCCCGGTCCTCGTGCCCACCTGCTGTGGCGTCGAAGACCTCGAGACCTACCTGGACATGGCCGACGGTGTCTACCTGACCGGCGCGGGCAGCAACATCGACCCAGCCCTCTATGGCCAGGAAAACCAGACCCCGGGCAAGGCCCAGGACAAAGATCGCGACCTGTTCGACATCCCTCTGGTGAAAATGGCCATCGCCCGTGGCCTGCCGATCTTCGGTATCTGCCGTGGGATGCAGGAAATCAACGTGGCCCTGGGCGGTGACATCTACCAGAAGGTCTATGCCGAGCCAGGCTTCAACGATCACCGGGAGAACCCGGAAGATCCGGTCGAGGTCCAGTACCAGGCCGTGCACAGCGTCAAGGTCCAACCAGGCAGCTGGCTGCGCGAGAAGCTCGGCACCGACGAGATCCGCGTCAACTCCCTGCATGGCCAAGGCCTGAACAAGCTGGGCAAAGGCATCGAGCCGATCGCCCACGCCGAAGACGGCCTGGTCGAAGCGATCCACGCCCCGAGCCTCTCGCCGTTCCTGTTCGCCGTGCAGTGGCACCCGGAATGGCAAGCCGCGAAGAACCCTGACTCGATCAAGATCTTCGAAGCCTTCGGCGACGCCTGCCGCACCCAGGTGCGCAAGTCCCAGGGCAAGCGCAACCAGGCTGCCTGATTCTTCTTCGTTAGTTTTGATCGCGGGGCGGCGCAATGTCGCCCCCGCTTCCCCGGTCACCCTCTGCTGGTCCCAGAACACTTCCCGTGGAAGCGGGCGGCTGGCTTGTGCCTGTCTCCGCGATCGTTTTTTGCCTCACACCGCGCAGTGCCGTAGCGCCGACGGTGTCTCCCCCATCATCCGTCTATACATGCTGGAAAACGCACTCGGGCTCTCGTAGCCCAGATCCAGCGCTACCCGTGTCACCGATTCCCCCGCCGCCAGACGCGTCACCGCGGCCATCAGGCACGCCTGCTGCCGCCACTGGACGAACGACAACCCCGTGAGCGTTCGAAAGCGCCGGGTGAAGGTGCGAAGACTCCAATTGAGCCGATGCGCCCAATCCTGGGGCGTGATGCGGATATCCGGCTGAGCCAGAAACGCCAGGCACAACTGCGCAACGCGTGGCTCCTGCGGAATCGGCGCAAACAGTGGCAGCGGCCGGGCACGGCTCAGTTCTGCAAGCATCAAGGCGACCAGTAAACCGTCGCGCCCCTGGGTGTCGTACAACGCCGGGACGTCGGCACTGGCCAGCAGCAGTTCATGGAGCAAGGGGCTGACCAGCAAGGCCTCGCACTGCTCACCCAACCTTGGCACCGCTTCGGGTTCGATGTAGAGGCTGCGTGTGCTGACACCCCGCATACGCACCTGATGGCGCTTACCGGGCGGTATCCAGACGCCGTTATACGGCGGCACCACCCAGGCACCGTCATCGGTCAGCACATCCATCAAACCGCTCATGCCGTAGAGAAACTGCGCCCGTCGATGGCTGTGCGCCGCCAGCAGCGTGCCAGGTGGGTAGTCGGTGCCGATGGCAAGCACGGGGCGGGGCGTTGCGTCCACGGTGTGCAAAGGAATGTTGCGCATGCCGATCGCCTTGGCCGAAAAACAACGATTATTGGCCAACACGCGCAAGCCGGCCAGGCCCAAGGCCCATTATCGTGCAGCCTTCATCCGCTCTGGAGGGCGTTGCATGTTCTACGCGTTGCTCGTCGCGTTCGGCCTGTGCGCAGGCGTCACCACGTTGTTGTTCGGCTTTGGCGGCGGGTTCTTCGCGGTGCCCTTGCTCTATGCACTGCTGCTGGCCAGTCATGATGCCGGCTCGGTGATCAGCCAGCATGCGATGCAGATCGCCGTAGCCACTTCCGCCGCGGTGATGATCGTCAGCAGTGCCCTGGCTAGCTGGCGTCATCATCGCGCCCGGAGCCTGGACTGGGCACTGGTGCGGCTGCTGGTGCCGGGCATCGGTCTTGGTGCGCTGCTCGGCGCCATCGCCGCGCTCTGGCTGGACAGCGACTGGCTGCGCTGGCTGTTCGTCGCCTACGTGCTGGCAAGCCTGCTCGATGGCTGGCTTCGCCCAGGCTTCGTCGCGAAGACACACTCGCAGCGCCACCCGTTGGGCCCAGGGCGCTCGACCCTGATCGGCGTGCCGATTGGTGCGGTGGCGGCGTTGTTGGGTGTTGGTGGCAGCGTCATGACCGTGCCGCTGATGCGCCGGCGCGGCGCGAGCATGCTGACCGCCACGGCCATGGCCAATCCGCTGTCGTTGCCTATGGCACTGGTGGCCACGCTGACCTACGCCCTGTTGCCTCAGGCGCAACTGACGCTGGGGGCGGGCTATCTGGGCCTGGTCAATCTGTATGCCGCGACGGCATTGGTAGCGGGCGCCTGGCTGGGGATGGCGCTGGCTGCACCGTTGGTCGGACGCATCAACGATACGCTCCATGCCCGCGCCTACCTGATATTGCTAGGCGGCGTGCTGCTGACGATGCTTCTGGTACGCAGCTGACGGCAAATTGCTGGCCCCCAGCCCTGTGAAGCGAAGGCAAACTCCCTTTTCCTTCATAAGCTTAGGACAGCATCATGCGGGTATTTCTAGCAACGATCGCCGGCTGTGTAATGGCCACGGCCGCCTTCGCAGCCCAGGCCAAGGCCTTGAACCAGAACGATCGTCAGGTATGCCACTGGGGTTCGCAAATTGCCGCCGATGCACAGCAGGCCAAGCTTTCCGGCGTCACGCTGTATGCCACGCGCAAGAAGCTGCAGACGCGCAAATTCCCCAAGCCCTGGATGCGCATGACCGCCTTCGGCATCACCGAGCAGACCTACAACAGCCAGTCCCGGCTCAAGCCCGCAGCGATCAGGCAGACGTACTACGAGCAATGCGTACAGCATGCGATCGCCAAACGCTAATACGTTATATATCAGCATGTTATGTGAATAATTTAACGTTTTTGTTTACATACATAGGGACTGAGCTGACTTGAGATCGAGGCGCAGTCCCTGTGGGAGCGGCTCAAGCTGAAGCCGACAACCGCTCCCCAGCCCTTTTGGAGCGTCCACCCAGGCACGTCACCGCAAACGCGATCACCAGCGCGCTGGTGCCCAACAGGAAGATCAACTGCTGATTCGATCCCTCCACCAGCAAGGCGATCAGGGCTGGGGTCACCGCCGCCGCGCCCATCAGGGTGATGCTCACCAGAGGCGTGAGTTTTCCGGTCGGGTCATTGGTGGTGATCAACGCCATGTAGTACGACAACGACAATACCCAGCCGAAGTTGATCAACAGCAGCGCCACGAACAGCTGCATCGGGGTGCGGGTGTGTCCCGTCAGCATGGCGATCGACACGAAGATCGCCACCAGGCCCACGGCGATCATCAGCTGACGGTTGACCCGCGCGCCCAACAGGCTAGGCAGCCCTGCCCCTGGCAAGCCGCCGATCGCAGAAAGGCCAAACGCCCAGCCGATATCGACACCGTCGATGCCCTGGTCACGCGCCAATTGGTCGATGAAGCCCCATACGCAATAGATGGCGATCTGCATGAACAGCATGCCCACCAGCGCGCTGCGCCCCATGCGCGACGAACCGCCCTGGGCGCACGTTCCCTCGCCGCTACCGATCAGCGCCGCGGGCTTGCGTGGCAGCGCAAGGCTCGCGCCACAAATCAGCAAGTACCACAGGCCAAAGGAACACAGCGCCGTCACCGTGCCGCTCTGGGCCGCAAGCAGGGGTAAGGCGGCGGAAAACAACGAGTACTCAGGCGTCTGCAGCAACAGCATCAGGCCGAACGAGCGGTCCTGGTTGGGCAAACGACCCAACGTGGACACCGCATAGGCATAGACCAATCCGGCGCACGTGCCCGCCGCCAGGCGTACCAGCAGCAGCGTGCCGTTGCTCGGCGCAAAGGCCGTGGCCATGCTCAGCGCCACGCACAGCAACCCCACCCACAGACAGAGGCTGCGCCCACCCTGGCGTTTCATCACGATCGGGCACAGCAATGTGCCCAGGGTCATGCCGATCATCTCCACCGAGACGACCCAGCCCTGCTGATCGAGCGACAAGTTCAGTTGTTCGGTGACCAACCCCATGAAGATTGGTTGTACACCGCAGACGATGAATGAAGTGCAGGCGATGAAGATGAGGGAAGCACGCAGTAGCTTGGAGTCTTTGATCATGAATGGACCCTGACACGCTGCGCAGCATCACCTGCTAGATCAGGTAACCCTGCCCACAGCGTTTGTTTTTATTGTTTGGGTGACTGGGCCCCATACGCCGCGATAGACGCCTCGCAGACCCAGGTGAGCGGTGGCTCGACCGCTCTGGGATGCAATCCTGGGCCTTGCCTGAGGCCTTTGAAAGTTAAATATCGGAATCGACTCCAGTGGGCTTTTTAATACACGCCGATACCGCTTGCCTGTATCCAGAAATGCACTGCAATCGATGCCGATATTTAATTTGTGAGGCCCCTGGAGATTCCCTACCGTGTGTCGCTACATCCAACCCAGGGGGCCATCGCCCGCCACCGTGCGCCTCGTCGAACCGGCCCCGATGAAAAAAGGCCAGCCATGAACGACCGTGAGTTCATCAATGCCATCGACGCAGATGGCCTGCCCCTGAACATCGCCGTGAAGAACGGACGCATCACCCACATCGGCCCTCAGCGCGCGGCTGTGGCCGCAGCCGAGACCATCGACCTGGAAGGCCTGCTGGCGCTGCCCGGCTTCGTCGATGGCCACATCCACCTGGACAAGAGCTTCGTTGGCGACCGCTGGCGCCCGCACCAGAACGTCGCCACCCTGCGCGAGCGCCTGGCGGTGGAAAAACGCGAACTGGCCAGCGCCCCGCCGATCCTCGACCGCGCCGACGCGCTGATCCGCCAAGCCGCCGCCTACGGCACGATCGCCATGCGCTGCCACGTGGACGTGGATGCCACGACTGGGCTGAGCCATCTGAACGCCATTCTCCAAGCGCGGGATAACTGGAAGGACCTGATCGACATCGAGCTGGTGGCCTTTCCCCAGGCGGGCGTGGTGTCCTGCCCCGGTACCGCCGAAACCCTCGAAGCTGCCGTGCGTGAAGGTGTGCAAGTGGTCGGCGGCATCGACCCGACGACGCTGGACGGCGATGCCGAAGCCCAGCTGGACATAATCTTCGGCATCGCGGAGCGTTACGGAGTGAAGGCCGATATCCACCTCCATGAACCGGGCGAGATCTGCATTGCCCAGCTCGAACGCATCGCTGCGCGCACCCGCGCCCTGGGCATGCAGGGTCTGGTTGCGGTCAGCCATGCTTATGGGTTGGGAGATGTGTCCGAGCAGGTGGTTGACCGAACCGCGCAGGTACTGGCCCACGCAGGTGTCTCGATCATGACCAATGCGCCTGGCGAGCATGCCTTTCCGCCGGTCTTGCGCCTGCGTGCAGGGGGTGTGCGGGTGTTCACCGGCAACGACAACATCCAGGATGCCTGGTGGCCCTATGGCAACGGCGACATGCTGCAGCGCGCGATGCTGATCAGCTATCGCTCTGGGTTCAATACCGACGAGGAGTTGCGGGTTGCGCTGGACATGGCCACCGAAGCCAGCGCCGCCGTGATGGGCAAGACCGACTACGGCCTGAAGGTGGGCAACGAGGCGAGCTTCGTGCTCTTCAAGGCACCGAACGCGGCAGCGGCAGTGGCGGCGGCCCTGCACGAGCGACTGATCGTGCGCCATGGGGCGTTCTGGGGCGGGCCCGCCATCTTGCAACTCAAGGCTGCTCAGTTCAGTCGTGAGATGCGCCGCTGAGTCGGCCCCAGGAGGGAATCAGGCCGGCTCGGGTGCTTCGTCACGCAGGATGCCGATCAGGATGTCCGCCAGCGCCTTGACCATCGGGTCGGCCGTGGGCCGGTAGAAGATCGCCGCCTCGAACACCTTGATCGGCTTGAAACCCTCCTCGGCGCCCAAGACCCGATGCCCAGGCGTGACCACCCGGGACGGCAGCAGACTGACCCCCAGCCCATTGGCCACCGCCGCCTGGATACCTGCCAGGCTCGAGCTGGTAAACCCGATGCGCCAGCTACGCCCCATGGCCTCGACCGCGCTGATCATGTCGTCTCGATACAGGCCCCGCGGCGGGAAGGTCACCAAGGGGATTGGGTCCTGGGCAAAGCACGGGTACTGCGCGCTGTCGATCCACTCGATGCGCTCCGGCTGGCAGGCATTGGCCTCACGGCTGTGACGGCGTTGCTTGACCAGCACCAGGTCCAGCTCGCCACGGTCGTAGCTGCCCATCAGGTCTCGGCTCAGGCCGCCGGTGATCTCGAGCTTCACCTTGGGATGCTTGCGATTGAACGCCGCCAGCGACGCCATCGTCTTGCCGGCGACAAAATCGTCCGGCAAGCCGATGCGCACGGTCACCGTCACGCCGCCGGATAGCGCCTCGCTCAGTTGGTTGCTCACGGCCAGCAAATGCCGCGCATAACCCAACAGCATCTCGCCGGCATCGGTCGGATGCACTTCCCGGTTGCTGCGATCGAGCAACTGATGCCCGACCATCTCCTCCAACCGCCGCACCTTTTGGCTGACAGTCGACTGGGTAGAGTGAAGCCTGGCAGCGGCTGTGGTGAAACTGCCGCAATCGGCCACCATCACCACGGCCCGCAGCAGATCCAGGTCATAGATCGATCTATTGGGTTTCGCACTGTCTGTCATAGGCAAGATTCATCTTTCGAATACACGCAGTCCGAGCATCATGCCAGAAGCCCTGCGCCTTGGGTGGCGCGATCCGGCCTATCCTTGTGCTTGACCCCCTCAGCGGAGACGCCCGATGCCCACACCCGACGCTTCACTGCTGCAAAGCTGGCAGCACAACGCCCAAGCCTGGATAGCCGCCGTGCGCAGCGGTGCCATCGAAAGCCGACGGCAAGTCACCGACCAGGCCATCCTGCTCGCGGTGCTGGGCCGCCAGCCTGAGCGCGTGCTGGACCTGGGTTGTGGCGAGGGCTGGTTGTTGCGCGCCTTGGCCGAGCGCGGGATCGAGGTGACGGGCGTGGATGGTGACGAAACGCTGGTCCAGGCCGCGCAGGCTGCCGGGGCGAGCCATGTATACCAGGCGACCTACGAGCAGTTGGCGCAAAGGCAGGTGGACGTCGGCCAGGAGTACGACCTGGTGTGCGCCAACTTCGCCTTGCTGCATCAGGACATCATCCCGCTGCTAGACGCCATGCGCGCCCTGCTCGTCCCAGACGGCGCACTGGTGATCCAGACCCTGCATCCCTGGACGATGGCCAATGGCGATTACCAGGATGGCTGGCGCGAAGAGACGTTCGCCGGTTTTGCCGGGCAGTGGGCCCCGATGCCTTGGTACTTCCGCACCCTCGCCAGTTGGTTGAATGCCTTGGACATGGCCGGGTTGCGCCTGGTCAGCCTGCAGGAGCCGCAGCACCCGCAAAGCCCGGTACCGCAGTCGCTGGTGCTGGTTGCCCAACGCCAAGTCTTGTAGTGTCCTTTTCGCGGGTAAACTTGGACCTGTCCCGCCCCCAACTGGATCCCTGAACATCCGCCTGGTTGCGACAGGATTCACACCAGGCGCGCCAACCACACCCCGTCCCCTTGCTCCCCTTCGCGCCCACCCGCTAGCCTGCCTTCCTCTCCCGGACGGACCCTGCCCCATGCAACCGCGCGACCTTGCCGCCTATTCGTTCCTGGCCATCACCTGGGGGCTGTCCTTTCTGGTGGTGCTCAAGGTCGTGCATGCCTTCGGCTGGGTCGGCGCGGTCAGCCTACGCTCGCTGATCGCCGGCGGCACGCTGGCCGTACTGGCGGCGCTGCTGGGGCGGGCGCTGCGCCTGCGTCCCTTGCTCAAGCCGCTGCTAGTCGTGGGCGCCACCACGGTGGCCGGGCAACTGATCGGTCTTTCCTACGCCACACCGCGGATCGGCACGGCCATGTCGGCGATCCTGGTGGCGACCATTCCACTGTTCTCGATGATCATCGGCCGCGCCTGGGGCCTGGAGAAAATCACCCCGCAGGGCCTGTTCGGCCTGATTCTAGGCGTGCTCGGCATCGTCATGTTGGTGGGGTTTCCGGCTCAGGCGGTCACCGAAGACTTCATCCACGGCTGCATCGCCTCGGTATTCGGATGCCTGTGCGCAGCGTTTGGCAGCAACTACGCGAGCCTGCGCCTAAGGGGCCAGGACCCTTGGACAGTCACCGGCGGCGCCTTCCTTGCCGGCGGCCTGCTGACGTTGCCCTTGCTGCTGGTGGTGCCGGTACCGACAGTGCCCCAGGCCAGCGACTGGCTGCTGCTGGCCATCAGCGGCGCGGTGATGAGCGCCACTACTTACGTGCTGTACTTCGGCCTGGTCGCGCGCATCGGTGCTACCCGCACCATCAGCGTGGAGTTCGTGGTGACCTTTGTGGCCGTGCTGATCGGCGCACTGTTCCTCGGCGAAGCCCTGAGCCTTCTGCAGATGGTAGGCGGTGGGGTGATCCTGCTGGGCTGCATGCTGGTGCTCGGCTTGCTGCCGGGGCGCGGCAAGCGCCTGCCCAGCTGATCAGGCCCCTGGCACGTCCGGGGCCACATCCTGCGCCTGGGCGGTGTTGGTATCGATCGGTGGCGTCAGGCGCAGCACCCGGTCACGCCCGCCTTCGGCGAGCAGGTAACCGCCCTTGCCGTCGGGAACGATGGCCTGTGGCGCCTTGAGGAAGGTCAGCACCGTGTGACGCTGCCCCTGGGCGTCGATGCGCAACAACCGTGCGCGGTGGGTGGAATCTTCGCTGATCCACAGGCCACGCTGGTCGCAGAACAGGAAGGTGGGGTTGCGCAGGCCGCTGGCCACCACCGGGTCCTGGCCATCCTCGCTCAGCGCACGGATTTGCCCGGCGCCCTTTTCGGTGTAAAGCAGGCGGCCATCGCTGCAGCGGGTCAGGCCCTCGGTTTCGGTCAGGCCTGAACGCAGGATGTCGAGCTGGCCGCTGTGCCAGTCGTAGCGCATCAAGCGGCCATTGCCCTTGCGGTCTTCGATGGCATAGAGGTAATCGCCATCGTTCCACAAACCCTGCACGCTTTCGCCATCGAACAGGTGGGTCACCTGGCCATCCCGAGCAAGGCTGACCGGTGCTCTGCCGCCTTCCTGGCTGAACACCCAACCGCCTTGTGCAGCCACCATGCCATCAGGCTTGGACAAGCCCTCGATCATGACTACCCGATCGCCTTCGGCGGTGATCTTCAGGATGCTGCCACGGCCATCGTCCAACTCGCGGCTCACCAACAGACTGCCGTCGGCCTGGGGCAGCAGCGAGGCGGCCTTGTCCACCGAGCGGTGAAGTACCTGAACACCCCAGCCATCGGCGGCCTGGACGGGGTAAAAACTCTGCCAGGCAAAGAACCCCAGCGCGCTGGCAAGCACACCGGCGGTGCCGGCCAGCAACACTTTCACAGCGCGTACGGGTAGGGCTCGTGCCATTGATCGTCTCCTTGGAAGAGGCGAAATCCTAGCAAGAGGATGTGAAAAAAATGTTGTCAGCCCTGCGCGGCCGGCCGCCTATAAAAAACAAAACGATATATAAAGAACAAAACATTCTAACTAAATGGAATTAAAAAATTGAAAGCCCTCGCGCGCCTCCTTAGGCTGGAGAACACCCCATCCAAGCCTTTCCAGGAGATCTTCCCGTGCCCGCCCGTGCCTTCTCTCCCCTTCGCCGCCTGCTGCTTGGCGGCCTGCTGGCCAGTGTCGCCAGCGCCTTGCTTCCTTGGTCCAACGCCTTGGCTGAAGACGCCAAGACCTTGCGCATCGGCTACCAGAAATTCAACAGCATCAACATCCTCAAAGGCAGCGGCGCCCTGGAAAAAGCGCTGGCGCCGCAAGGCGTGAAAGTCACCTGGCACGAATTCGCCGCCGGGCCACAGTTGCTCGAAGCCCTGAGCACTGGCGCCATCGACCTGGGCCACGCTGCCGACGCACCGTCGGTGTTCGCCCAGGCGGCCGGCAAACCGGTGGTGTACCTGGCAGCCGAACAACCCTACCCCCGCGGCATCGGGCTGGTGGTGCGCGAGCAAGACCACATTGCCCGTGTCGAAGACCTCAAGGGCAAGCGCGTGGCCACCGGCCGTGGCTGGAACGCCCAGTACCTGCTGGCCGTGGCCTTGGAGCAGGCAGGCCTGAGCTACAAGGACATCACCCCCGCCTATGTCAATAACGCCGCCGACGCCGTGGCCGCCCTGCAGTCGGGCAGCGTGCAGGCTGTCACCCTATGGGACCCGTTCCTGGCCGCGGCCGAACGGCAACCGGGCCTGAAGAACCTGCGCGATGGCAGCGGGCTTTCCAACAACCGGACGTTCTACCTCTCCACCGCCGCCTTCGCCGACCAGCATCGCGACCTGCTCAAGACCTTCTTCAACGAACTGGCCAAAGTCAGCCAGTGGGCCAATGCCAAGCCTGCCGAGGTCGCCAACCTGCTGGCGCCGCAGTTGGGCATCGGCGCCGACGTACTGGAGGTGGCCAGTGAACGGCGCAACTACAACGCCGTGGCCATTACCCCACAGATTGTCGCCGAGCAGCAGAAGCTGGCCGACACCTTCCAGGGCTTGGGCCTGATTCCGCGCAAGCTGCAGGTGGCCGACGCGGTCTACCCGGCTTCCGTCCTGCCCTGACGCCAAGGAGTTCCGCATGCCGCGCCCGATTCGCTTCAACGCCTTCAGCATGAACGCCGCCAGCCACCAGTCACCGGGCCTCTGGCGTCATCCGCGCAACACCAGCGTGGATTTCAACCGCCTGGACTACTGGACCGACCTGGCTAGCCTGCTCGAACGCGGGTTGTTCGATGCCCTGTTCATCGCCGATGTGCTGGGCATCTACGATGTCTACCAAGGCGGGCCGGACGCGGCCCTGCGTGGCGGCGTGCAGGTCCCGGTCAACGACCCCTTGCTGCTGGTGCCAGCCATGGCCGGGGTGACCGAACACCTGGGATTCGGCGTAACGTTCTCGCTGACCTACGAACACCCCTACCCCTTCGCCCGACGCATGTCGACGCTCGATCACCTGAGCAACGGCCGAGTCGGTTGGAACATCGTCACCGGTTACCTGGACAGCGCCGCACGCAATCTGGGCCTGGCCCGGCAACTGGGTCATGACCAGCGCTACGACCTGGCCGAGGAATACCTCGAGGTGCTCTACAAACTCTGGGAAAAGAGCTGGGACGACGATGCCGTGGTGCTCGAGCGCGAGACCGGCCGCTACATCGACCCGTCGCGCGTACACCCCATCGGCCACGCCGGCGAGCACTTCCAGGTGCCCGGCATGCACCTGTGCCAGCCCTCGCCCCAGCGTACCCCGGTGCTGTTCCAGGCCGGAGCGTCGGCGCGCGGCCAGCAGTTCGCCGCGCGGCATGCCGAATGCGTATTCATCAGTGGCCCGACACCCACCGTGCTGCGCCGCTATGCCGACGGCATCCGCCAGGCCAGCGAGGTCGCCGGGCGTGGCCGCGATGAAGTGCTCATCTATGCCCAGGCCCTGCTGATCGTTGGCCAGACGCACGAACAAGCCCAGGCACGCTTTGCCGACTACCGCCGCCATGTCGACCTGGAGGCGGCCCTGGCCCTGCTGTCGGGCTGGACCGGCATAGACTTCGCAGGCCTGGAGCCCGACGCGCCCATCGAATATGTGGAGAACGACGCCGGCCGCGCGGCCCTGGCCGCCTTCACCGCCGCCGACCCCAACCGGCGCTGGACAGTCCGCGAGGCGGCGCAGTTCGTGGGGCTTGGCGGTCGGGGACCGGTGCTGGTGGGCTCGGCGCAAGAAGTCGCCGATCAGCTGGAAACCTGGCTCGACCAGACCGGCATCGACGGTTTCAACCTCACCTATGCGGTGCAACCGGACGATCTGGCCAATGTGGTCGAACTCTTGATACCCGAGCTGCAACGCCGCGGTCGCTATCCCTTGGCCTATGAAAAGGGGACCCTGCGCCACAAGCTGTTCGGCCAGGGCGATCGTCTGCCAGAAGCCCATGCCGGGCGCCTGGTCGACATTCACTGAATAAATACCGGACATTTCAACATTTAATTTGTGGATGCCACGGAAAGGCTCATATCCTGTCCGTGCATCCCCTGCGGCGCACCGGCCGGTGCGGTTCAACGGCACGGGGAAAGAACAACAAGTCGAGACTCTCCATGTCGAATCATTCGTACTTCGCCCCTCACGGTGGGCACCCAGGCCAAACTGAGCTGCTGACTGACCGTGCCATGTTCACCGAAGCCTATGCTGTCATCCCCAAGGGCGTGATGCGTGACATCGTCACCAGCCACCTGCCGTTCTGGGACAAGATGCGCATGTGGGTCATCGCCCGCCCGCTGACCGGCTTCGCCGAAACCTTCTCCCAGTACATCGTCGAAGTTGCCCCGGAAGGCGGCAGCGAGCGTCCTGAGCTGGACCCGAACGCCGAAGCGGTCCTGTTCGTGGTCGAAGGCGAGATCGACATCACCGTCGAAGGCAAGCACCACACCCTGGTCCCTGGCGGCTACGCCTTCCTGGCCCCGGGCGCCGACTGGAGCCTGCGCAACAACAGCAAGTCCAACGTCACCTTCCACTGGCTGCGCAAGCACTACCAGAAGGTCGAAGGCCTGGCTGTTCCGGAATCCTTCGTCACCCACCGCAAGGACGCCACCGTCATCGAAATGCCGGGCACCGAAGGCCGCTGGGTCACCACCCGCTTCGTCGACATGGCCGACATGCGCCACGACATGCACGTCAACATCGTGACCTTCCAGCCAGGCGGCGTGATTCCGTTCGCTGAAACCCACGTCATGGAACACGGCCTGTACGTGCTGGAAGGCAAGGCGGTGTATCGCCTGAACCAGGACTGGGTCGAAGTCGAAGCCGGTGACTTCATGTGGCTGCGTGCCTTCTGCCCGCAAGCCTGCTATGCCGGCGGCCCTGGCCCGTTCAGCTACCTGCTGTACAAGGACGTCAACCGCCACGTGCACCTGACGCTCAATCCACAGCGTTGAGTCCAGGCTGATGTCTCACAAGCCCGCCTTCATGGCGGGCTTGTCGTTTGTGTCCATACTTTTTGCACCCCACTGCTTGCGGACCTGCGTCCATGCCCCTGGTGTATCGCCTGTTGCTCGCCCTGCTGCTCCTGTTGCCAGCCCCCTTGCTGGTGGCCGCCGACTGGCGCCTGGCGCATCAGGAGGATGGCGTCGACGTTTACCTGAGCGCTGTGGAAGGCTCGCCCTACCAGGCGTTTCGCGGCGTGACCCGCATCAAGGCAAGCATGCGTACCCTCACCGACCTGCAGGAGAACCTGCGGGTGGCCTGCAAATGGCTATACGCCTGCGCTGAGATGCGCTTGCTGGAAGTCGAGGGCGACAGTACCTGGGTCTACCTGGTAACCGACCTGCCCTGGCCGGCCCACCCCAGGGACATCGTGCTGCGCGTGCGCACCGAGCGCCTGGACGACGGGACCCTGGTGCGCTACCTGAACGCCGAACCTGGCAGGGTGCCCGCAGCGCCAGGGTTGATCCGCGTACGCCGGCTGCGCGGGGAATGGACCATGCGCCCGCTGGGGGAAAAGGAAACCGAAGTGAGCTATCAACTGCAGGCTGACCCGGCGGGCGACGTGCCGGGATGGCTGGCCAATCAGTTCGTGGTGGATGCGCCGCTGGTCACCTTACGCACATTGAAGGCCGTGGCCGAGCGTCAGCCCTAAGAGCATTCGCGGGTAAACCCGCTCCCGCAAGGAACACCCTAACTCCTGAGGGGCGGGTTCACCGCCGAACCAGGCCCCGTCCTGACAGCGCCAAAATAAACGCTCGATGAAATAGAAATAATTTGAACAACACCCCGGGAGAGGTTTCGAATGATAGATACCTCCGCGATCCTCCCAGGAGCCCGTCATGTCCCTACGTCCGCTGTGTCAGCCATGAAGGCCCAATACCGCGCTCCCTGCGCCAGCCTGGAGCTGGACTTCGTCCGCGATACGCTGTTCGGCCCGGTGGCTCATCGCGTGGAATGCCAGGTCCAGCTAGCCGCGCTCAACTTGCAAGGCTGCCCGGCGCTGCGCCTGCACATCGACCCGCCGCTGCCGGAAAAACTCGACCGCGCCCACAGTGTGGCGTTCGTCTGGGACGGGCGCAGCTACCACGGCGTGGTGCGTGACCATGCCAAATGCGGCGATGGCGGCATGAACCTGGTGCTCGAGTTGCAATGAAGCGATCAACGGGCCACAGATAACCTGAACCCTGGGCGCTGGGGCTTCTCCATAAAAAGAGGACACGCTTGCCCTCGAGGAGATTGCCATGAACAGCCCCTTGCTCAAGCTCTTCACTCAACCGGGTGCCGCCTGGCTGGACATCCGCCGTGCCGAGGAAGCCCACCCGCAACAATACCTGCCACGCCTGCTGGCACTGGCGCTGATCCCGGCCGTGTGCCTGTTCATCGGCACCACCACGTTCGGCTGGAGCCTGGCCGCGGAGGAACGCGTGCGTCTGAGCCTGGTCAGCGCTGCGCAGTTGGCGGGCCTTCTGTACGCCACGACCGTGGTCGGCGTCATGTTGATGGGCGTGATGATCCGCTGGATGTCACGAGGTTTCGACGCCCAGCCCACCCTCAACCAATGCGTCGGCTTTGCCGCGTATTGCGCCACGCCCTGGTTCGTCGCGGGCGTGGTGGGCCTGGTGCCGATGCGCTGGCTGGCCGTGCTGGCCCTGCTGGCAGCCTCGGCCTATGCCACGGTATTGCTCTATGGCGGCTTGCAGACGTTTCTGCGACTTCGCAAGGAACAGGCCCTGCTGTTCGCGACCTGTGTTTGGGGTGTGGGACTGCTGTTGCTGGTGACCATCCTGGTGTCGATGATCCTGTTCTGGTTCAACGGCCTGATGCCTGAGTATGTGCGCCCGGCCCGCCTTGGCTGACCGGGTCGCCGAGTCTTTCACGCGATGGCCCTGGCCACGTGCGGATGACCCAGGCGCTGATCCTTGCGCAACTGGTTCACCAGTTCATGGACATCACGACAGCTATTGAGGCTGTCCAGGGGAATGCCGGTGACCGTCAGGCAATCGTCAAGCCCCTGTTCGTTGCCCAGACGAATGGTCAGGCTGACGCCGTCCGGGCAACTGACCTCGCAGCGGTCGGGCAGACAGGCCTGCTCGATCAGCTGGCGCATTTCCAATAGCGAAACTCCTATCAACGACATGGTTCGACCCTCTCTGTACTGGATGGCCTGTTGTGTGTGAGTACGCCCTGAACTGGCGCAGTGCCAATTGATATTGCGCATGTCCAAGCGGTCACCCATTTGCTGGAGCAATGAGTGCCCGGTGAATCCTCTGGCACCTTAGAAGAAGAGCCCAGCTTTACGCTGGCTGTTCCATCCAATGCAGCAGGCTTGCGACGAGTGGTCTTGCCTTTGCCGCTGGTCGGGCGAGGGGGAATTTTTTCAAACTTTTGGGTGAGTCACAGTTTCCCACGGATAGGCCACAGAACGTCTTGCACGTGGCCAGCCTGCGCGGCTGCGCAATGGATGGGGACCGATGATCGACGCCAAACTTTTCGTGATCGACTACGAACTGCACGGGCAGCACAAGTCGTTCGTGATCCGCGCCGAGCGGATGGACAATGCCGAGGCCTGGCACTGGGCCAGTTGCGATGCGGGAGTGGCCCGCATCGGACGCTACGGGCGCGAGAAGATCAAGAAAGTCAGCAAGCCGGTGGCCGAGCGTTACGGGATCAGTGATGTACAGTGGCGGCAGACCGGTTGATCGGCTGCCGCGCTGTGGCTCATCGACTCAATGCTGGGGGCCCTGCTCCCCCGCCATCTGCCCGAACCGCCCGGCCTGGAAGTCGTCGAACGACTCGGCGATCTCCGCTTGGCTGTTCATCACGAACGGGCCATAGCCAACGATAGGCTCGTCGATCGGCTCGCCGCTGAGCAGCAGCAGGCTCACGTCCTCCAAGGCCTGCACCTGCACATGCTCACCATCGCGCTCAAGCAGCACCAGGCTGGCCGGCCCTGCCTCACGTTCGCCGTTGACCCGCACATTGCCCCGCAAGACCACCAACGCAGCGTTGCGCCCCTGGGCGATGGGCAGTTGCAGGCTGGCACCGGCCGCAAGGCGCAGGTCCCAGACATCCATGGGCGTGAAGGTCTGCGCAGGCCCCTTGTGGCCTTGATAGTCACCGGCAATCACGCGCAGGGTACCGGCATCGTCTTGCAGCTTCACCACCGGGATGTCACCGGCCAGCAGCGTCTGGTAGCCCGCTGCAGCGCGCTTGTCCCGGGCAGGGAGGTTCACCCACAGCTGCACCATTTCCAGGGTGCCACCCGTGCGGGCGAAGGCCGGCGAGTGAAACTCCTCGTGCAGGATGCCGTTGGCAGCGGTCATCCACTGCACGTCCCCGGGGCCGATCAGGCCACCGGCACCGGTGGAGTCGCGATGCTCCAGCTCGCCCTGGTAGACGATGGTCACCGTCTCGAAGCCGCGATGCGGATGCTGGCCGACACCGCGGCGCGCAGTGGTCGGGGTGAAGTCGTGCGGGCCGGCGTAGTCCAGCAGCAGGAACGGGCTGATGTGACGGGCCAGATTGTCATAGGTGAACAGGCTGCGAACCGGAAAGCCATCCCCGACCCAATGGCCGTGAGGACTACGATGAACACCCAGAATCTTTTTCATGAGAAGTCTCCTCTCTCAGATAGCTGGGTATAACACTACCTATGAGAACAATACTTCGGTAGATAGCAAAAACGGCCATGATCGTCCCAACAGCAGAACAATTGCACCCGGGTTGGCGGTCATCGTTGTCGGAGCGGGCTTACCCGCCAACACGCCACCGCCGACCTCACTCATTGTGCCGTGGCCGCCCGCAACCGCTGTCCCAGCCGCGGCCCGAACACATTGATCAGCAGCCCCGCCATCACCAGCAACGCGCCCCAACCTTGCACCGCGCTCAAGCGCTCATCCAGCAGCCAGGCCGACGAACTCAAGCCAATCACCGGCACCAGCAACGAGAACGGCGCCACCTTGCCCGCCGGATGGCGCGACAACAACGTGCTCCAGAGGCTATAGCCCAGCATGGTGGCGACGAAGGCCAAGTACGCCAGCGCCAACACCGAATTCAAGCCGAGGTTGGCCAATGCATGGCCAATGCGCTCCGGACCTTCGAGCCACCAGGACAACGCCAGAAACGGCAGCGGCGGGATCAGCCCGCCCCAGATCACCAAGGCCACCAGGTCCACCGAGCCAAAGCGCCGGGTGATGATATTGCCCATCCCCCACATGGCCCCCGCGCACAGGGTCAACAGTAGCGCCAGCAACGGCACATGGCTGCCATCTTCGCTGCCGATCAGCACCAACCCGCCCGCTGCCACCAGCAACCCCAGCACACTCGCCAAGCGCAGGCGCTCACCCAAAAACAGCGCGGCAAAACCCAAGGTGAAGAACGCCTGGGACTGCAGCACCAACGAGGCCAGCCCCGGTGGCATGCCGCTGTACATGGCCTGGAACAGAAACGCGAACTGCCCCAAGGAAATGGTCGCGCCGTAGGCGATCAACCAGCGCCAGGGAAGCTTCGGTCGCTTGACCAGCAGGATCGCCGGGAACGCCACCAGGGCGAAACGCAACGCACCGAGCAACATGGGCGGCAAGCCATCAAGGCCGACCTTGATGACAACGAAATTGACTCCCCAGGCGATGATCACCACCAGGGCGATCAGCAGGTCCTTGAGCGGCATTGCGGTTTCCTTCTTCAGGCGTTCTAGACATATTTCGTTACAGCATAAGGCCATTCTTTTTTCATCGACCAGCACAGTTGGGCACCGTCCTTGCGCAACAGTCGATCAAGCGCAGCGTCTGGCAAGCGTGTGAACCGCCACTCGTTACCTGTCAAGCTTCACTTGACCGAACTTGTCTATACATGCTCATATCTCGTGACAGCCAGTCTTTGCCGATGGCTCGCCCGCCCCCCACAAAAACAAATACGCGGAGTGCCCATGTCCAACAAACCCGTGATCGAACGGCGCTCGATCGACTACATCCCCGAAGCTGAACGCCATGGACGCGTGTACAGCCAGTTCACCCTCTGGCTGGGAGCCAACCTGCAGATTACCGCCATCGTGACCGGCGCCCTGGCCGTGGTGCTCGGCGGTGATGTGTTCTGGTCGCTTATCGGCCTGTTGATCGGGCAATTGGTCGGTGGCACGGTGATGGCGTTGCACGCCGCCCAAGGCCCGCGCCTGGGCCTGCCGCAGATGATTTCCAGTCGTGTGCAGTTCGGGGTCTATGGCGCGGCCATCCCCATGGTGCTGGTGTGCCTGATGTACCTGGGCTTCACCGCCACCGGCACGGTGCTCTCCGGCCAGGCCATCGGCCAATTGATGAGCGTCAGCGACAGCACCGGCATCCTGATCTTCGCCAGCGTGATCGTGCTGGCCACTCTCGCCGGCTACCGGGTGATCCATTGGATCGGGCGCGTGGCCAGCGTGTTGGGGATCATCGCCTTCATCTACCTATTCAGCCGCATCCTGATGCTGGCCGACATCGGCCAGTTGCTGGACAACCGCCACTTCTCCTGAGCGTCGTTCCTGCTGGCCGTTTCGCTCGCCGCCTCCTGGCAGATCGCCTTCGGCCCGTATGTGGCGGATTACTCACGCTACCTGCCCAGCAGCACTTCGCCGGTCAAGACCTTCCTCGCCGCCGGCCTGGGTTCAGTGATCGGCGCTCAAGCCTCGATGATCCTCGGTGTGTTCGCCGCCGCCATCGCCGGCGGCCAGTTCACCGGGCACGAAGTGGCCTATATCGTCGGCCTGGGCGGCGCAGGCACTACCGCGGCCCTGCTGTACTTCAGCATCGCCTTCGGCAAGGTGACCATCTCGACGCTGAACTCCTATGGCAGCTTCATGTGCATCGCCACCATCATCAGCGGGTTCCGTGGTCATCTGCAGATCAGCCGAGCGCAGCGCCTGGTGTTCGTCCTGGCCATCGTCGGTGCCGCGACCTTGGTCGCGCTGCTCGGCCAGCATTCGTTCCTGAGCGCGTTCAAGTCGTTCATCCTGTTCCTGCTGACCTTCTTCGTGCCCTGGAGCGCGGTGAACCTGGTGGACTACTACTTCATCACCAAAGAGCGCTACGACATCCCCGCCCTGGCCGACCCTGAAGGGCGCTATGGCCGCTGGAACTGGCCTGGGATCATCGTCTACACCGTCGGTGTGTTGGTGCAGATGCCGTTCATCGACACCAAGCTGTACACCGGCCCCATGGTCGCCCACCTGGGCGGCGTGGATGTCTCCTGGCTGATTGGCCTGGTCGTGCCGAGCGTGCTGTACTACTGGGTCGCCCGTAGCCGCGCGGCGCAGGCACCGGCCCACATCATCGTGCCGGACGCTCGCTGACACCGGCGCCTTCGTCCCTTGGGCTGCTTTGCAGCCCATTGCAGGCTTCGCCGGCTCTACAACGACGCGCTACCCTGGTAGCCGGCGCTGGCGTCTCAGTCGCGATAATCCGGCGCCACCCGCTCCAGCAACCGCAGCAAGGCCTGCCAGGCCAACGCATTGCCGTCTGGGTCAGACAACTCCCCTGCTTTCAACGGCCGCGCCGGGGCATTGAACTGGCGCTCGGTATGCACGCACACCTCGTGCGGCGGCACGATCACCTGCCCGGCCTGCAAGGCCGCCAACTGGATTTCGCAGGCTTTCTCCAGGTAGTACATGCGCATGAAGGCCTCGGCCACGCTGCTGCCGACGGTCAACAAACCATGGTTGCGCAGGATCATCACCGAGTGTTCGCCCAGGTCCGCCACCAGGCGCTGCTGCTCGTCCATGTCCAGGGCGATGCCTTCATAGGCGTGGTAGCCAACCCGGCCGTAGAACTCCATGGAAATCTGGTTGAGCGGCAGCAAGCCGCATTCGAGCGCCGCCACTGCGCAGCCAGCCCGGGTGTGGGTGTGCAACACGCACTGGGCGTCCTCGCGGGCGCCGTGAATGGCGCTGTGGATGACGAAACCGGCCGGGTTCACCGGGTAGGGCGTCGGCTCCACTGGATTGCCCTGCAAATCGATCTTCACCAGTTTCGAGGCCGTGATCTCATCGAACAGCAAGCCGTAGGGGTTGATCAGAAAATGATGCTCAGGGCCCGGCAAGCGCACGGAGATGTGGGTGAAGATCAGATCGGTCATGCGAAAGTGCGCGATCAGCCGGTAGCAGGCGGCCAGTTCCTGGCGCAGGGTCCGTTCGGAGGGGGTCATTGTTGTTGTCCTGGTTCGAGAATGTGCGAGGCCGACGTCTGTTCGGCGCTCCGATTTACCCACGAAGGCCGCAAAGCGGCCTTGGGGATTGAATCTACCTCACTTGCTGGCCCATGCGTTGAAGCGCTGCTCCAACTCCTCGCCATGGTCAACCCAGAACTCGACATTCATCGCCAGCGCGCCCTTGAGGTTTTCCGGCGAAGTCGGCACCCAGCTGGCCAACGCGGGATCGAGCTTGGCCGCGGCCTGGGTGTTGGTCGGGCCATAGGGGATCTGCTGCACATACCGCACTTGGGTGTCTGGCTGGTTGGCATAGGCAATCAGACGCCGCGCCTGATCGACATGCTGGGAGCCCTTGATGATCGCCCAGTAATCCATGCCATACAGACTACCCGGCCACACCACCGCCAGCGGACTGCCCTGCTGGGCAGCGACGGCGATGCGGCCGCTGTAGGTGGAGGTCATCACCACATCGCCTGCGGTCAGCCACTGCGCGGGCTGGGCGCCGGCATCCCACCATTGGATGTAAGGCTTGAGTTCGGTGAGCTTGGCGAAGGCGCGCTCGACACCTGCCGGGGTAGACAGCACTTTGTAGACGTCCTCGACCTTCACACCGTCGGCCAGCAGCGCGAACTCCAGGTTGTAGACCGCACGTTTGCGCAGCCCGCGCTTGCCGGGAAACGTCTTCACATCCCAGAAGTCCGCCCAGGAGGTGGGCGCCTTGGCCAGCTTTTCGCGGTCATAGGCAATCGCCACGCTCCACACCAGCGCCGCCGAACCGCACGCCTGGGCCGCGTCCGGGATCAGCTCGGCGGCATGGCCCATCTGTTGCCAGTCCAAGCGCTCGTAGATGCCTTCGTCACAGCCGCGCATGAGGTCCGGGCCTTCGATTTGCACCACGTCCCAATCGACATTCCCGGTATCGGCCATCACCTGGATCCGGGCCATCTCGCCGTTGTACTCGCTCTGGATCAGCTTGCTGCCATCCTGGGCGCTGAAAGGCTGGAAGATCGCCACGTCCTGGGCTTTCTGGCCCGCGCCGCCATAGCCGACCACGACCATCTGCGGCGCCGCCTGCGCACTGCCCAGGCCAAAGGCTAGAAGCACTGCGCACAATCCGGTCCTGCGGGGAAATGCTTGCATCGGTGGTTCCTCCTGCCGGTGCCTGGCCGGTGCAGCGCAGGCTCCGCTTTCTTGTTGTTGTGAGGGATGCCCCTGAGCGAGGGGTCGAGGGAACGCTAGACGCCAACCAGTAAAAAAACAAGTTGATTTTTTACTGGCGCTACACTTTCATGGAAAAAACAAGAACGACAACCGACCGGAGCTGCGCGCATGTCGACCGCCTTCCCCCACCTGTTCGAACCGCTGCAGATCCGTGGCAAACGCCTGAAGAACCGCATCATGTCCACCGGACATGACACCTGCCTGCCCACCGACAACTTGGTCAACGACAAGCTCATTGCCTACCAGCGCGCCCGCGCCGAAGGCGGCGCCGGCCTGATCGTGCTGCAGGTGGCGGGAGTTCACGACAGCGCCCGCTACACCTCCCATGTGCTGATGGCCACCGACGATGCCTGCATCGACGGCTATCGCCGTCTGGCCGAGGCCTGCCACGCCCACGGCACCGTCGTGCTGTCGCAATTGTTCCACCCCGGGCGCGAGATCATGGAAACCGCCGATGGCCTGCTGGCAGTGGCCTACTCGGCCTCGGCGGTGCCCAACGAGCGTTTTCGGGTGATGCCACGGGCGCTGGACCAGACGATGATCGACGAGATCATCCAGGGCTACGCCAGTGCCGCTCGCCGCCTGCATCAGGCCGGTCTCGACGGCGTGGAAGTGGTAGCCAGTCACGGCTACCTACCAGCGCAGTTCCTCAATCCGCGAGTCAATCGCCGCACCGACGCCTACAACGGCGGCCTCGAGCAACGCCTGCGCTTTGTGCGTGAAGTGCTGAGCGCCGTGCGCGCAGCCACCGACGAGCAATTCATCGTAGGCCTGCGCATCAGCGCCGACGAGCGCGACCCCGAAGGCCTGACCGAGGACGAATCCCTGGTGGCTGCCCAGGCCCTGCAGGGCGAGATCGACTACCTGCACATCGTCGCCGGCACCTCCGCCTCCCAAGGCGGTGCGGTGCATATCGTTCCGCCCATGGCCATCGAGCCTGCGTATCTCGCCCGCGAAGCCGGCTCGTTCAAGGCGCGCCTTAACATCCCGCTGTTCGTCACCGGACGCATCAACCAGCCCCAGGAGGCCGAGTTGATCCTGGCCCGCGGTCAGGCCGACGTCTGCGGCATGACCCGCGCGCTGATCTGCGACCCGCAGATGCCATCGAAGACCGAACGTGGTCAGGTCGAGGACGTGCGCGCCTGCATCGCCTGCAACCAAGCCTGTATCGGCCACTTCCATCGCGGCCTGCCGATCTCTTGCATCCAGCGTCCGGAGACCGGCCGCGAACTGCAATACGGCACGCTCACCCCCACCCAGGCGCCCAAGCGCGTGATGATCGCAGGGGGCGGCCCGGCCGGCATGAAAGCCGCAGCAGTCGCAGCGGCGCGCGGTCATGACGTGACCTTGTACGAGGCCGGCCCGCAGTTGGGCGGCCAGGTGCAATTGGCCCAGCTGCTGCCGCGTCGCAGCGAGTTCGGCGGCGCCAGCACCAACCTGCAACGGGAGATGGAACTGGCCGGCGTGCGCGTGGTGCGCAACACCCGCGTCGACCGGGCCTTGGTCGAACGCGAACGCCCCGATGTGGTGATCGCCGCCACCGGCGCCCGACCGTACTGGCCCGAATTCGAACGCAGTGGCGACCTGCAGGTGGTCGATGCCTGGCAGGTGCTGCGCAACCAGGCCACCCTGGGGCGCTCGGTGCTGGTGGTGGACTGGCGCAGCGACTGGATCGGCCCCGGCATCGCCGAACGCCTGGTGCGCGAAGGCCATCAAGTGCAGCTGGCAGTCAACGGCACCCACTGTGGCGAGAGCCTGCCGCTGTACGTGCGCGACCAGATGGCCGGCGAGCTGCACCGCCTGGGCATCCCCATCACCCCCTATGCCAGGCTGTACGGCTGCGACGACAACACCGTCTACCTGCTGCACACCGCCAGTGGCGAACCGATGATCTTCGAAGAGATCGACACTCTGGTCCTGTGCCTGGGCCATCAACCGGTGGACACGTTGGCCGAGGAACTGGCCGGCCTGGTCGAGGTGCGGCGCATCGGCGACTGCCTGGCGCCGCGCACCGTCGAAGAAGCGATCCACGACGGCCTGACGGTTGCCTGGGCACTCTGAGGCTGGTCATACTTCTGGCTTTCCCGATGGACCGACGCGCATGAGCCAGCAACCCCAGACGCCGCCGCCCGCCGCCGAAGACGGCGGCGCGGCCCCGCAGTTTCTCGGCACCCGCATCCGCGGCCTGCGCAAGCGCCGCGGCATGACCCTCGCCGAGCTGGCCAAGCAAAGCGAACTGACCGCCGGCTACATCAGCCAACTGGAGCGCAATCTCTCCTATCCCTCGATCCCGGCGCTGTTCAACATTGCCCGCAGCCTGGGCGTGACCATCCAGTGGTTCTTCGCCAGCGAGGCCAGCACCGCCCCTGAGGACCAGGGCTACGTGGTGCGGCGCAACAGCCGCCTGAGCGTGCATTACGAGGACGGTATCGTCGATCAGTTGCTCACCCCCCAGCCCAACCGGCAGCTCGAAATCCTCCATTCGCGCTTTCCCCCGGGCACCTACAGCCAGCAGAGCTACAGCCACGAGGGCGAGGAAGCCGGCTATTTGCTGTCCGGTAGCTTCGAGCTGTGGGTCGGCGAGCGGTATTTCCAACTCAACGAAGGGGACAGCTTCAGTTTCTCGAGCCAAGAGCCCCATCGTTATGGCAATCCCGGAGAAGTGGATGCCGTGGTGATCTGGGTGATCACGCCGCCGACATTCTGATGGGGCCCCTTTTCTCAGCCTCGCGCCCTGTCATCTCCCGGTCACGCCACTGTCGTAATCTGCAGCGCATCTTTATGCCACAGGTCTCCGGCATGCCTCGCCTGTTCGCCTTGCTGTGCTGTCTGTTCCCCTTGTGGGCCCTCGCAGGGCCCGCGCAACTGCGCATCCAGGGCTCCAATACCATCGGCGCCGCCCTGACACCCGCGCTCATCCAAGGCCTGTTAGCGGCCCAAGGTGCCACTGCGGTCACCCAGACCCCGAGCCGCCAAGCCAACGAAACCGAAATCAACGCACTCGATGCCCAGGGCCAGCCTTTGCGCATCACCATCGCCGCCCACGGCTCGAGCACCGGCTTCACAGCCCTGGGCGATGGCCAAGCGGACCTGGCGGCCGCGTCCCGCCCCATCACCGACGACGAAGCCCGACGTCTTCGGGCGCTAGGCGATCTTCGCGGCAAAGGCGCCGAACAGGTCATCGGCCTGGACGCAGTGGCGGTAATCGTTCACCCGGACAATCCGCTGGCCCAACTGACCACCGCGCAATTGGCCCAAGTGTTCTGCGGCCAGGTACGACGCTGGGAACAGCTCGGCGTGCCCGGCGGGGAGATCCGTCTGTATGCCCGTGACGATCGCTCCGGCACCTTCGAAACCTTCAAGGCTCTGGTGCTGGAGCCACGCCAGCAGACGCTGGCCGGTCAGGCGCAACGTTTCGAATCCAGCGAAGCGCTGGCCGAGCGGGTCAAGGCTGACCGCCAGGCCATCGGTTTCAGCAGCCTGGCCGCCGTGCATGGCGCCAAGGTGCTGGCCATCGCCGAAGGCGACGCGCCGGCCATGCTGCCTACTCCAACGCTGGTCGCCAGCGAGGATTATCCGCTGTCGCGCCGCTTGTTCTTCTACCTGCCTGCTCGCGCCGCCCCTTTGGCGGTCGCCCTGGCCGAGTACACCCAAACCCCCGCCGGGCAGGCCATCGTCGCCCGCCAAGGCTTCGTGGCCCAGCAGGTCAAGGCCCTGCCCGTACCCGCCCAGGCCGACATGCCGCCACGCTATCGGACCCTGGCCGCTGAGGCCCGGCGCCTGACCGTGAACTTTCGCTTCCAGCCCGGCAGCGCCAACCTGGACAACAAGGCGTTGCGCGACGTACGCCGGGTCGCAGACTACCTGCGCCAGGCCGGCAAGCTGCAGCACAAGGTGGTACTGGTGGGGTTTGGCGATCCCAAGGAAACCCAGGGCCGCGCCGCCCTGCTCTCGCGCCTGCGGGCCATGGCGGTGCGCCGCGAGCTCGCCCGCGATGGCGTGGAAATCAAGGAAGTGACTGGCATGGGCGACGAACTGCCAGTGGCCGACAACGACCAGGAACAAGGGCGGTTGCGCAATCGACGGGTGGAAGTGTGGGTGTACTGAAGGACTGGGCAGCCTCGCAAAGAAATGTAACAGCGCGCCATTCGGCAGGCTCACCGATCGGGACTACGCTCAAGCCTATGTGATACCGGGCCCCTCTGACGGCTACCCAGCCGCCATGTCGGATCACTGTTGCCATGCAACGTCGACATTAAAGGAGGGGCTCATGATGGCTCTGCACACATTCCTCACCACCCCGTTCCTCGGAACCAGCGCCTGGCTGTGGCTGGTCTTCATCGCTATCGTCATCGGCCTGCTGGTCTTGGACCTTGGCGTGCTCCACCGCGAGAACCGCGAGATCGAAATGCGCGAGAGCCTGCTGCTGTACGCCGGCTATTTCAGCGTCGGCGTGTTGTTCGGCGCGTGGGTCTGGTACGAGCTGGGTGCGCAGTCGGCGCTGGAGTTCTACACGGGTTTCCTGGTCGAGCAATCGCTGTCGATGGACAACGTGTTCGTCATGGCCATGATCTTCGGGTTCTTCGCCATTCCCCGCCGTTACCAGCACCGGGTGCTGTTCTGGGGCATTCTCGGCGTGGTGTTCCTGAGGGCGATCATGATCGGCGTGGGTGCGGCGCTGGTGCAGCACTTTGCCTGGGTGCTCTACCTGTTCGGCGCCTTCCTGCTGTTCACCGGGGTGAAGATGGCTTTGGCTCGGCAGGAGAGCCACCCAGACCTTGCCAACAACCCGGTGCTGCGCTTCGTGCGTCGGCACATGCGGGTCACCGACCAGATCCACGGCGCACACTTTTTCGTGCGCCTCACCCCACCCGGGCAGCACACCGCCGTGCGCCATGCGACGCCGCTGTTCCTGGCACTGGTACTGATCGAGTTGGCCGACCTGGTGTTCGCCGTCGACAGCGTCCCGGCGATCTTCGCCATTACCCAAGACCCGTTCATCGTCTACACCTCGAACATCTTCGCCATCCTCGGCCTGCGCTCGCTGTACTTCGCCCTGGCGGCGCTGATGCACCGCTTCGTCTACCTCAAGTACGCCCTGGCGCTGGTGCTCGTGTTCATCGGCTGCAAGATCTTCTACCACGGCCTGGTGGGCAAGGTGCCCGCCTTGCTGTCGCTGGGCGTGACGTTCGGCTTGCTGCTCGGCGGGGTGCTGTTGTCACTGTTCAAGACCCGCGACCGACATCACGACCCGGCGCAAGACCACCGGGACCTTGCAGAAAAGAACGAACGCGCCGGTTCACCCCCATCTGGTCCATAACCCGCCTCGGGGCCGCGTAAGCGGCCCCAGTTCAGTGACCGCTACGCAGTAGCTCCTTGGGCACATGCTTGCCGATCTCGTACTTGCCCACCGCTGCCCGATGCACTTCGTCCGGCCCGTCGGCCAGGCGCAGGGTGCGCTGCATGGCGTACATGTAGGCCAGCGGGAAGTCGCCACTGACACCGGCCCCGCCGTGGATCTGGATCGCCCGGTCGATCACCTTCAACGCCACGTTCGGCGCCACCACCTTGATCTGGGCGATCTCGCTGCGCGCGACCTTGTTACCGACGGTGTCCATCATGTAGGCGGCCTTGAGGGTCAGCAGCCGCGCCATGTCGATCTCCATGCGCGAATCGGCGATCTTGTCGACATTGCCCCCCAACCGAGCCAGCGGTCTGCCGAACGCCGTGCGCTCGACGGCGCGCTTGCACATCAGCTCCAGGGCCCGCTCGGCCATGCCGATCGAGCGCATGCAGTGGTGGATGCGCCCAGGGCCCAGGCGACCCTGGGCGATCTCGAAGCCACGGCCCTCGCCCAGGATCACATTCTCATAGGGCACCCGTACGTTCTCGAACAGCACCTCGGCATGGCCATGGGGCGCATCGTCGTAACCGAACACCGGCAACGGGCGGACGATCTTCACACCCGGCGTGTCGGTAGGCACCAAGATCATCGAGTGCTGCTGATGACGCGGCCCTTGCGGGTCGGACAAGCCCATGAAGATCATCACTTTGCAGCGCGGGTCGCAGGCACCTGAGGTCCACCACTTGCGCCCGTTGATCACCCACTGGTCACCTTCGCGCACGGCCGTGGCGGCCATATTGGTGGCGTCGGAGGACGCAACGTCCGGCTCGGTCATGGCGAACGCCGAACGGATCTCGCCGCGCAGCAACGGCTCCAGCCATTGGCGCTTTTGCGCCTCGCTGCCATAGCGCACCAGCACCTCCATATTGCCGGTATCGGGCGCCGAGCAATTGAACGGTTCCGGCCCCAGCAGCGAGCGCCCCATGATCTCGGCCAGGGGGGCGTATTCGAGGTTGGACAGGCCTGCACCGTACTCCGACTCGGGTAAGAAGAGGTTCCACAGGCCCTCGGCGCGGGCCTTGGCCTTGAGTTCTTCCATGATCGCGGTGGGCTGCCAGCGATCGCCCTCGGCGACCTGGCGTTCGAACACCGGCTCCGCTGGATAGACATAGGCGTCCATGAATGCAGTGACACGCTCACGCAATGCCTGGACCTTGGGCGAATAGGCGAAATCCATCAGGGCTACCTTCACAGGCTTGAGAACATGAGCCAGAGCCTAGAGCACCGAGGCGCTATCCACCTAGTCTATTTTCCGCGTGTATTAACATTCATAAGCAATATATGATCGGCCGATAATTCCTATAAAGAGCAGCGCCATGAACCTCAGCAAGGTCGACCTCAACCTGTTCATCGTCTTCGATGCCATCTACACCGAAGCCAACCTGACCCGTGCCGGGCAGATCGTCGGCATTACCCAGCCTGCCGTGTCCAACGCCCTCTCGCGCCTGCGCGAAACCTTCAACGACCCGCTGTTCGTGCGCACGGCCCAAGGCATGGTGCCCACGCCAATGGCGCAGAACATCATCGGCCCGGTGCGCAACGCCCTGGCCTTGCTGCGCACCTCGGTGCAGGAAAGCCGTACCTTCAACCCGCAGCTGGCCAACAAGACCTTCCGCATCAGCATGACCGACCTCACCGAGGCGGTGATCCTGCCGCCGTTGTTCCAGCGCCTGCGGCGCCTGGCCCCGGCGCTGGTGATCGAAAGTTTCCTGTGCAAACGGCGCGAGACCACCAAGGAACTGGCCGCCGGTCACCTGGATTTCGCCGTGGACGCCCCGCTGAACATCGACCCGCAGGTGCGCCACGTCAAGCTCATGCAAGATCGCTTCGTTTGCGCAATGCGCCCCGGCCACCCATTGACCGAAGGCAAGCTCACGCTCGACAGCTACCTTGCCCTGACCCACATCCACATCTCCAGCCGCCGCAACGGCCTGGGCTATGTGGACCTGGCCCTGGGCAAGATGGGCCTGCAGCGCAAGATCGCCCTGCGCTCACAGCATTACTTGATGGCTTCGCAGGTATTGCAACAGACCGACATGGTGATGACCGTCCCCGAGCGCTTCGCCCGCCGCCATCAATTGCGCCACTTGCCGCTGCCGGTCGAAGTGCCGCCGCTGGAAACCCACTTGTACTGGCACGAAAGCACCGACCAGGACCCGGCCAACCGCTGGATGCGCGAGCAGATCATCGACTTGTGCGAGCGGGTGACGATGGAAGAAGAAAAGCAGCCTCTCTCGGCCTGAAGCCCTGCCCGCAAGGCCACCTGCCCGGTACTTGGAGAAATTTTTCCTACACGAATCGACTCCGGAGAAAAATTGATCCTCAAGCCAGAGCACAATCGGCCAACAAGGCAAAAAGCATCTCCGCCCGCTGGGTACGATGGGACATCGATCGCCACTTCACGGCAACTTGCACGGACCCGCCCATCATGCCCAGCGCCCCCCTCTACTTCGACTACGCCGCCACCACTCCTGTCGATGCCCGCGTCATCGAGGCCATGATCACCTGCCTTGGCCACCAAGCGCATTTCGGCAACCCAGCATCCAGCGGCCATGCCTATGGCCAGGCCGCCCGCGAGCTCGTGGAACAGGCTCGCCGCCAGGTAGCCGAGCGCGTAGGCGCAGACCCGACCGACCTGGTCTGGACCTCCGGCGCCACCGAATCCAACAATCTGGCGCTCAAGGGCATTGCCCAAGGCGTCGGCCAACCAGGCCACCTGATTACCAGCGAACTGGAGCACAAAGCGGTGCTCGATACCGTGGCCGAGCTCGAACGTCTCGGTTGGGCGGTCACGCGCCTGGCACCGGATGCACGCGGCCTGATCCACCCCCAGGCAGTGCAGGCGGCGCTTCGCAACGACACCCGCCTGGTGTCGCTGATGGCGGTGAACAATGAACTGGGCACCCTTACCGATTTCGCCGCCATCGGCGAACACGTGCGCGCCCATGGGGCCCTGTTGCACGTGGATGCCGCCCAGGCAGTAGGCAAGGTCGCCCTCGACCTCGCGCGTCAGGCAGTCGATCTGATGTCGTTCTCGGCGCATAAGGTCTATGGACCCAAGGGTATCGGCGCACTGTACGTCGGCGCGCGCGCACGCCCGGTGCTGCGCGCCCAGATGCACGGCGGCGGCCATGAGCGCGGCCTGCGCTCGGGCACCCTGGCGACCCATCAGATCGTCGGCATGGGCAGCGCCTTCGCCCTTGCCGGCGGGCCCGGCGACAGCGAACACCAACGCATCGCCCAGCTCAGCGAACGCCTGCGCCGTGGCCTGCTCGCACTGCCCGGGGTGAGCCTCAATGGCTGCCCGCAACAACGCATTCCCCATACCTTGAACCTGTCCATCGACGCCAAGGGGTTCAACAGCGCGGCATTGGCCAGCGAGCTGGCCCTGTCCTCGACTTCGGCGTGCAACTCGGCGAGCAATGCCGCTTCCCACGTCCTGCTGAGCCTGGGTCTGGACGAAGCCCAGGCACGCAACAGCGTGCGGATCAGCCTTGGGCGCTTCACCTGCGAGGCCGAGGTGGACAAGGCCATCGAGGTGTTCGGGCGGGTGGTGAACGCTGCATCTGTCGCCCTGTGGTGACAGTCCCGACCTGTTCGCGGGTAAACCCGCTCCCAAAGGCACAGCGGACCAGGTGGGGCGAGTTTATCCGCGAACTGAAATGAACTCCGCCCCCTGAAAAGGGCTCCACTGCCAGGCACACACCGCCAGCCTCGGAGCCCCTCCTGGTGACCCAACGCTCGCCCTGCTCTTCGACCGGGCGCCTTTACCATACCGATATTCCCGCCCGTCTCGACCGCCTGCCCTGGACCCGCTTCCATACACTGCTGGTGATGGCGCTGGGCATCACCTGGTTGCTGGACGGGCTGGAGGTCACCCTGGCAGGCTCGGTGTCAGGAGCCCTCAAAGACAGCCCGGCGTTGCACATGAGCAACACCGATATCGGTCTGGCTGGCGCCGCCTACATCGCCGGCGCCGTGCTCGGAGCCCTGCTCTTCGGCTGGCTGACCGACCGCCTGGGCCGGCGCAGGCTGTTCTTCGTCACCCTGGCGCTGTACATCGGCGCTACAGCGGCCACGGCGTTTTCGTGGAACCTGGCAAGTTTCCTACTGTTCCGGTTTCTCACCGGGGCCGGCATCGGCGGCGAGTACACCGCCATCAACTCGACCATCCAGGAGTTCACCCCCGGGCGCTATCGCGGCTGGGTAGACCTGGTGATCAACGGCACCTTCTGGCTGGGGGCTGCCTTGGGTGCGATCGGCGCGGTGATTCTGCTCGATCCGGCCTGGATCGGCGGCGATCTGGGCTGGCGACTGTGCTTCGGTATTGGTGCGCTGCTGGGCCTGGCGATTCTGCTGATGCGCCTATGGATCCCGGAGAGCCCGCGCTGGTTGATGGTCCACGGCCAACCCGAGCGCGCCGAACGCATCGTCAGCGACATCGAACATCAGCTGCACGGATGCGGCGCCGTACTGCCATCCATCGACACCCCGCCCTTGCGCCTGCGCACACGCGACCACACGCCCTTGGGCGAGGTCATGCACAGCCTGTTCGTCGTCCATCGGCGCCGGGCCTTGGTCGGCCTGACGTTGCTCAGTGCCCAGGCGTTCTTCTACAACGCGATTTTCTTCACCTATGCACTGGTGCTCACCGATTTCTATGGCGTGCCGTCCGAGCGTATCGGCTGGTACGTGCTGCCGTTCGCCCTGGGCAATTTCTGCGGGCCGTTGCTGCTGGGGCGACTGTTCGATGTGCTGGGCCGGCGAGTGATGATCAGCACCACTTATCTGGTATCCGGTGTGCTGCTGGCCATCAGCGGGTATGGGTTCGAGCAAGGCCTGCTCGATGTCACGGAGCAAACGGCGGCCTGGATGGTGATTTTCTTTTTCGCCTCCGCCGCCGCCAGCTCCGCCTATCTCACCGTGTCCGAGACCTTTCCCCTGGAAATCCGTGCCTTGGCCATCGCCGTGTTCTATGCCTTCGGCACCGGGCTGGGCGGTTTGATCGGACCTGCGTTGTTCGGTGCATTGATCGAGACTGGCGAGCGCATCAACGTGCTGTACGGCTACCTGATCGGCGCCAGCCTGATGATCATCGCCGCGCTGGTGCAAGCACGCTGGGGCATCGCCGCCGAACGCCGCGCGCTGGAGCATGTGGCCAGGCCCCTGTCACAGGAGCCTGACGACTAGCCCCTCGGCTCAGAGGAAGGTGAACACCGTGGAAGCCGGCAGTCGCGACTTGTTGAGCCCAGCATTGAAGTCCTGCTCGCTGCGATAGCCCAGGACGAGCACCACCACACTGGTGAAACCCTGCTCGCGCAGGCCCAGTTCCGCATCCAGCACCTTGCTGTCGAACCCTTCGATAGGCGTTGCGTCCAGGCCATGGGCAGCGGCGCCGAGCAACGCGGTGCCCAAGGCCAGGTAGGTCTGCTTCTCCATCCAGTGCTGCAGATCCTTCTGGTCGAAGCGGTGCAGATTCACATAGCCACGTCGGCTGGCATCTTGCCCGGCACGGGCCTGCTCGTCGCGGAATCGTCCATCGGCCTGTTCCTGCTCGAGCAAGGCATTCAGGTGCGCTTCGGTCATGTCGGTGCGGGTGCAGAACACGATCACATGGGAGGCGTCGAGGATTTTTGGCGAGTTGTAGGCAAAACGCCCATCAGCGGCCTTCGCCAGGCGCGCCTTGCCCTCGGCGCTGTCGGCGACGACGAAGTGCCAGGGCTGCGAGTTGACCGACGACGGGCTGTGGCGCAATTGTTCGAGCAGCGCATCGACAGTGGCCTGGGGAATGCGGCGAGCGGCATCGTAGGCTTTGGTGGTGTAGCGGCGCTTGGCCAGGGCAACGGTATCCATCATGACAACTCCTCAAGAGAACGGATGTGTCGCGCATCTTATCTTTCCCGTTAAAAAGAAAAACCCGCACAATGCAGCAACACTTTCATCGCTGGAGTGAAAATGCTGCGTCTTACCGATCTCGAACTGTTCGTGCGTAGCAGCGCCTTGGGCAGCTTCACCGCCGCCGCCCATGAAGCGGGTCTGCTGCCGGGACAAGTGGCGGCAGCGATCAAGCGCCTGGAGCGCGAGCTGGATGTGCGCCTGTTCGCCCGAACCACCCGCAGCCTGCGCCTGACCGCCGAGGGCGAGCTGTACCTGCCCACCGCCCAGAGCGTGCTGGACACCCTGCGCCAAGGGCGCGACAACCTGCACGGCGCCCACAGCAGCCTGCGTGGCGTGCTGCAGGTGTCGGCGCCTTCGGACCTTGGGCGCAACATCCTGCTGCCCTGGCTCAGTGCGTTTCGCCGCGAACACCCAGAACTGAGCCTGCGGTTCTTTCTCTCCGACCAGGTCGCCGACTTTTCCCGCGATCCGGTGGATGTGGCTATTCGCTACGGCCTGAACGCCGAGGCCAACTACATTGCCCTGCCCCTGGCGCCCTGGAACCGTCGGGTACTGGTGGCCTCTCCTGACTACCTGGCCCGCCACGGCCGTCCGCGCACGCCCGAGGAGCTCCAGCAGCATGCCTGCCTGCTCTACTTGCAACTGGGGCGGGTCTACGACAAATGGCGCCTGGGCAGCCGCACCGTGCAGGTACGCGGCCCACTGTTCAGCGATGATGCCGACGTGGTCCGGCGCTGGGCCCTGGAGGGTGAAGGGATCGTCTACAAGTCCTGGCTGGATGTGAGTGCCAACGTGGCGGCGGGCGAGCTGGAAATCCTGATGCCCGAACACCCCGGCGAGCTCACACCCGTGACCCTGGTGTGCCCCCACCGCAAGCAATTGTCGCCTGCGGTTTCGCAGTTGCATCTATGGCTACGCGAGCGCTTCGCGGCGTTACAGCCCGACGACCATTGATGCGATCAGCCTGCTCAGCTCCGTCTGCTTCGCCGCCGGATTCAAGAGCGCCTGCGTCTACTTGCCTAACGCCTGACGAAACCGCGCCGTACTCGCCGCCGCCAGCACCAGACCCACCACCGCGACGCTGCCACCGACCACGCCGATGTACGCCACATCCAGTTGGCTGCTGACGATACTGCCCAGCAGGGCACCACCGCCGATGCCGATGTTGTAGATCCCCGAGAACAGCGCCATGGCCACATCGGTGGCGTCCGACGCCAGCTTCAGCGTCTTCGATTGCAACGACAGGCTGAAGCTCAGGATCGCCACGCCCCAGACCATGCTCAAGGCCGCGAACACATAGAAATTGCCCGACAGCGGCAGCAACAGCAGCAGGCACGCGGCCAGGGATGCGATGGCCGCCACCAGGAACCCATGGGGGAAGCGGTCGCTGTAGCGGCTGAACAGCAGCGACCCGAACACCCCGGCCCCGCCGAACAGCAGCAGCAACAGCGTCGTGCGCTCGCCGCCGATCTGCGCCACGTGCAAGGCAAACGGCTCGATGTAGCTGTAGGCAGTGAACTGCGCGGTGATCACCAGCGTCACCAGCAGGTAGGTGATCACCAGTGCCGGGCGTTTGAACAGGATCGGCAGGCTGCGCAGGGAACCGGAGTTCTGGCTCGGCAGCAGCGGCAGCGACTTCACCAGGCACAGCAGGGTGGCCAACGCCACACCGGCGATGCTGAGGAAGGTCACCCGCCAGCCCAAAGCCTCGCCCACCACGCGTCCCAGCGGAATGCCCATGACCATGGCCAAGGTGGTCCCGGTGGCCAACAGGCCCAGGGCCTTGGCCTGCTGGCCTGGGGGGGCCACGCGCACCGCCAGCGACGCGGTGATGGCCCAGAACACCGCATGGGATAGGGCGATGCCGATACGGCTGACCAGCAGCATGGCGAAGCTCTGGGATAGCCACGACAACAGGTGGCTGACGATGAACACCAAAAAGACGAACAACAGCAGGCGCCGACGCTCGATGTTGCGGGTGATCAGCATCATGGGCAACGAGGCCAGCGCCACGACCCAGGCATAGATGGTCAGCATCAGACCGACCTGGGCGGTGCTCATGTCAAAGCTGTGGCCAATGTCGCTGAGCAGCGCCACCGGTACGAACTCGGTGGTATTGAAGATGAAGGCCGCCAGCGCCAGGGCGATGACACTGAGCCAGCTGCCGCTTTGCGCGGTGGTGGGCAAGACGCTTGGAGTAGGTCCGTTCATGGATGGGTTGTTGATCTCCGCAGGCAAGACGAAAAGCCACACGCCACGTGCCGATGCTGGCCAGTGCCGTGCGGTTTGTTATTGAAAGGAATGCTCGGCATGGTACGCGTCAAGCCCCTGTCTCACAACCATGAAGCATGTGCTGGCCTCAGCCTTCCAAAGGCCACTCGGCCAGTGGCCAATAGGCGCCCTTGCGCGACTCGTAGAGCACGAACGAGCGCGCGGCAAGGAAAAACTCCGGCGCCGTGGGAGACTCCGGCACCTGGGCGCGAAAATCGCGGGACAGCGTCAGGTGTGGCCGGTACTCGCGGGTCTGCTCGGCGACGCCCAACGGCAAGGCCGCCTGTTGCAGGGCGTAGACCAACTGGCGCAAGGCCGGAGGCGTCTGCTGGGGCTCAAGGACCAAGACACTGGCGCGATGCCACACCTGCAGACGATCCAGCACCAGACGTATCGGCGCCTCTGGACGCTTGAGCTGATCCACGGCGGCGCACAGGGCGGGCACCTGGGCAACATCCACATCGCCCAAAAACAACAATGTCAGGTGAAAGTTCTGCGCCGGCACCGGCTTGCCACTGCGCAGCGCCAGCGCGCGCCGCCATTGGGCAATGGCGCGGCGCTGGGCATCGCTGACCGTCAGGGCGAAGAACAGGCGCTTGAAGGGCTGGCCCTTGTCGCGTTCGACGAATGCCATTGGTCATTCCCTCCTGGAAAAGGTCTAGGCCGGGGCACACGGCACGAACGGGGCTTATCGTACGAATGTCTGCCTGGCAATGTGAGATTAATTCTATAAAGCCGACGCATGATTGTTTATGCTGGCGGGCTCAAGCCACGAAGCATGGCCATCTTGACAAGCAGCCGTCCATGAAAATTGCATTAGTACTTCTATTCGTCCTCTCGATCGCCTATGTCCACCTGCGCGGTCGGGTTCGCCATAAGTTGACCCGCCAGCTGGGCGATCACTCCAGTTTCCTGGCGCCGGTCAACGCCTTCCTTTACCTGTTCTCCAAACACCCGGCCAAGCCCTACTTGCCGGTGGAGGCCTTCCCTGAGCTGCAACCGCTCAAGGACCACTGGCAGGAAATCCGCGAAGAAGCCCAGCAGTTACTGCACGTCGGCGAGATCAAGAAATCCGACAACTATGACGATGTCGGTTTCAACTCGTTCTTCAAGACCGGCTGGAAGCGCTTCTACCTGAAGTGGTACGGCGAGAGCCATCCTTCTGCGATGAAGCTGTGCCCCCGCACCACCGAGCTGCTGCAGGGTATCGGCACGGTCAAGGCCGCCATGTTCGCCACCCTGCCGCCAGGCGCCAAGCTCGTGCGTCACCGCGATCCGTATGCCGGCTCCTATCGCTACCACCTGGGCCTGGACACGCCGAACGACGACGGCTGCTACATCGATGTGGATGGCGAAAAGTACGCTTGGCGCGACGGCGAAGCGGTGGTGTTCGACGAGACTTACATCCACTACGCCGCCAACACCACCGAGCACAATCGCATCATTCTGTTCTGCGACGTCGAGCGCCCGCTCAAGTACCGCTGGGCGACCGCCTTCAACCGCTGGTTCAGCCGCAACGTCATGGCCGCCGCCGCCGCGCCCAACGACGCCAATGACAAGACCGGCGGCATCAATCGCCTGTTCACCCGTATCTACAAGATCCGCGAGCGCGGCAAAGCGCTGAAAAAGCGCAACCGCACCCGCTACTACCTGGAAAAGTGGGCGGTGGTCGCAGCCTTGGTGCTGTTCTTCATCTACATCTGAAACGCCAATGGGCCGCTTCGCGGCCCATCGCGACACAAGCCCGTCCCTCGCGGAAAACTTCGACTAGCCTGAAAGCTCCACTCCGCAACCTTCCCAAGGTGAAGACGATGAGCATGATGGACTGGGACGCCTACCGTAAGCAGTTGATGGCCGGCATCGGCGATCTCAAGCAGTTGTCTCCGGACACCGTGGCCGGCTACATGACCGCCAGCGGCGCCGGTGCCAAGACCAACCACCTCGATGCCAAGACCCGCGAGCTGATTTCCCTCGCCGTCGCCGTGACCACCCGTTGCGACGGCTGCATCGCCGTGCACTCCCAACAGGCGGTCAAGCACGGCGCCACCCGTGAAGAGATCGCCGAGGCACTCGGCGTGGCCGTGGCGATGAACGCCGGCGCCGCGCTGGTCTATTCGGCCCGCGCCATGGACGCCGTGGGCAAAGCCGGCAGTTGAACCCGACCGGCGTCGTCGCCCTTGCGCGGCGGCGCCAAGCCACCCAGACTTGGCGGTCCAGCCCGCAGGAGCCGCCATGATCCAGATCCGCCCCATGACCCCGGAAGACTTCGACCGTTTCTGGCCGACCTTCCAGGCCATCGTCCAGGCCCGCCAGACCTACGCCTTCGACCCCGAACTGACCTTCGAGCAGGCCCGCCAGCTGTGGCTGGATCTGCCCCTGCGCACCCTGGTGGCCGAGCAGGACGGCGAGTTGCTGGGGTCCTACTACCTCAAGGCCAACGCCGCCGGCCCTGGCAGCCATGTGGGCAACTGCGGCTACATGGTCAGCGAGGCCGCTCGTGGCCGTGGCGTGGCCCGATTGATGTGCGAACACTCACAGAAGCTGGCCCGCCAGGAAGGTTTCCTGGCGCTGCAGTTCAACTCGGTGGTGGCTACCAACGAAGTGGCGGTGGCGCTGTGGCACAAGCTCGGCTTCGAGACCGTCGGCCGGCTGCCCAAGGCGTACCGCCATGCCCAACTGGGGTTGGTGGACTGCCTGGTGATGTACAAATGGCTGGCGGACGAGCCGGTGGTGGAAAAGCCCGCACTGCTGATCGGGCGCAAGAATATCGAGGCGCGGGTCTCGCGCCGACGCGGTCGCTGAGCCCTCGCCTTTCCCCCGCGCATTGACTGCCCACCCGATCGATGGTCAGATGCGTGCCAGTTTCAGGTGTCCTGCGCCGCCGCGCGCAGGGTGAAACGGGAAGCCGGTGAGTCGTCCCTACGACAAGTCCGGCGCTGCCCCCGCAACGGTAAGCGAGCGAATCCTTCGACAGACCACTGTGCGCCTGCATGGGAAGGTGAAGGCTTCATGACCCTCGCAAGCCCGGAGACCGGCCTGGAACTTAACATTGGCAAACCCGCGGTGGGCGGGCGCAGGCCGGTCTTCGCGCACGCCCCTTGCGTGCGCGTTCGCTTGTCTTTGCGTTGTTTCCACCGGGATCCATTCATTCCTGCAGCAGTGGAACGACATGTCCCGTACCTACACGCTTCATACCTTGGCGGCCTGCCTGGCCGTTGCCCTCCCGGCAGTGGCCGATGAACAGCACAATCCCGTGCTGGCCCTGCCTTCGACGACCATCACCGATACCCACGACGCGCCGGCCATCGATCTGGCCACCCCGACCGATGCCGGATCGCGCCTGAACCTGAGTGCCCTGCAAACCCCAGCCAGCACCAGCACCCTCAGCGCCGAACAGATCGAGCGGCGCAACAACCTCACCGTTCAGGACGCCGTGACCCGCTCGCCAGGCATCAGCTTCACCGGCAGCCCCGGCGACGGCGGCACCGGCCTCTCGGCGCGGGGCTTCGAAGGCCATAGCTCGGTGATGACCCTGTTCGACGGCTCGCGTCTGTATAGCGGCGCCGGTACGCTGACCTTCCCGGTCGATCCGTGGATGGTCGAGCGCATCGACATCCTCCGCGGGCCCGCCTCGGTCCTGTATGGCGAAGGCGCCACCGGGGCGGTGGTGAACGTGATTCCGAAAAAACCTTTCGCCGGCGACGTCCACAACCGGCTGCGCTTGGGCTACGGGTCCTGGGACCGTCAACAGCTCGGCCTGGACAGCGGCGGCAGCCTGAGCGAGCGTCTGAGCTACCGGATGACGGTCAACCAGCAGGCCGGCAACGGCTGGGTCGACCGTACCGACTCGCGCAGCCTGGCCTTGAGCGCCGCGCTGCGTTTCGACGCCACCGATGACCTGAGCTTCACCCTGGCCCACGAGCGCGGCGATGCAGAACCTGCCAATTACTACGGCACGCCGCTGATCGACGGGCATTACCGCAGCAGTCTGCGCAAGAAGAACTACAACATCCAAAACGACGTCCAGCGCTACCACGACGAATGGACCCGGCTGAACACCGACTGGACCCTCAGCGATAGCGTGTCGGCCAGCAACCAGCTGTACTACATCAAAAGCCGCCGGCATTGGCGCAATGCCGAAACCTATGCCTGGAATGGTGATCAAGACCGGCTGGAGCGCGGCAGTTTCCTGGAGATCAAGCACAACCAAGAGCAGATCGGCGACCGCCAGAGCTTGACCTTCGACCACGATCTGTTTGGCCTGGCCAGCACGACGCTGGTCGGCGCCGAATACAACAAGATCCGCTTCAACGTCGACAGCAACGCGCCCTACGACGATGGCATCACGGACCCGCTCGACCCTTGGCATCCTGCCCCTGGCAGGTTCCATAGCCTGTCGCCGACACGCCCCCAGACGTTGTCCACCACTCACACCTTTGCCCTGTTCGCCGAGAACCGCACCGAGCTGACCGAACGCCTGTCGTTGGTGACTGGTCTCCGCCGCGACCAGAATCACATCGAGCGTAACGATCTGGTCAACGACACCCGCAGCGAGCGCAGCCTGCCAGGCGGAAACTGGCGCGCCGGACTGGTGTTCGCCGTCAACGACGACTTGTCGCTGTACGGGCAATACTCGACCAGCGAGGATGGCGTAGGCGATTTGTTGACCCTGCGCCCGGAGCAACGCTACGACCTGACCGAAGCCAAGCAGACCGAGCTGGGCCTCAAGCAACGGTTCTGGGAGGGCCGTGGCGAGTGGACGCTGGCGGCCTACCACATCGTCAAGAAGAAACTGCTGGTTGCCGACCCCGTGAATCACGGCGTACAGCAAGCGGGCCAACAGACCTCCGATGGCCTGGAGGCGACGGTGGAACTGGCCTTGGCCAACCAGTGGCAGGTCTCGGCCAATGCTGCAGTGGTGCGCGCCAAGTTCGATGACTACCTCGAGAACACCGGCAGCGGCGTGGTGGATCGCGCTGGCAACAGACCGGGCAACGTGCCAAGGCGCACAGCCAACCTGTGGCTGAGCAAGGGGTTTGGCCAACAGGTCGATGCCGGCCTGGGTGTGCGTTACGTGGACCAGCGCTACGACAGCGCGGTCAATGAGAACAGCGTACCTGGCTATACGGTGGTCGATGCCAATCTGGGCTGGCAGGTGTTGCCGGATGTGCGCCTGGGCTTGCAAGTGAACAACCTGTTCGACCGTGAGTACGCGGCGTCCTACGTCTATACCAGCGACCAGTGGCTGTTGGGGGCACCGCGCTCGTACTTTGCGACGGTGGATTACACCTTCTAAAGGCTGGCATGGGGCTGCGTTGCGGCCCCATGCCCCCGGACATGATTAAATAGCGCCTTTTCCAGCCCAAGGCCCTCCTCCATGCTCCACGTCCTGGTCATCGGCCAAGCCTGGCCCGAACCACGTTCCTCCGCCGTCGGCGGTCACATGATGCAGATCCTCGAGAGTTTTCTCGCCCGCAGCTGGCGCATCACCTTTGCCAGCACCACCGAGCCTGCCGAGCACAAGGCCGACCTCAGCGCCCTGGGCATCACCGAGCTGGCCCTCGCCGGCGACCACGCAAGCATTGCCCACCTTCTCACCGAACAGGCGCCGGACCTGGTGCTGTTCGACCGATTCGAAATGGAAGAGCAATTCGGCACCATCGTGGCCCGGCACTGCCCCAACGCCCTGCGCGTGCTGGAAACCTCAGACCTGCAAAGCCTGCGCGAGGCCCGCCACCAATTGCTGCGTCGGCGACTGATCGAAGGCTTGGACCCCAACGACTTCCGCGCCCTGTTCAACACCAGCGGCCCCGAGCTGTTCCGCCAGATGGCGCCGAGCGCGCTGGCCCAGCGTGAGCTGGCCGCGATCTACCGCTGCGACCTGTCGCTGATCATCTCGGACGTGGAAACGGACCTGCTGGTCAACGGCTTTGGTGTGCCGGACTACCTGCTACACTGGTGTCCGCTGATGCTCGACCCTGCGGCCCAGACGTTGCGCCCCTTCGCCGAGCGCGAGCACATCGTGACCATCGGCAACTTCCGCCATGCACCCAACTGGGACGCGGTGCTGTGGATGAAGCACAACCTCTGGCCGATGATCCGCCGCCACTTGCCCGGAGCCCAATTGCACATCTACGGCGCCTACGCCTCGCCCAAGGCCCTGGCATTGCACAACCCAGACGAAGGTTTCCACCTGCTCGGCTGGGCCGAGGATGCCTTGCAGGTGATGAGCAACGCACGCCTGTGTTTGGCGCCGCTGCGCTTTGGCGCCGGGATCAAGGGCAAGCTGGCCGACGCCATGCTCTGTGGTACCCCCAGCGTCACCACCCCCATCGGCGCCGAGGCCATGCACGGCGCCCTGCCCTGGCCTGGCGCCGTCGCCGGGACCGCCGAGGCACTGGCGAAAGCCTGCGTGCGGCTCTACAGCGACCAAGCGGCGTGGCAACAAGCCCAGGCGGCCTGCGCCCCCCTGCTCAAGACCCGCTACGACCGCAACCGCCACGCCTGGGCCCTGACCGAGCGGATCGAGCACAGCCTGGCGCATCTGGATGAACAGCGTCTGTACAACTTCACTGGGGCCATGTTGCGTCGGCGTTGAAACCGGGGACGCAAAGCGACCCCGATTCCCGATCTGTCCCACCTCAGCATTCGCGCCGCAGCAAGTAGGTATCCATGATCCATCCCTTGCGTCGCCGCAATCGCTCCCGCGACTCGAGAATCTGTGCCTTGACCTCTTGCAGCGGCCCAGCGACCAGCACCTCATCCTTGGTCCCCAGGTAGGCGCCCCAATAAATCATCAGGTGTGCATCCTCCAATGCAGCGAAGGCGCACTGCCCATCGAGCATCACCACCACGTTGTCGATGAGTGTCTGCTCGGCCAGGCGCCGGCCCGGCAGAACAGTCAGAGGCTCGCCGATACGATTGAGGGGAATCTGATGGCGCGCGGCCAGGGCCTGCACGCTGCTGATGCCGGGGATGACCTCCAGCATCAAGGCCATGCCCTGTTGGCGAACAAGGTCGAGCACACGCAACGTGCTGTCGTACAACCCCGGCTCGCCCCAGAGCAGGAAGGCGCCGACATCGTCAGGGCCCAGCTCGTCCTGCAGCCACTGGCCATACAAGGCCGCGCGCTGGCGATGCCAGTGCTGCACCGCGCCGAGATAATCCAGTGCCTGGCTATCGCGCCGCGGGTCGCTCAATTGCACCAGGCGATAACCGCCTTGTGGCACGTAGCGCGCCAGGATGTCCCTGCGCAACTGCACCAGTTCATCCTTGTCGTCGCCTTTGTCGAGGACGAAGAACACCGTGGCGCGCCGCAGCGCATCCACCGCTTCATAGGTGATCTGGCGTGGGTCGCCCGGACCGATGCCTATCAGCAGCACACGTTTCATCGCCCTGTCCTCCTGCCAACCAGCCGCCATTGTCGAGCGGCCGGCGGCATTTGGCAAAACGCTAGAGGATCGAGAAGTTGTAGCTCACGATCACCCGCGTCTCGTCCATGTCCCGCGCCCATTTTTCATAGTTGCTGCGGTAGGTGGAGTTACGCAGGCGCACGCTCACGTCCTTGAAGGTGCCGCTCTGCACTTGGTACTTGAGCTCGGTATCGCGCTCCCACTCTTTGCCTTCGGCGCTGCTGCCGGGAACCTTGATATGGTCGCCGTTGATGTAGCGAGTGAAGAATGTCAGGCCCGGTACGCCAAGGGCCTTGAAGTCGTAGTCATAACGCAGTTGCCAGGAGCGCTCTTGAGCGGCGGCAAAGTCATTGACCTGGGCGTAGTTGACCAAGTAAGGGTTGCTGCCATCCAGATACGGCATGGCGCTCTGGCCATACATGCGCTGCCAGCCGGCGCTGATCTTGTGCCCACCCAGGCTGTAACCGAGCATCCCGCTGAAGGCACGGTGGTCGATTTCACCCGCGCGGGCGTTGCCGATATCGTCGCTCTTGATCAGGCGCAGGTCGGCCGACAGGCTGCCCACCGCCAGGGGCTGGCTGGCCACCAGGCCCAGGAACTGCTGGCGATAGATGTTCTCCAGGCGCGACACCTGGTACTGGCCACTGAGGCGATCATTGAAACGGTAGTCAAGGCCGGCCAGGTCGAAGTGGTCGGCCTCGATGTTGCAGGCATAGCGCTTGTTCTTGCAGTGAACGCGGATGTCCTGGCGGTCGGTGGAGTCCCGAGCGGTGTACTGGTTCAGGCGAGCCAAGGTGAACTTCAGGTCACGCACTTCTTCGGAGGTAAGCATCGCGCCATGGAACATCGTTGGCAGCAGACGGCCATCGTTGTACTTGAGCAGCGGCATATCCGGCATCATCGATCCGTAGCGCAGCACGGTGTCGGACACCTTGACCTTGCCGGCCAGGCCAAGCTTGGCGTACTGATCGGCCGAACCGCGCGGGTCATGGCCCGACGAGGGCAGCAAGCCACTGTTGCTATCGGCCGGGCTGGAATCGAGCTTGAAGCCGACCATTCCCAGTGCATCGACACCAAACCCCACCGGTCCCTGGGTATAACCGGACTGCACATTCAGAATGAAACCCTGAGCCGTTTCTTCGCGTTTGGATGCGCCTTGACTTGAACTGCTGTGGCCATCACGGAAATCCCGGTTGAAGTAGACAGTGCGCGCTTCGACCTTGGCGCTGCTGTCTTCAAGAAAACCGGCGGCCTGGGCATGGGCACCGACACACAGGAACAACAAGCCGGTAAAACGGCGCCCGGGGGCTGGGGAAAACGGGGGAAACATGCGAAAGAAACATCCAGGAAGAAGGCGAAAAACGATCCGGGGCAGCATTGCCCCCGGCACTACGGAACAGCCGACAAACACGACGGCCATCATCTTGAATTATCGTGCAACCGCTCTAGCATGAGCCATTGGACGATAGTCTAAGCACCTCTGAAGAGCAGTTTGCAACGCGCTGCGAATAAGGCGCGAAAAACTAACAAAGTTCCGCGATTACTTATAAAAAGTTTGCGGTTTACCCAGTAGAGGTCGACGACTACAATCGATATCAGCGAACAGCTGTACCCATCCCCGTGGCCGGCGTTTATTGCTTCTTGTATGTTCGTCACGCCCTGCCACGACACTTACAGGAGTGATGACAGTGTCCAGACTTGCAGAGTTTCGTGCTGCCGAAAAAGCTCTCCAGGAACAAATGGCGCAACTGGAGGCGATGAAAAAGGACGCCGGCCTAAAACGCGAAATCGAATTCGAGCAGAAACTAGTCGGCCTGATGAAAAGCTATGACAAGAGCCTGCGCGACATCGTCGCCATCCTCGACCCGAAGGCAGTGACCAAGGCACCGACCACGGCGCCCAAGCAGCAGCGCCGCCCCCGTGTGGTGAAGGTGTACGAGAACCCGCACACCGGCGAGCTGATCGAGACCAAAGGTGGCAACCACCGCGGGTTGAAGGCCTGGAAAGAGCAGTACGGCGCCAAGACAGTGGAAAGTTGGGTACGCCCATGAAACATCAACACCCACTTCACACTTTTTTCACATCGACACGCGCAGTATCGAACCAGCTAAAGGACTAGCGACCCCATCACGCGCCCGCACATGCGGGCCTCTAATTCCAGCGCCCTGCACTCGTGCAGGGCGCTTTCGTTTGCGCTCACGCCTCACTGCCGTATCATGGCTCACCTGTCTTTCCCGCTGGGGCCTTGTGTCCCGGCCTCTCTTCTGGAGTACCCATGAGCCTGCACGATCTGCACGCCCTGCCAGGCGTCACCGCCACACCGGATGCCGCCACCGCCAACTTCGTCTTCAACCACACCATGCTGCGGGTCAAGGACATCGAAAAGTCGCTGGACTTCTACACCCGCGTGCTGGGCTTCAGCCTGGTGGACAAGCGCGACTTCCCTGAAGCCGCCTTCAGCTTGTACTTCCTGGCACTGGTCGATCCGGCACAGATCCCGGCCGATGACGCCGAGCGTCACCAGTGGATGAAGTCGATCCCCGGCGTTCTAGAGCTGACCCACAACCACGGCACCGAGAACGATCCCGAGTTCGCCTATCACGATGGCAACACCGACCCGCGCGGTTTTGGCCACATCTGCATCTCGGTGCCGGATGTACGCGCCGCCTGCGAGCGTTTCGAAGCCCTGGAAGTGCCCTTCCAGAAGCGCCTGTCGGACGGCCGCATGAAGCACCTGGCCTTCATCAAGGACCCGGACGGTTACTGGGTCGAAGTGATCCAGCCGACCACGTTCTAAGCCTCGCCCGCCAGGGCACGCTCGTCGGGCCGGGAACTCCCGGCCCCTCGCTGTGGTATATGGAATAAACCGTTTCCAAGCCACAGCGAGGTAAAGGACGATGCAAACCCTTCACTGTGAATACCGCGACCACACCATCACCGCGAGCGTCATGACCCACCCTGGGTCGCCGCTGCCGTTCGCTGCCGGCTGCCTGATCACCGATCCCCAAGGACACACCAGCCGCCGCCTGTCGCTGCCGATGAAGATGGCCTTCCTGTCCGACCTGGAGAACGCCCAGCACGCCGCGCTGGCCCATGGCCGCTGGCTGGTCGATCAACAGCTCGACGGTGACCGCCAGGTGTTCTGACGGTTCGAAGGCTGCTGCACCGATGGGAGCGGGTTTATCCGCCAAACGTCGACTGATCCACTACCGCTTTCGCGGGCAAAATCCGCTCCCACAACGTCTGCACGGCCCTAAGCCTGCCGCGCATACTCCACCGCCGCCGCCACCTGCGCGTCCGTCGGACGTACGCCGGTATACAGCACGAACTGCTCCAGCGCCTGCAACGCGATCACCTCCAACCCAGTTATCACGGGCTTGCCCAGCGCCTCGGCATGGCGGATCAACGGCGTGCGCGCCGGCATCGCGACCACATCGAACACTTGCTGCGCTGCAGCGATGGCATCCGGGCTAAATGCCAATTCCTCTGCCTCGGGCCCACCGGCCATGCCGATTGGCGTCACGTTCACCAGCATCGGCGGGCACAGGTCGCCCAGCTGTGGCAGCCAGCGATAACCGCACACATCCGCCAGTTGCCGCCCGGCCTGCTCGTTGCGCGCCACGATGATGCCTTCGGCGAATCCGGCATCGCGCAAGGCACTGGCCACCGCCTTGGCCATGCCACCGCTGCCGCGCAGGGCGAACGCAGTGCTGGGGTCGACCTGATGGCGTTGGAGCAATTGACGCACCGCCAGGTAATCGGTGTTGTAAGCCTTCAAATACCCGCCTTCGTTGACCAGGGTATTGACCGACTCGATAGCCGCCGCCGAAGGATCGATTTCATCGACCAGGGCCATGCACGCTTCCTTGTAAGGCATCGACACACCACAACCACGAATGCCCAGGGCGCGGATCCCTGCGACCGCGGCGGGCAGATCTTGGGTGGTCATGGCCTTGTAGTAGTAGTCCAGCCCCAACTGCCGGTAGAGGTGGTTGTGAAAGCGTACCCCGAACGTGCCGGGGCGCCCGGCCAGGGAAATGCACAACACGGTGTCTCTGCTCGGTGGAATCGTCATTGCCCCGCTCTCCTAGGCTGAATCGTTTACGTAGCGTAACAGAGGGACTGCCTCGCACCCGAGTTAACGTTGATATAACTGATTAGCACTATTGAGGAAGTTGATTTCAAGCCGCGCCGGATGCCCGATAAGGTAGCCCCATGTCACACAGGAGGTTCTCAAATGGCCACTATCCAGATCATGTCCGTCATCGGCAGCGCCGTCCCGGCCACCTTGCGTGAACAAGGATTACTGGCCTGCTGGTACCTGATCCGCAATGGCGAGACCGTCAGCGGTCCGCTGACCTCCCGTGCCACCGCCCAGGCCCTTGCCGAGCGTTTGCAGGCCGCAAGCCTGCTGGCTTGACCGAATTTGTTGTGCGTTGCTCCCAAGCCCCTATTGCCCGCCTCCTTGGCGGGCTTTTTTTGCCTGTTCGAGCCACATCCTGTGTGGGGTTTCCCGCGAAAACGCCAGGGAGGCAAGCGCCGGCCTTCATTGCAATGCGGATCGTATTCTGGCCATCAGCCATATAGCGCTGGCCAAACACAGAATGAGAATGCAGATCGAAGCAGGCAGGTGAAACTGATGAAAGCCAGCCAAGCCGAAACCGGTATGGATAAGGACCGTCAGCAGGCCCAGGCCGGCACACACTTTAGCGAAGACCATGGCGTTGGCCGTACCCAGCAAAACATTTCGATAGCCAACCAGCAATACGGGGATTGCCAAGCTATTGAACAGCAAAAAGCCCTGCACCCCGCCAGGCAGGAAAAACATCTCCCATTCCTGCCAGTACGCGGCATCTATCTGATGAAGGATGAGCGCAAGCATCGTGACAAAATAGCTTCTTTCCATTTAAGCAATCCCTTCAAGCCAGTGAGGATCATCCCTGCGTAAAGCGTTGGCGATGATAGGAGCTGCGACGACGAAACGCTAATTCACCCACTGCGGTGCCCGTAAAGCATAGGCCTGACCAGGACGGCTAAACCCTTGACCCGCGAAGACAGCGAGGCGAGAGATCGGGCAGGTTGAGCAGAAGGCTATGCTTATTGCCTAACCGGGAGGGAAGTCAGATGTGCGGAAGGCTCAGCCAGTACCGTGGCATACACGACTTCGTCGACACGCTGAGCATGCCTGGGGTTTGGCGCAACACCATTGGCGACCAAGCCATGGAGTGCTACAACGTGGCGCCCAGCTCGCAGGTAGCCGTGCTGCGAATGGATGACGCAGGCCTGCGGGCGGATCTGGTGAGGTGGGGATGGCGGCCGCACTGGGC
>NZ_KV793288.1:0-46171 GCF_001808425.1 Pseudomonas sp. HMSC08G10 | reverse complement strand
GTGAGGTGGGGATGGCGGCCGCACTGGGCGACCGATCGAGCGCCGCCGATCAACGCCAGAATCGAGAAGGTCGCCCACGGACCATTCTTCCGGGCGATCTGGCCACATCGGGCCATCACGCCAGTGGACGGGTGGTTCGAGTGGGTCGATGAAGGCGGGCCGAAGAAGCAGCCCTACTACATCCGGCGGCGGGACGGGCAACCCGCCCTATGTGCCAGCATCGGCCAGTTCACCGGCAGTGAGCACGACGGCTTCGTGATCATCACCGCCGACGCCCAAGGCGGCATGGTCGATGTGCATGATCGGCGACCGGTGGTTCTGGCCCCAGGGCCAGCCAGAGCCTGGGTAGACCCTGCATTCCAGCCAGAGCATGCCGAGCAGCTGGCCCTGAACCTGGGCGAGCCCGCTGAGGAATTCGAGTGGTTCCGGGTGAGCGCGGCCGTGGGCAACGTCAGAAACCAGGGCCCGGAGCTGATCAAGCCGATTCAGTGATGGCTGTCGCGCTTCCCTCAGCCGGCCGGGACGACCTCGCCGAATATCCCCAGGGCCACACGTTTCAGGCGTGCTCTGCTTGTTGATGAGCGCAATCTAGTATCGCTTATGCAAAACTGCGTAGCTCAGTCAAAAGAAAGGCTTTCGGACCGAGTACACATGAACCATTTCGTCGTTATTTCCGGCTGCTCAGGCGCAGGTAAATCAACCCTCTTGTCCGAGCTTAAGCGGCGCGGCTATGCAGTGGTCGAAGAGCCCGGGCGGCGTGTCGTGCAGGCAGAGGAACGCGCAGGCGGGAAGGCATTGCCTTGGCTTGATATGGAAGCCTTCTTGCGTCGGGCCATCGACGTAGCGTTGAAGGACTATGCCAATGCGCCATGCAGTAGTTCGCAATGGGTGTTCTTCGACCGTGGCCTGATCGACGCGGCGGCTGCGCTTCAGACCTTGACCGGCGACCTCATACTGGAAAAGCTCAGCCAGCAGCATCCCTATAACCCTCATGTTTTCCTGGCACCGCCATGGGAAGAGATTTATGTGCAGGACGCAGAGCGCCGCCATGACATGGCTGCCGCTCGATGTGAGTTCGAGCAGCTCCAGAAGACTTATCCAGCGCTAGGCTATGCGGTATCGCTGCTGCCCAAGATCAGCGTGGCTGAGCGTGCCGACTTCGTATTGACCACGTTGGGGATCGCTGAACCCAGCCGTACTGGCTATGTCGCTGAACGGGTACAGGATTAAATTTCCTTCACCTTGCGCCCTTTGGATATAAGGCATTCGACAGCCGTTCGGCCATACTCCAGAATGCATCGGTTTTTTGGGGGAAACCCTTGCACAGCCAACGACATACCAACTTTTAGTGAGCCTCAACGTGAAAACTTCCCTGTCCATCCTCAGCCTGCTGCTGTTGCTCACAGGAACCGCGACCCTTCCGTCGACCGCTGCTGCACAACCCCCGGCCCAGGTAAAACGCGACCCCGCCAAGCTGCACCTGGCCTCCGGCAGCGCCCTGCTGATCGACCTGAACACCAACCAGGAGTTGTATTCCAGCCATGCCGACCGCGTAGTGCCCATCGCTTCGGTCACCAAGCTGATGACCGCCATGGTGGTGCTGGACGCCAAGCTGCCCATGGATGAGATGCTCACCATGACCATCGCCAACAACCCGGAGATGAAGGGTGTCTATTCCCGTGTGCGGCTCGGCAGCCAGCTCAACCGTCGCGAGACCCTGTTGATCACCCTGATGTCTTCGGAGAACCGCGCCGCTAACAGCCTGGCCAACGCCTATCCGGGTGGCTACAGCGCGTTCATCAAGGCAATGAATGCCAAGGCGCGCAGCCTGGGCATGGCGCATACGCGCTATGTCGAGCCCACCGGCCTTTCGACCCAGAACGTCTCCACCGCCCGTGACCTGGCCAAGCTGCTGATGGCTTCGCGCAAGTACCCGATGCTCAGCGAGCTTTCCACAACCCGCGAAAAGACCGTGGCGTTCCGCAAGCCCAACTACACGCTGGGCTTCCGTAACACCGACCATTTGGTGAACAAGAGCAACTGGGACATCAAGCTGACCAAGACCGGTTTTACCAACGAGGCCGGCCACTGCCTGGTGCTGCTGACCAAGATGGACAATCGCCCAGTGGCCATGGTGATCCTCGATGCCTTTGGCAAGTACACCCACTTCGCCGATGCCAGTCGCATGCGCCAGTGGCTGGAGACCGGCAGCGCCAAGCCGGCACCGGCGGTGGCGATGCAGTACAAGGCCGAGCGCCAGAGCCGTCCGCGCCTGGCCAACGACTGATCCGCGATGCTCAAGGCGCCCCTGGATGGGGCTGAGCGACCAGGCAAGGCTGCGAGGGAGTGACAACCTTGCTGCGCGGCGCCTGCTTCGCGGGTAAATCGGCTCCCACAGGTATGGCGGGGTTCGTGAGAGCACCGCAAAACCTGTGGGAGCGGATTTACGCGCGAATGCGCATCCCAGGTTTCAAGCCTGGGTACTGACCATGCCACCGGCGCTGCTGCCGCCGGTTTTGCTCAGGGCTTCCAGCAGTTGCGCGGTGGCCGCCTGGATTTCACCGCTGATCGTGGCGATGCTCGCCTGCTTGGCGGTGATCGCTGCCAGCTTGCTGGTTTCGTCCATGTTCTGGGCCGCCAGCTGAGCCAGTTGCTTTTGCTCCTCGGCCAGCTGCTTCTGCAGCTTCTTGATCATCTCCCGCAATTGCTTGATGTGCGGCGGCTCACCGCTGTCCTCGGCACTTTCCGCTTGCTTGGCCTGTTTGGCCTGCGTGGTATCACGCAGCCCGGAAAGATCGACCTGCACGCCCATCGCCTTGCCCTGTTCGGTCTTGTCCGCCTCGCCCGCCTGGGTGGCCGTGGCCAGCGATGGGCTGGCGATGTTGATCCCTGTGATACCTACCATGTGTTTCTCCCTGCCCATCAGGGCCATTTAGACGCAGTAACTATCGGCCGACCGGCGCACTTCTTGAGCGCCAGCGCCCGCCAATAAATTTGCCGTCCCGCCATTCGTCCACCTGATACCCGAGCCCTGCCCTGGCCCACACCTGCCCGGCACCTCACCCCGATCAGCCCAGCAACGAGATGGCAATGACCACGACCCGCTCCCGCAAAGCCCTGTACATCGGCCTGCCCCTGGCCTTGGTAGCCGCCCTTGGCGCTGCCGGTTACTTCCACTGGTTCGGCCAGGATCCTGGATACCCGCGCCCCATCGTCGAGCAGGCCAATGCCCTGCACGAGCACATGCTCTCTTTCGACAGCCATGTGACCGTGCCACTGGACCTGGGTACAGCAGGCAACGAGCTCGACAAGGACGGTCCGGGCCAGTTCGACCTGGTCAAGGCCGGCCGTGGACGGCTCTCCGGCGCGGCGCTGACGATTTTCGGCTGGCCGGAGATCTGGAACGGGCCCAACGCCCCGCACCGTCCCACCCCGGGCTTCGTCGACGAGGCCCGCCACCAGCAGGAAGTGCGTTACAAGATCATCACCGGCATGGCCCGCGATTTCCCCAATCAAGTGGGGATCGCCTACACCCCCGAAGACTTCCGACGCCTGAACGGCGAAGGCAAGTTCGCCATCTTCATCAGCATGCTCAATGCCTACCCACTCGGCCACGACCTGTCCCAGCTCGACCTGTGGGCGGCGCGTGGCATGCGCATGTTCGGCTTCAGCTACACCGGCAACAACGACTGGGCCGACTCCTCGCGCCCGCTGCCGTTCTTCAACGACACCGCCGATGCCCTGGGCGGGCTGTCGCCGCTGGGTGAGCAGGCGGTCAAGCGGCTGAACGACCTGGGCGTGATCATCGATGTGTCGCAGATGTCCACGCTGGCCCTGGAAGATGTCGCCCGTCTTTCCCGCGCGCCGATCGTCGCCTCCCACTCCGCGCCCCGCGCACTGGTGGACATTCCACGCAACCTGTCCGACAAGGAGATGCAACTGATCAAGGACAGCGGCGGCGTGATCCAGGTGGTCGGCTTCGGCCAGTACCTCAAACCGCTGGGCAAGCCAGTACTCGACAAGCTCCAGGCCCTGCGCACGCGTTTCGACCTGCCGCCCTTGCAGGGCCTGGCCAACGCCCTGATGCCAGGCGATGCGGTGATCGCCATCTGGCCCGAGGCGCGCTTTGGCGAATACGCAAGCTCGCTCTACGGCATCCTCGAGGAAGAACCCAAGGCCACCCTCAAGCAGTACGTCGATGCCATCGACTACACGGTCAAGAAGGTCGGCATCGACCATGTCGGCATCAGCTCGGACTTCAATGACGGCGGCGGCCTGGAGGGCTGGAAGGACGTCAGCGAAATCCGCAATGTCACCGCCGAACTGCTCACCCGCGGCTACAGCGAAACCGACATCGCCAAGCTGTGGGCCGGCAATTTCCTGCGCGTGTGGGAGCAGGTCCAGAAATCCGCCCACCCTGTCGCCCACCGCTGATCAAGGCCTGACCGCTCATGAGCAATCGCCGTACCTTCCTCAAGCAAGCCGGCCTGCTGGCCGCAAGCCTTCCCATGATGCCCCACGCCCTGGCCGTCGCCGCGCCCGCGTCGCTGACCGGCCAGGACAAATGGCGCCAGCTGCGCACATTGTTCCCCCAGGCGCCGGATGTGATCCACCTGTCCAACTTCCTGGTGACCACCCACCCTCGGCCAGTGCAGGAGAGCATCGACCGCTACCGCGCCGAACTCGACCGCAACCCGGCGCAGTGGATGGACTGGCACAGCCAGGCAGTGTGGAAGCGCGAGGCCGAGGTCCGCGAGTGGGCCGCACGCTATCTGGGCGTCAAACCCCGCCAGATTGCCCTGACCGGCAGCACCACTGAAGGCCTGGGGATGATCTACGCGGGCCTGAAGGTGGCGCCGCACCAGGAGATCCTCACCACCGAGCACGAACACTACTCGGCCAACACCAGCTTCGACCTTCGCCAACGCCGGCAAGGGACCCAGGTGCGCAAGCTTCGCCTGTTCGACGAGGCCTGGAAGGTCAGCACCGAGCGCATCCTGGAGACCATCGACCGCGCCATCAGGCCCAATACCCGCGTCCTGGGCATGACCTGGGTGCATTCGGGCAGCGGCGTGAAACTGCCCATTGGCCAGATCGGCGAGCTGGTGCGTCGGCACAATCGCGACCGCGACGAGCAGGACCGCATCGTCTACGTGGTCGATGGCGTGCATGGGTTCGGCGTGGAAAATGCGCAGTTTTCCGACTTCAACTGCGACTACTTCATCGCCGGCACCCACAAGTGGATGTTCGGCCCTCGGGGCACCGGCCTGATCTGCGCCGCCAGCGAAAAACTGCAAGACCACCTGGTACCCACCTTCGCCACGTTCTCCGAGGACGAGGACTTCGCCACCATCATGACCCCCGGGGGCTATCACAGCTTCGAGCACCGCTGGTCAGTCGGCAAAGCCTTCGAGCTGCACCTGCAATTGGGCAAGGCCGATGTGCAGGCGCGTATCCACCAGCTCAACGACTACTTCAAACAGCGCCTGGCGGAAATCGACCAACTCCAACTGGTCACCCCCCAAGGCAGCACCCATTCGGCCGGGTTCACCTTCTTTCGCGTCAAGGCCGAGGACGACCAGGACCGATTCGCCAACTACCTGATCGAACACCGGGTGATGGTCGACGCCGTGTACCGCGACGCAGGCCCGGTGATCCGCACCGCACCAGGCCTGCTCAACGACGAACAGGAAATCGACCGTACCCTCGCGCTGCTCAAGCGCACGCTATGACCGCCACAGCAAGGAACCCACGATGCCCACGAACCTGCTACGCCCGCTATCCCTACTCGGCCTGCTCGGCTGCCTGCTCGCAGGCCCGGCCCGAGGCGCGCACGACCACAAACCCGGTGAAGTGTTCCAGGACTGCAAGGACTGCCCGCAGATGGTGGTACTGCCCGCCGGCAGCTTCCAGATGGGCACCCCGGACGATGAGGTCGGCCGTCAGCCTGACGAGGGCCCGTTGCACCTGGTGACCTTCGACAAACCCTTCGCCATCAGCCGCTTCCACGTTACCGCAGGCGAGTGGCAGGCCTACCTCAAACAGACCGGTACGGTGATCGCCGACGGTGACGATCGCCCAGGCCGGCGCTGCACCAACAGCGTCCCCAGCTACAAGCTCGACCCCAAAACCGCCGACCGCCACCCTGCCGTGTGCATGAGCTACAAGGACGTCGAGGCCTATGTCGCCTGGCTGTCGAAAAAGACCGGCCATACCTATCGCATGATCAGCGAGGCAGAACGCGAATACGCGGCCCGTGCCGGCAGCACTGGGCCGTTCCCCTTCCCTCTGGACCCGGATGCCGACTACGAAATCACCCGCCACGCCAACGTCTACGGCCCCAAGGACGGCTTCAGCTATACCGCTCCCGTGGGCAGCTACCCGCCCAACGCCTTCGGCGTGTCCGACATGCACGGTAACGTCTACGAATGGACTGCCGACTGCTATCACGACAGCTACGTCGGCGCGCCCAGCGATGGCAGCGCCTGGAAGGAACCCAACTGCGAGCTGGTGCAGCTGCGCGGCAACGACTGGGGCGAAGCACCGATCTTCTCCCGCTCGGGCAACCGCAACCAGACCTATCCGGACGATCGCGGCGACTGGATCGGCTTTCGCGTCGTCCGGGAACTCGAGAACGAGAAGAGTTCTAAATTGCACGGCTGACGGCTCGTTCTATCGGTGTACATGCGCAGGACCCGGGTGCTTTCAAGGCACCCACCTCCGACAGACCCCGAGGAATCGTCACCATGAGCCAGCACCCAACCTCCGAGCCCCTTCACGACCTGATTGGCGTAGGCTTCGGCCCTTCCAACCTGGCCTTGGCCATCGCCCTGGAAGAACTCGCCGACACCCACGGCTACGCCCTCGATGCCCTGTTCATCGACAAGCAGCGCAACTACCGCTGGCACGGCGACACCCTGGCCACCCAGAGCGAACTGCAGATCTCCTTCCTCAAGGACTTGGTGTCCCTGCGCAACCCCACCAGCCCCTACAGCTTCGTCAACTACCTGCACCAGAAGCAGCGCTTGGTGGACTTCGTCAACCTGGGCACCTTCTACCCCTGCCGCCTGGAGTACAACGACTACCTGCGCTGGGCTGCCGAACACTTCGCCACCCAGGCGGCCTATGGTGAGGAAGTGGTGCGCATCGAGCCGGTACTGGAAGCCGGGCGCATCCAGCACCTGCAAGTGATCTCCCGCGAGGCGGACGGCCAGGAGCGCCGCCGCCTGGCCCGCTCGGTGGTGGTCGGCACCGGCGGCACGCCGAAAGTGCCGGCGACCTTCGCCGCGTTCAAGCATGATCCGCGGGTCTTCCACCACTCCACCTACCTCAAGAGCCTGGCGGCCCTGCCCTGCAGCGACGGCAAGCCGATGCGCATCGCCATCATCGGCTCTGGCCAGAGCGCGGCCGAGGCGTTCATCGACCTGAACGACAGCTACCCATCGGTGAAGGTCGACATGATCGTACGCGCCTCGGCGCTCAAACCCGCCGACGACAGCCCCTTCGTCAACGAAATCTTCGCGCCGCAGTACACCGACCTGGTGTTCAACCAGAGCCAGCCTGAGCGCAAGAAACTGATCGATGAGTACCACAACACCAACTACTCGGTGGTGGACATCGACCTGCTCGAGCGCATCTACGGCATCCTCTATCGCCAGAAAGTCGCCCACCAGTTCCGTCACGCCGTGCTCTGCCGCCGTCAGGTCGAAGCGGCCACCGCCACTGCCGAGGGCATCGAGCTGACCCTGCAGGACCTGGCCACACACCAGCAGCAGACCCATCGCTACGACGCGGTGATCCTCGCCACCGGCTACGAACGCCGCTCGCACCGCGAGCTTCTGGCGCCCCTGCAGCAGCACCTGAAGGACTTCGTGGTCGATCGCGACTACCGGGCCCTAGCCAGCGACGACCTGCAGGCGGCGGTGTACCTGCAAGGGTTCTGCGAAAGCTCGCACGGCCTGTCCGACACCTTGCTCTCGGTGCTGCCGATGCGCGCCAGCGAAATCGGCCAGTCGCTGTACCAGACCCTGGCCGGCCAGCGTGCCGCGCTGCGTGAAGCCGTCGCCCTGAGCCGCGCGTAACGCGCGGCCGTTTCCTGAGGACGCTTCATGAGCTCGACAAAGGCTACATCCCGCGAACTGCTGTCGATCCTGCGCCCGCTGCTGCCCACCCTGGCCGTCTCCATCGTGCTGGGGATCGTCGGCGGCCTGAGCGTGACCGCACTGCTGGCGCGGATCAACGCCCTGATGCACAGCGAGCAGGCTATCGCCAGCGCGGTCATGCTCGGCTTTGCCGGGCTGTGCGCGCTGGCCCTGGGCTGCGCCATCGCCGCGAACATCGGCACCAATTACGTTGGCCAGCAGGTGATTGCGCGCCTGCGCATCTCGTTGGGCGGCAAGGTACTCTGCGCCCCGATCGAGCAGTTGGAACGCTACCGCAGCCATCGCCTGATCCCGGTGCTGACCCACGACATCGACACCGTGAGCGACTTCACCTTCGGCCTGCCGCAGCTGATCGTCTCGCTGACCGTGACCTTGGGTTGCCTGGGCTACCTGGCCATGCTCGATGGGACACTGTTCCTGATCACCGCCAGCGCCGTGGTGCTTGGCTGTATCGCCCAGTACGTGGCGCGCAGCCATGGCATGGGCGGCTTCGAAGCCGCCCGCGAAGAAGAAGACCAGTTGCAGAAGTACTACCGCAGCATGGCCGAGGGCGCCAAGGAACTGCGCATGCATCGCCAGCGCCGGCACACGCTGTACCGCGAGCAGGTGATTCCCACCGTGCAGCGCATCGCCGCACTGCAAATCCGCTCGGTGAACATCTTCCTGAGTGCCAGCACCTTCGGCTCGCTGCTGTTCTTCATGGTCATTGGCTTGTGCCTGGCCCAGCAGACCTGGGGGGTGCCGGTCGAAAACAGCGTGCTCAGCGGCTTCATCATGACCTTGCTGTTCATGAAAGGCCCGATGGAATCGGTGCTCAGCCTGCTGCCGCTGATCAGCCGCAACGCCGTCGCCCTCAAGCGCATCGCCGACATGAACGCCGCGTTCTCCACGCCCGAGCCGTTCCTGCTACCCGCCAAAGAGACCGGCGCACGCCCTGTGCTCAAAAGCCTGGAGCTGCGTGGACTGACCTATGCCTTCCCCAGCGTCGACGGCTTGCCACCGTTTCGCATGGGGCCATTCGATCTGACGGTCACGCCAGGTGAACTGCTGTTCATCGTCGGCCAGAATGGCAGCGGCAAGACCACCCTGATCAAGCTGTTGCTGGGCCTGTACGAACCCGACAGCGGCCAGGTACTGCTCAACGGCCAGGCCGTCGGCCCTGCCCAGCGTGACGACTATCGCCAGCTGTTCACCACCGTGTTCGCCGACTTCTTCCTCTTCCAGGAACTGCTCGAACGCAAGGGCGTGCTCCCCGAGCACACCCAGGCCTACCTTGAGCGCCTGGAGCTGGCGCACAAGGTGACCATCCGCGACGGCGCGTTCTCGACCACCGACCTCTCCACCGGTCAGCGCAAACGCCTGGCCCTGCTGCACGCCTGGCTCGACGAGCGGCCGGTGCTGGTGTTCGACGAGTGGGCCGCCGATCAGGATCCGGCGTTTCGCAAGGTCTTCTACACCGAGCTGTTGCCGGACCTCAAACGCCAGGGCAAGACCGTGATCGTGATCTCCCACGACGATCGCTACTTCGACCTGGCCGACCAGCTCATCGAAGTACGTGGCGGCCAATTGCATCCCTTGACCGAGCGCGCCTGACCCCAGGCGCGTCTTTTTTACCCCTACCTGCAAGAATTTTTTCCGGTTTCCAGAAGGCTATGCGTCTTCTCCTTGAATACGAACAACTCTCATTCACCCAAAAAATTACAAGTTCCTTCAAAGGAAGCACGATGTCTGTCAAACACGCACTGTCACCGTTGGCCCTGGCCCTCATGCTGCCCTGCGCAGCGCTGGTCCAGGCCCAGGAAATCCAGTTGAACATCCCGTCGCAACCGCTGGGCTCGGCACTGCAAGCCCTCGGCCAGCAGACCAACCTGCAAATCCTGTTCAGCCCTGACACCGTCGGCGGCAAGCGCTCCACCGCGGTGAACGGTCGCCTTGAGCCGCAGCAAGCGCTGCGCCAGATGCTGCAAGGCACCGGGGTGCGCTACAGCATCGACGGCTCCCAGGTCACCTTGCAGGGGCCCTCGGCTGGCGACGCTCTGGAGTTGGGGAACATCCAGATCGACGGCCAGGCCCTGAGCGCCACCTCCGAAGGCACGCACTCCTACGCGGCCCAGGCGGTCACCATCGGCAAAGGCACCGAGCGCCTGAAGGACATCCCGCAGTCGGTGACCGTGGTCACCCGCCAGCGCATGGATGACCAGAACATGAACAACCTGCAGGACGCGATGCGCCAGGTCACCGGCGCCACCATCAAGACCTACAACACCGGCTCAAGCCTGAACGACGTGTACATGCGCGGCTTTTTGGTGGACCAGGTGCAGGTCGACGGCGTCTCGCAGATCACCGGCCAAGGCGACATGGCCACCAGCTTCGACCTGGCCATGTATGACCGCGTCGAAGTGCTGCGCGGCCCGAGCGGCCTGTACGCAGGGTCCGGCGAGCCGGCCGGTACCATCAACGTGGTGCGCAAGCGCGCCCTGGACACCTTCGCCCTGAACGGCGAGGTGGCCGCAGGTTCCTGGGACCGCTACCGCACCATGGTCGACGTCACCGGCCCGCTGAATGCCGAAGGTACGATCCGCGGTCGTGCGGTCACCGCCTACGAGAACAACAAATCGTTCGTCGACTATGTCGAGAACGAGCGCCCGATGTTCTATGGTCGCCTGGAAATGGACCTGGACCCGAGCACCACCCTGTCGTTCGGTGGCGCCTACCAGAAGAACGACTCCACCCCGGCTTTCGGCCTGCCGGCCTATGCCAACGGCAAGCTGCTGGATGTGGGCCGTCACACCTACATCGATGCCAAGTGGAACACGCTCAAGGAAGAGACCTGGGAAGCCTTCACCGAACTCGACCACGCCCTGGACAATGGCGGCCAGTGGAAGACCTCGCTGACCTACCGCGATGCCCGCACCCCCACCCGCGAGTTCACCTGGACCACCGACGGCGTGGACCCGGCGACCAATACCGCCATCGCGTCGATGTACTCCTACTACACCCGCATCAAGACCATGGGTCTGGACAGCTTCGTCACCTCGCCATTCACCTTCGCCGGTCGTACCCACGAGTTCACCCTCGGTGGCGAATACCAGCACCTGGACAAAGCCTTCACCTACGGCACAGCGGACCTTGACGGCGACGGCTGGGCGGACGGCTTTCCGATCGGCATCGGCGGCGCCAACGACCTGCCGCACCTGGACATGCCGCACACCAACTTCAACTACTCCAAGAGTGAGCAGTACGGGATCTATGGCCGCACCAAGCTCAGTGTCACCGACGAGCTGGACGTGATCCTGGGCAGCCGCGTGACCTGGTTCGAAGCTGACGCGAAGAACGCCAACACCTTCTTCAACAACTTCGGCAACCCGTCCACCGAGACCAACGCCAAGGCCATTCCCTATGGCGCCATCGTCTACAAGCTGACCCCCGAGCTTTCGGCCTACGCCAGTTACACCAGCGTGTTCAAGCCCCAGAGCGAAACCGACGCCACCGGCAAGCAGATGGTCGGCCCGCACAAGGGCAAGCAGTATGAAGTGGGCCTGAAGCAAGAACTGCTCGATGGCCGCCTGAACGCATCCCTGGCGATGTTCCAGATCTTCGACGAGAACCGTGCCCAGTGGAACGGCGTCAATGGCTACGAAGCCAGCGGCAAGGTGCGCAGCCAAGGCTGGGAAACCGAGCTGACCGGCAACCTGACCGACAACTGGAGCATCGCCACCGGCTATGCCTTTACCATGACCAAGCTGCTGGAGGACGACACCACCAACGGCGTGAGCAAAGGCAGCCAGTTCAGCACCATCACGCCCAAGCACAACTTCAATCTGTGGACCAAATACGAGTTCCTCGACGGCGCGCTCAAAGGCTTCCACGTGGCAGGCGGTACCCGTGTGGTCAGCGAAACCTCCTACAGACGCGGTGATGTCGACTTCGTTCAGGGTGGCTACGCGGTGACCACCGCGCAGGTGGGCTACAAGTTCAGCGAGCACCTGAGCTCGACCCTGACCGCCAACAACCTGTTCGATCGCAAGTACTACGACAGGGTTGATAGTGCCTGGGGCTCGAACTTCTATGGCGAACCGCGGAATCTGACCTTGACCTTGCGCGCCCGCTACTGATCGGCGCCAGGCAGGACCAGGAGGCCGGAGCCACGTGTGTGGGCTCCGGCTTTTTCGTTGGGGCTGTGTCGGTTCTGAGGTTTGTGGGCTTATCCATTGAGCTGGGTGACGCTGATTCACCCTTGCGCCCTTACGGCGGCTTACTTTTTTCTTGGAAAAAGCAAGCAAAACCGCTGCGCCCCTGATGGGCCACGCAGCGGCCCCCAAGCGCTCAGAGCCGCCGCTGGATTTCCTGCGCCAGCGTCGTCAGCATCTGGGGCACTTCGCCTACCACCTCGCCCATGCGTGCAAAGTCGTGGGTCATGCCTGCCTTGACCTCGCAGTCGATCTCAAGCCCAGCCCCGCGCACCCGTTCGGCATAAGCCAGGCCTTCATCGAGCAGTGGATCGAACTCGGCCAGCCACAGGATCGTCGGCGCCAGTTGCGCTGGCAGCTGGGCATGGATCGGCGAGAAGCGCCAGTCCAGCCGGTCTGCGGTGTCGCGTTCGTACTGCCGGTAGAACCAGCGCAGCGACTGCTTCTCCAGCAGGTAGCCCTCGGCGAAGCGTTCCAGCGAGGGTCGCTCCACTGCCGCGTCCAGCACCGGGTACAGCAGCACCTGGACCTTCGGCCGCAACGCCAGTTGCTCCGGGGCCGAAGCGGCGCGGATCGCCAGCGCGGCCACCAGGCTGCCGCCGACGCTGTCGCCTGCCAACGCCACCCGCCCGGCATCCAGGCCATGACGGGCGCCTTCATTGAGCAGCCACAGCGCCACGTCCTCGGCATCGTTGAATGCGGTGGGGAACTTGTGCTCCGGCGCCAGCCGGTAGTCCGCCGACAGCACCACGAAGTCCCCCGCCAAGGCCAGGCGACGACAGAGGGTGTCGTGGGAATCCAGGCTCCCCACCACATAGCCACCCCCATGGAAATACACCAATACCGGACGCAGTCGCTCCGCACCCTGGGCACGCTGATAGGCCCGCGCCGCCAGGGGCTGGCCGTCGCGGCTGGGGATCATCAGCTGGGTGATTTCCAGATTGCCGGCCGGGGCGCTGTCCAGCAGCCGTGAAGCTTGGGCGAACTGCTCGCGTGCCTGTTGCGGCGACAGTTCATGCATGGGCTGGCTCTTGCCGGTCAGGCGACCGAACTCCACCAGTTCGAGAAATCCTTCAATATCAGGGTGCAGCGGCATCGATCGGTCTCCAAAAAAAACCACGCTCGACTCACTAACGTAAGCCGGGCGTGGCTATTTACTGCGAACCGCCAGACTGGCCGGTCAGGCTTGAGTCAGCCGCACCGGCTCCAGGGTCGCCAACACCCCATCAAGGCAGCCGGGGCTATGCAGGATGTCGTAGTGGCTGGCGCGCACCACCTCGGTGTGGGCAATACGCGGTTGCTGCGCTTCGAGCGCCGCTCGCTCACCGGTCGGGTTGGCACTGGCCCACCAGCAACGCAGCTCGGCCTTGACCACCGGCAACGCCGGCAGCTCGCGCGACAGTTGCTTGAGCCGCTGGCTGACCATGAAGGTATGCGCCAGCTCATCGGACCCAAGCAAGGCATAACCCGCGCCTTGTTGTGGCTGACGCTGGATCACCTCGGCAATCAACCCACCCACCTCCTGGGCCTCGATCGCCCTGTGCCCGTCGAGTACTGGTTGCACCGCGTCCGGGTCCATCCCCAGGGTGGCGCAGAGGAAGGCCTGCAGGTCTTCGCACAGCGCTTCGACCTGCTCACCGGTGTCCAGCGGCACGTAGCTGTCCACCAGGCCCAGCCAGCGTACGCTCTGCCCTTGCCCCTCCAGGACCTGGGCCACCAGCAGTGCCAGGCTGCCGCCGAGCGACCAGCCCAGCAGGTGATACGGCCCCTGGGGCTGGCGTGCGCGAATGGCAGCGGCGTAGTCACTGGCCATCTGCGCCAGCGACAGGTCCTGCCACTGGCGGTCCAGCAGCATCCGGCACTGCACGCCGTACACCGTGCGCTGCCCGTCCAGGCGCCGGGCCAGGGGCTCGTAGTCGAATACCGTGCCGAATCCTGCGTGCAGGCAGAACAGCGGCGCTGCATCCGTCACCGGGTGGTTGAGCAGCAGCAACGGCTCCGGCGCCTGGCCCTGGGCGGCGGTCAGGCCGGCGATGGTCGGGTTGGCCATCATGTCGCGCAGCTTGAGTTCGAAGCCCAGCCCCGGCATCGCCCGTACCCGGGAAATCACCTTCAAGGTGCGCAGCGAATCGCCGCCCAGCTCGAAGAAGTTGTCGGTGATGCCCACCTGATCGACACCCAGCACCTGTTGCCAGACCTGCGCCAGCGCCGCCTGCAGGGGCGTGCGCGGTGCAACGAATTCGCGGGCACCGAAGTCAGGATCCGGCAGCGCCTTGCGGTCGAGCTTGCCATTGGGCGTGAGCGGGAACTGCGCCAGCACCACCACCTGGGCCGGCACCATGTAGTCCGGCAGGCGCTCGCGCAGGGCCGCCAGCAGGCGCTGGCTCAACCCCTGTTCGGCAGCGGCGACCACATAACCGATCAGCTGGCGGCCTTGCGGGGTGTCGCGCACCACCACCAAGGCATCCTTGACCCCGGCCTGTTCGCGCAGCCGCGCCTCGATCTCGCCCAGCTCGATCCGGAAGCCCCGAACCTTGACCTGATGGTCGACGCGCCCCACGTAATCGACTACGCCATCGGCGCGCATGCGCACCAAATCGCCCGTGCGGTACAGCCGCGCTCCCGGCGCGCCGAACGGGTCGGCGACGAAGCGCTCGGCAGTCTGGCCGCGGTGGTGGTGGTAGCCGCGGGCAACGCCCTCGCCTCCGATGAACAGCTCACCGACCAGGCCCGGCGGCAAGGGATTGAGGTCGCCATCGAGCACGTACAGGGTCCGCGCCCCCACCGCCAGACCGATCGGCGCATACATTGCCTGGCAATGCCCGCTCGCCGGGGTCTTCCACAGCAGCGGCGTGACCACGGTCTCGGTCGGGCCATAGCCGTTGACCAGGTACTGTGGCGCCAGGCTGCGCTTGACTCGCTCGAAGCTGGCGTCCGGCACTGCGTCACCGCCAAAGCAGTAGATGCGCACGGCCGGCGCCTCGCCTTGGCGTTCGGCCTGCTCGGCCAGCTCCAGCAAATACGCCGGCGGGAAGCAGGCGATGCTGATGCGTTGCGCCTTGAGTACCTGCAAGGTCTGCTCGGCGGTCCACAGGTTGTTGTCACGGATCACCAGGGTGCCGCCGCTGATCAGCGTGGTGATCCAACGCTCATGGGCACCATCGAAGGCGAACGACATGAAGTGCAGCTCGCGGCTGTCATGGTCCATCTCGTAGAGCTGGGCGATGGCCTGCACATGCATGCTGATCGCCCCATGGGCCACGGCGACGCTCTTGGGCTTGCCGGTAGAGCCCGAGGTGTAGATCAGGTAGGCCAGGCCCAGGTCCTGAACCGCCGGCAAGCCCGAGGCATCGACCGTTTCATCGAGTGCCAGCGTATCGACCGCAAGGCAGGTCACCGATGGCGCCAGGGTCACCCGATCCTGCAGGCGGTGCTGGGTCAGCAGCACCGCCATGCCAGCGTCGGCCATCATGTAGCGCAGGCGCTCGGCTGGGTACTCCGGGTCCAGCGGCACATAGGCACCGCCGCTCTTGAGCACCGCCAGCAGCGACACCACCAGCTCCAGCGAGCGCTCCATGAACACGCCCACCACGGTTTCCGGCCCAACACCCAGCGCTTGCAGACGCACGGCCAAGGCCGTGGCGCGGCGCTCGAGGGTGGCGTAGTCGAGCACTTGCTCGCCCAGCACCAACGCTGGGTGTTGTGGCAGCTCCCGGGCGCGACGGGCAATCAGCTCATGCACCGGGGTGTTGACCACAGTTGGCGCGGCCGCCTGCAACTGGCGTGGCGCGCCCTCGACCAGGCCCAGACAGCCGACCGGCTGGAGGGCATCGTCGCACAGCCTGCAAAGCAGGCTTTCCATGTGCGCGCGTATCTGCTCGACCGTCGCAAGATCAAAGTGCGAACGCTGGTGCATGTACTCGATGCACAGACCGCCCTCCTCCACGCTGACCATCAGGTCCATGGCAAAGCTGGTCAGGCCGAAGTCCGATACCTCCTCAAAGCGCAGTGAATCGCCGTCCCACTCGCGCAGCGTGCGGTCGACCGGCTGGTTCTCGAACACGATGATGCTGTCGAACAGCGCCTGGCCGCCCTGCCCGGCCCAGCGCTGGATGTCGCCCAGAGGCGTGTGCTGGTGGTCGCGGATGCGCAGGTTGTAGGCCTGCAGCTCACGCAGCCAGTCGCCCACGGCCTGGGTGGTCGGCACGCTGCTGACCACCGGCAAGGTGTTGATGAACAGCCCAAGCATCTGCTCGGCGCCTTCCAGGGTTTCCGGACGCCCCGACACAGTGGCGCCGAAGGTCACCGTGCGCTGGCCGCTGTAACGCTGCAACAGCAGCAGCCAGGCCGCCTGGACCAAGGTGTTGAGGGTCACCCTTTGCCCTTGGACGAACTGCTGCAGGCGCGTGGTCTGCGTTGCATCCAGCTGGGTGTAGAGCGCGTGATAGCCCGCCTGCGGCTGCTTGACCGGTACGGCACGGGCAAGGTGCGTCGGCCCTTCCAGCGCTGCCAACGCCGTCTTCCAGAATGCTTCGCTGGTGAGCGGATCCTGGCGCTGCAGCCAGCCGATGTAATGACGGTACTCGGCCACCGGAGACAGCGCCTGGCCACTGTAGTGGCGCAGCACGTCACCGATCAGCCGCGAGACGCTCCAGCCATCCATGAGGATGTGGTGGTAGGTCCAGATCAGCCGGTACCGCTGCTCATCGATGCGTACCAACAGCACACGCAGCAACGGCGCGCTACCCAGGGCAAAGCCCTGCTCGCGCTCGGCATCGGCCAGCACGCGCACGGTCTGCCGGGCGTCGGCGCGGTTGCGCCAGTCGAGCACGGTCAGCAGCGGCGGCACTTCGCGCAGCACCACCTGCAGCGGTTCCTGCTCGCCCTCCCAGAGGAACGCGGTGCGCAGGATCGCGTGGCGGCGGGCTACCGCCTCCCACGCCGCGAGCATGCGCTGCGGATCAACGCCCACCACGCCCACTTCAATCTGGTTGACGTACAGGCCATCGTCGCTGTCCTGCAGCGCGTGGAACAGCATGCCCTGCTGCATGGGCGACAGCGGGTAGGCGTCCTCCACTTGCGCGGCAGTGAGCCCAAGGCGCGTCAGTTGGGCCTGCGAAAGCCCCACCGACACCCGTGCCACCGGCGTCTCGAGCACCGGTGCCAGGGCGGTGGCGACCTGGGCCAAAGCCTCCAGGGTCGGGTGGCTGAACACATCCTTGGGCGTGATCGACAGCCCCGCCTTGCGCGCCAGGGCCACGGCCTGGATCGACACGATCGAGTCGCCACCGAGTTCGAAGAAGTCATCTTCGACGCTGATGTCGTCGCGCTCGAACAGCGCCTGCCAAACCGCCAGCAAGCTCGCTTCCTCAAGCGTGGCCGGTGCGCGTCCCTGGCGCGTGCGGGCCTCAGGTGCCGGCAGACGGCGCCGGTCGAGTTTGCCGTTGGCCGTCACCGGCATGCGTTCGAGCTCGATCAATTGAGCCGGTTGCATGTGCTCGGGCAGCCGTGCGGCCAGGGCAGCCCTGAGCGCCGCCGGGTCGAGCGCGCCGGCACTGGGTACCAGATACGCCACCAATTGCGTGCTCTTGCCCACCTCCAGCGCCAGCACCACGGCTTCGGCGACGCCGGGCTGCTCGACCAGGGCGGCCTCGATTTCGCCCAGCTCGATGCGCAGGCCGCGGATCTTCACCTGATGGTCGGTCCGACCGATGTATTCGATCACCCCGTCGGCGCGGTAGCGGGCCAGGTCACCGGTGCGGTACAGCCGCTGGCCGACCTCGAATGGCGAGGCGACGAAACGCTCGGCGGTCAGCCCAGGGCGCTGGTGGTAACCGCGCGCCAGGCCCACGCCGCCCAAATACAGCTCACCGACCCGGCCGACGGCCTGGGGTTGCAGGCTGTCATCGAGGATATAGGTACGCAGGTTGGCGATGGGACGGCCGATCGGCACGCTGTGCCCACCGTCGTCGCGGCAGGTCCAGTGAGTCACGTCGATGGCCGCCTCGGTGGGGCCGTACAGGTTGTACAGCCCGGCCTTGGGCAACACGCGCAGCACCTGGCGTTGCAATTCGGCGGGCAACGCCTCGCCACTGCAGATCACCTGGCGCAGGCTGTGGCAGGAGGCCGCGCCCTCGTCGCGCACGAACGCCTGCAACATCGACGGCACGAAATGCAGCGTATCGACCTGGTGACGGTTGATCAGCGCCACCAGTTGCGCCGGGTCACGATGCGCCCCAGGCTCGGCGATGGCCAGGCGGGCGCCGACCATCAGCGGCCAGAAGAACTCCCACACCGACACGTCGAAGCTGAACGGCGTCTTCTGCAACACCGTGTCCCCCGCGCCCAGCGGGTAGGCCGCCTGCATCCAGGCCAGGCGGTTGTACAAGGCGTCGTGACGGTTGCCCGCACCCTTGGGCCGGCCAGTGGAGCCTGAGGTGTAGATCATGTACGCCAGCGAAGCGCCGTCCAGGGCCAGGTCCAGGTTGTGGTCCGGGCCTTGGGTGAGGTCCAGTTGATCCAGGCACAGCACCTGCACGCCATCGGCCAGCGGCAGGCGCGCTAGCAGGGTGCTGTGGCTGAGCAACAAGCCCACGCCGCTGTCCTCGAGCATGTACTGCAGGCGCTCGGTCGGGTAGTCCGGGTCCATCGGCACGTAGGCGCCACCGGCCTTGAGGACGGCCAACAGGCCAATCACCAGTTCCAGGGAGCGCTCGGCGGCGATGCCGACCAGCACCTCCGGGCCCACCCCGTGCGCGCGCAATCGGTGCGCCAGGCGGTTGGCCTGGCGGTTGAGCTCGGCGTAGTCCAGTTGCTGATCGCCAAACACCAGTGCCGGCGCCTGCCCCGCACGCTCGGCCTGCGACTCGAACAGCCGATGCACCGGCTGCATCGGCGCGAAAGCCACCTGGGTGTCGTTCCAGGCCAGCAGTTGCAAATCGCGCTCCGAATCCCCCAGCAGCGTCAATCGGCCCAAGGCCTGCTCAGGCGCTGCGGCCATGGCCTGCAACAGGTTGCACAGGTGCTCGTGCAGGCTGGCGATGAAGGCGTCGCCAAAGGCGCTGCGGGCATAGTTGTAGCGCAGCGACAGGCGCGCGCCGAAGTCGGCCGAAACCGTCAGCGGGAAATGGGTCTGTTCGCGACCTTGCACGTCGAGGATGCGCAAGCCCGTGTCCGGTCCCTGCTGCAGCGCCTCGGCCAGCGGGTAGTTCTCGAACACCAGCAAGGTGTCGAACAGATTGCCCAGCCCTGCCAGGCGCTGCACCTCGGCCAGCGGACTGTGCTCGTACTCGCGCAGGTCCAGGTTCAGCGCCTGGATCGCCTGTACCCACTGCGCCACCGATTGCCCGGGTTCAGGGCGGGCGATCACCGGCAAGGTGTTGATGAACAGGCCCAACTGCTGCTCGATGCCCGGCAGGTCTACCGGACGGCCAGCCACGGTGGCGCCGAAGGCCACGCAGGCTTGCCCGCTGTAGCGCTGCAACAGCAGCAGCCAGGCCGCCTGCACCAGGCTGTTGAGGGTGACCTTGTGCTGCCGGGCAAACGCGCCCAGGCGCTCGCTGGCCGCCGGGTCGAGCACCTGGAAATATTCTCCGAAGCCCGTTGCGCCAGGCTCGGCCTGAGCAGCGTTGGCCAGCAAGGTCGGCTCTTCGAGCGGCGCCAGCTGGGCGTTCCAGAAGTCCTGGGCGGCCTGGGCATCCTGGGCGGCGAGCCAAGCCATGTAGTCACGGTAGCGACTGGCGCTGCTGGCCGGGGTCTGGCCGGCATAACGCTGCATCACTTCGCCAAGCAACTGCGAGGTGCTCCAGCCATCGAGCAGGATGTGGTGGTGCGTGACGATCAGGTGCTGCCGGCCTTCGTCGGTGTCCAGCACGCTGACCCGCAGCAGCGGTGCCTGGGCCAGATCGAAACCGCGCTGACGGTCGGCCTCGGCGAAGGCCTCCAAGGCACTGCGTGGCTGGCCGCGGTAGTCCAGCCGTTCCAACGGCAGGCGCACCTGGCGCCCGATCGCCTGCAACGGCTGGCGCAGCTCATCGCCCCACAGAATGCGCGCACGCAGGGTGTCATGGGCGTCCAGCGCCCCCTGCCAGGCCGCCCGCAAGGCTTCGACGTCCAGGCCTTCGACGTCCAGGCGCAGTTGGTGAACGTAGGCGCCTGGCTCATCGTCGTAGAGACTGTGGAACAGCATGCCCTGCTGCATCGGCGACAGCGGGTAAAGGTCTTCGACGTCTCGCGCCACAAGGTTCAGGGCATCGAGCTGCGCCTGGTGCAGTTGCGCCAGCGGTACATCGGCCGGTGTCAGCCCGCCATCGCTGGCCAGGCAGTGCTCGACCAGCCCACGCAAGGCCTGGCCATAGGCGTCGGCCAGGGCCTGCACCTGGGCCTGGGCGAAGCGGCGCGGGTCGAACGACCAGCTCAGGCACAGCTCGCCGCCATACACCTGCCCATTGATGCTCAGGCCTTCAAGCACCGTGTTGCCCGGCGCCTGCTCGTCACCGCCGCGCTCACGTGCCGGTTGCCAGGCCGCCTGCGCATCGAAGCTGGCATCGAACTGGCCCATGTAGTTGAAGGTGATGGCCGGTGCCGGCAGCGCGCCCAGTCCCACGTCGGCCAAATAGCGCAAGATGGCGAAACCGATACCTTTGTTCGGCACCGCACGCAGTTGCTCCTTGACGGCCTTGATGCTGGCGCCGGCATCCTGCGCCGGGGTCAGCTTGACCGGGAAGATCGAGGTGAACCACCCCACCGTGCGGCTCAGGTCGATGTCCTCGAACAGGTCTTCGCGGCCATGGCCTTCGAGCTGTACCAGGGTCGAGGCCTGGCCGGTCCAGGCACAGATCACCTGGGCCAGAGCGGTCAGCAACAGGTCGTTGACCTGGGTGCGGTAGGCTGCCGGGGCCTGCTGCAGCAATTGGCGGGTGAGGTTCGGGTCTAGGCAGGTCTGCACGGCGCAGATCTCCTGCGCCACCGGGTGGGACACAGCCTGGCTCGGCAGGCCTGGCGTCACGTCTTGGTACTGGGCGTGCCAGTACGCGGCCTCGGCCAACAATGACGGGCTCTGCGCATGCTGTACCAGGCGCCGGGCCCACTGCTGGTAGGCGCTGGTCTTGCCCGGCAGGCGCGGCTGCTCGCCGGCGACCAGTTGCTGGAGGGCCTGCTGCAGGTCCTCCAGCAGCACCCGCCAGGACACCCCGTCCACCACCAGGTGATGGACCACCAACAGCAAGCGCTGCCCGCCCTCTGCCATGTCCACCAGCAGGGCGCGCAGCAGCGGTCCCTCGGCCAGATCCAGGCTAGCCTGAGCCTGGTTGCACAGCGCCAGCAACGCCTGCTCGTCACAGGCGTGGGCGTGTTGCAGCACCGGCTGCTCGGCGCCCGCCTCGGCATGCCATTGACGCCACTGGCCGGCCTGCTGCGCAAAGCGCAGGCGCAGGGCGTCGTGCTGGCGCATCACGCAGGCCAGCGCCCTACGCAGGTGCTGCGCATCGACCGGCTGGCGCAGGTCCAGCAACACCGACTGGTTCCAGTGGGCGCGATGGGCCACGGGCTGCTCGAAGAACCACTGCTGGATCGGCGTCAGCGGCGCGTCCCCAACCACCGGCGCATCGCTGTGCGCCGCAACCTCGCTGCGCACCGCGACCCGCGCCAAGCTCTGCACGGTCTGGTATTGGAACAGGTCCTTGGGGCTGAAGCGGATGCCGCTCTGACGGGCACGGCTGACCAGCTGGATGGCGATGATCGAGTCGCCACCGAGCTCGAAGAAGTTGTCATCGATGCTGACTGGCGCACGCTTGAGCACCTCTTCCCAGAGCGTGACCAGGTCAGTCTGCAGCGCATCCTGCGGCGCTTGCCAGGCCCTTCGCGACGGCGCCAGGCCCGGCGCGGGCAGCGCCTTGCGGTCGAGCTTGCCGTTGCTGGTCAGCGGCCAGGCGTCCAGCACCATCAAGTGTGTGGGCACCATGTAGTCGGGCAGCTCGCCGCGCAGGTAGTCACGCAGGCCCTGGCCGAAGGTGCTGCTGCCGGCCTCGACACCAGCCTTGGCCACCAGGTAGCCGACCAGTTGCTTGCTGGCACCGGCCTCGTGCACCAGCACCAGGGCCTGGGCGACCTGCGGATGCTGTTGCAGGCAGCGCTGGATCTCGCCCAGTTCGATGCGAAAACCGCGGATCTTCACCTGATGGTCGATCCGGCCGATGTACTCGAGGCTGCCGTCGGCGCTGTAGCGGGCCAAATCGCCCGTGCGGTACAGGCGCGCACCAGGGCGCTCGGCGAAGGGGTCGGCCACAAAGCGCGTGGCGGTGAGATCCGCACGTTGATGGTAGCCCCGTGCCAGGCCCGCCCCGCCCACGTACAGCTCGCCCACGCAGCCCTTGGCCACTGGATTCAAACGGCTGTCGAGCACGTACCACGACAAATCGCCGATCGGCTCGCCCAGCGGGCTGCTGTTACTCGATTCAAGGTCGGCCCAGCCCAGTGGCCGGTAACTCACGTGCACCGTGGTCTCGGTGATGCCGTACATGTTCACCAGTTGCGGCTGGCGATCGCCGAAGGCTTCGAACCAAGGCCGCAGGTCGGCCACCTCCAGGGCCTCGCCGCCGAAGATCACCGTGCGCAGGGCCAGCGGCCCCTGGTCGCGGGTCGCGCACGCCACCTCGATCAGCGGGCGGAAGGCCGACGGCGTCTGGTTGAGCACCGTCACGCCCTCCTCGCGCAACAGGCGGTGGAAGTCCTGGGGCGAACGGCTGGTGGCATAGGGCACCACCACCAGCGTGCCGCCATGCAGCAATGCGCCGAAGATCTCCCACACCGAAAAATCGAACGCATAGGAATGGAACAGCGTCCACACATCGTGCTCGTCGAAGCCGAACCACTGCTGGGTGGCCTGGAACAGGCGCAACACATTGGCATGGGGCAACAAGGTGCCCTTGGGCTTGCCGGTGGAGCCTGAGGTGTAGATGACGTAGGCCAGGTTGTCGGGGTCGGTCAGGTTGGGCAGGTCGTGCTCGGGCGCCTCGCTCAGCCAGTCACCGGCCTGATCGAGCAACAGCGTCTGAAGGCCCTCGACCTGCGGCAGGCGCGCGGCAAGCGGCGCCTGGCTGATCAGCAGGCGTGTGCCGCTGTCTTCGAGCAGATAGGCCAGGCGCTCCTCGGGGTACTCAGGGTCCAGCGGCACATAGGCACCGCCGGCCTTGAGGATCGCCAGCAGCCCCACCAGCATCTCCAGCGAGCGCGGCAAGGCGATGCCCACGCGCACATCCGGGCCTACGCCCTGGGCACGCAGGTGCCAGGCCAGGCGGTTGGCCCGGCGGTTGAGCTCGCCATAGCTCAGGCGCTCGCCCTCGCACACCACCGCAGTGGCCGCTGGGTGCAACGCCGCCTGGCGCTCGATGCGCTGGTGCAGGCACTCGCGCACCTCATGCCGGGCCGGATTGGGGTTCCACTCGGCCAGGGTGGCAGCGCGCTCAGCGGCATCGAGCATCGGCAGCTCGCCCAAGGCCATGGCCGGATTGCGCACGATCGCTTGCAGCAAGTTCAGCCAGTGGCGCGCCATGCGCTCGAGGGTGGAGGCCTCGAACAGGTCGGTGGCATAGGTGAACGCCGCGCTCAGGCCCTCGGGCTCTTCGACGGTATCGAGCATCAGGTCGAACTTGGTGCTGCGTTCATCGACCGCCAGCACTTCGACCTCCAACCCCTGCAACGACCAGCGGGCACTGCCCTCGGCGGCCTGCTGATGATTGAGCATCACCTGGAACAGCGGGCTCTGGTTCAGGCTGCGTTCTGGCTGCAGCGCGTCCACCAGTTGTTCGAACGGCACGTCCTGATGGCTCTGAGCTTGCACGGCCGCAGCCTTGAGGGCCTGCAGCAGGTCCAGGAAGGGTTGCTCGGGCTGCGGCTGGCTGCGCAGCACCTGGGTGTTGACGAAAAAGCCCAGCAGCGTCTGCACGTCCTGGCGTGTGCGGTTGGCCACCGGCACGCCGACACGGATGTCGTGCTCGCCGCTGTAGCGGTGCAGCAACGCATGGAGCGACGCCAGCAGCACCACGAACAGCGTACAGCCCTGCTCGCGGGCCAACTGGCGCAGGCCTTCCAGGGTCGCGGCAGGCACCTGGACACTGACGCAATCGCCCTGCTGGCTGGGCACGCTCGGGCGCTTGCGGTCCAGCGGCAGGCTCAAAAGCGGGTGTTCATCGCCCAACTGCTCGCGCCAATACTGCAATTGCCGCTCGCCCTCGCCCGCCTCCAGCCACAGCCGCTGCCACAGGGCAAAGTCGGCGTACTGGATCGGCAGGGCCCCTACCTGCGGCGCCTGGCCGCTGGCGAACGCCGCGTAGTGGCGGGTGAATTCCTCGATCAGGATGGGCAACGAGGCGCCATCGGTGACGATATGGTGCAGCGTGAGCACCAGCACATGGTCCTGGGCGCCGAGCCGGACCAACCGGGCCCGCATCAGCGGGCCGTGGGCCAGGTCGAACGGTGCCCGGGCAGCGCTGGCGATAGCAGCCTGAAGGCCTGCCTCGTGCGCCTCGACCTGCTCCAGCGGGCAGGCCATCGCAGGGTGGATCACTTGCTGCACAGCCCCCGCCTCCAGGCGGAAGGTGGTGCGCAGCACTTCATGGCGCGCCAGCAGCGCGGCCAGGGTCTGCTCCAGGGCCGCACGGTCCAGCGGGCCGCGCAGGCGGAAGGCACCGGTCAGGTTGTAAGCGCTGGCCTGCGGCTCCAGTTGCCAGATGAACCACAGCCGCTGCTGGGCGTAGGACGCCGGCACCACCTGCAAACCCGCCGCACGCGGCGGGATCGGCAGGGCTTCCAGGGTCAGGCCCTGCTCGCGCATCTTGCCTTGCAGCGCCTGCCGGGCTTCGGCCGACATCCCTGCAAACCGTTGCGCCAGCGCCAGCATTCTGTCCGGTACCGCATTCATAGAGCTTCAACCTCGTCGAACAGCGCCTCCAGGGAGTCCACTGTGTTTTGCTGATTACCGGCTTGCTCGCGCAATGCATCGATCTCCTGCGCCAGGCGCTCGAGGGTCTCGCCCTCGAAGAACACCCGCAGCGGGATCGTCAGGCCCAAGGCTTCCTGGATCCGGGTACGGATCGCGGTGGCCAGCAGTGAATGGCCGCCGAGCTCGAAGAAGCTGTCCTGCACACCGACCTTGTCCACCTGCAGGGCCTCGGCCCAGATACCGGCCAGGGTGCGCTCAAGGTCCGTGCGCGGGGCGATGTACTGGCTGCGTCGGCTGTCCAGGGCCAGCAAGGCATTGCGGTCGAGCTTGCCATTGGGGGTCTGCGGGAAGCGTTCCAGCACCCGGATGCGCGCCGGCAGCATGTGCTCGGGCAGCACCTGGGAGAGGTGGCTGTGCAGGTCCAGGCCCAGTTGCTCGTGACCTTCCTGAGTAGAAACGACGAAGGCCAGCAATTGTTTACCCGCCGCGGTGTCATGGGCGATCACCAGGGCATCGTCCACGCCGCGCCCGGCGCGCAGGGCGCTTTCGATTTCGCCCAGCTCGATGCGAAAACCGCGCAGCTTGACCTGGTGGTCCAGGCGTCCGAGGCAGTCCAGGGTGCCGTCGACCCGGTAGCGCGCCACATCGCCTGTGCGGTACAGGCGCTGCCCCGGTTCCTGGGCGAACGGGTCCGGCAAAAAGCGCTCGGCGGTCAATGACGGCCGCGCCAGGTAGCCACGGCACAGGCCATCGCCGGCCACGTGCAGCTCGCCCTCGACACCCGGCGCGACCGGCTCGAACTGGGCATCCAGCACATGCACCCGCAGCCCCTGGACCGGCTTGCCGATGGCGATGCCATGGCCATCGGCCGGGTCCAAATAGGTGGCGGTGGACCACACGGTGGCTTCGCTCGGTCCGTACTCGTTGACCAGCGAAACCCCTGCCAGGCGCTCGCCGTGGCGCCGCGCAAGCTCCTGGGTGCAGGCCTCGCCGGCAACGATCACGCAGCGCAGGCTGGGTGCATCGAGGTATTCGAGGATCTGCCCGTGGAACGAGGGCAGCGTCAGGTAATGGGTCACGCCCTCCCGGGCGATCAGCGCGGCCAGCTGTTGCGGATCCTTGTAGCTGTGCTCGTCCGGCAGGGTCAGTGTCGCGCCCTGGCTCAACGCCCAGAAGACACCGGCCACGGAGCTGTCGAAGGAGAACGACGACAACATCAGGAAATTGCCCAGCGCTTCGCGGTAGAAGTGCCCACGGGCCAAGGTCGAGGCCACGGCGTTGGCGTGGCTGACCATGACCCCCTTGGGCTTGCCGGTGGAGCCGGAGGTGTAGATCACGTAGGCCAGGTTGTCGGCATCGCCCAGTGGCGCCGGGGCCTGCTCGCTGGCCGACCACAGGGGCGCATCGGCGGCCAGGGAGGTGACCGTCAAACGCGGGTCCTGCTGCCAGGCCGCAGGCAGCGGCAGGCAGGCCAGCACTTGCTCGGCACCGGCATCGGCGAGCATGAAGGCAAGGCGCTCGGCCGGGTAGTTCGGGTCCAGCGGCAGGTAGGCGCCACCGGCCTTGAGGATGCCCAGCAGCGCCACCACCAGCTCGCGGCTGCGCTGACCATAGACCGCCACCACCTGGTCCGGGCCTGTGCCTTGGGCGCGCAGGGTATTGGCCACCTGGTTCGACAGGCGCTCCAGTTCGCCATAGGTGAGCCGCTCACCGCCCACGCTCAAGGCGATGGCCTGAGGTTGGCGCTCGGCCTGCTCGGCGAACAACGATTGCAGCTGCCGCGCTTGACGCAGGGACGCGGCTTGGGGATTGAAGCCCAGCAGCACCTGCTGACGGCCGGCCTCATCGAGCAGGCTGGCCGCTGCCAGGTCCTGCGCCGGCGCGGCCAGGGCCTGCCCGGCAAAATGCAGGAACTGCCCCAGCAGCGTCTGCAAGGCTTCGACGCTGAAGGCGCCGGCATCGGCATCCAGGCACACCTGGCCTTCGCCTAGCGCCAGGCGCAGGCGCTCGGCCGGCCCTTCGGCGTCCAGCGCCAAAACGCTTTGTTCAGCGGCGCTCGGGCGATGGACGAAGCCGTAGCGGCACAGCCCCAACTCGAACTCGTTCAGGCAGTCCAGCCAGGAGCGCGACTGTTCGAGGCGGGTCGTCATCTCGTCGGTCAACCCATCGAGGCTGGCGCCCTGGCGTTGGTCGAAGGCCACCGGCAGGGCCCGGGCGAACACGCCGCAGGCATCGGCCAGGTCCTCGTTACGACCCTCCACGTGCAGGCCGATCAGCAGACGCTCTTGCTGGCTGATACGGGCCAGGAAAGCGCCCCACAGCGCCAGCACCCGCGCCTCGCCGCCGTCGCTCGACAGCAGCGCCTCGAGCGCCCGATCGGCACGGCTGGCCTGGTGGCGAGCGTTGGCGTGGCCTGGGGTTTCGAAGGCCAGGCGGTGGTTGACCTGATGGCTGCGCACCAGCGCCTGCCAGAACGCCGCGCCCTGGCGGCCCAGCTCATCTTCGCGCAGTTCCTGCTGCCAGGCGGCGAAATCGACGTACTGCAACGCCTCGTCGTTGTCGGCGAGCACCCGGCCCTCACACAAGGCGGCCAACTCGCCCGCCACCATCAGCAGGCTCGCGCGGTCGAAGCTGGCCGCGCTGCCCAGCAGCAACAGGCGTGGCTGGGCACCGGCCAGGGCGCTCACCGCCACGCTGCAGGCACCGGCTGCGCCCACCTGGGCCCTGGCCCAGGCCAGCGCCTGGTCCAGGTCGCGGTCGGCCTCGGCATGTACGGCGCCAGGCACTTGCGTCTGCACGGCCTGCAGCGGCCAGGCCATGCCCGGCAGGCGGCGGTAAAGGGTGCGCAGTATTTCGTGGCGCGCACCCAGGGTAGCCAGGTGCGCGGACAGCGTGCCGGCATCGGGCAGGCGTGCGGCGCTGAGCACCACCCAGGCGTGCCCTGGGTGCTCGCCCTGGTTGGCCAAAGCCAGCGCCTGCTGGGCAGAGGCCTGGAACAGTTCACCGCCTACGTCGTCATGGCCTGGCTGGAGGGAGAGGGTCATGTGTGGAGCTCCTTAATCGTGGGCCAGATCGGCGCTTTTCTGCGCGATCGCCATGGCGGTGAGAATTTTTCGACGGCCCGTGAAGGCGTTGCGCGCATGCACGGTGAGGATGTTGTCCAGCAGCACCACGTCGCCCTTCTGCCAGTCGAACTCGACCATCACGTCGCGGTAGATCTGTTGCAGGTGGCGCACCACGTCATCGCCGATCGGCGTGCCATCGCCAAAGAACGTGTTCTGCGGCAAGTCCAGCGGGCCGAACTCGCGCAGCAGGTTGTCGCGGATGCTGTCAGGCAGGGTCAGGGCATTGAAGAAGGTGGCGTGGTTGAACCAGATGCGCTCGCCGGTCTGCGGGTGGCGGACGATGGCCGGGCCGCGCTGACGGGTGCGCAGGCGGTTGCCTGGTTTCCACTCGGCCTCTACCCCGATTTGCGCGCAGTAGGCTTCCACTTCGCTGCGCACCTCGCTCTGGAACACGGTCTGCCACGGCAAGCCCATGCCGTCGCCATAGTTGCGCACATAGAGAATGCCCTTGCGGGCGAAGGCTTCGCGCACCTGCGGATCGACGCGGTCGAGGATCAGCCGGGTATCGCCCAGCGGCGTCTGGCCTCCGGTCTCGGAGGGGGTGTCGCAGTAGAAGTACAAGTGCAGCGGGAACACCGGCGAATAGGAGTGCTCGTTGTGCGGGAAGATCCGCTCACCGGCCGGGTAGTCGGTGGAGCTGTAAATGTTGAACTGGCCCGTGATCTGGGTGCGTGGCGAGGCGCGGAACAGGTACTGCAGGGCGCCGCCGGAAATCGCGTCGATACATTGGTTGAATTGATCGATACCTGCCACGTCGAAGCCGCGGAACAGGATCGCCGCCCCCTGGTGCAATTGCTGCTGGATCAGCGCGCGGTTCTGCGCCGCCCAGGCGACCAGATCGACCCCTGGCACGGTGGGCGTACACAGCAGCGGAAAGCCCGCCTCGAACAACGGGCGGAAGCTGACCAGGCTCGACGTGTCGCTGGAAATGCGCTTGCGCGCACCGCGCATGGGGCGAGAGGACAATGAAGTGACAGACATGACGCCTCCTGGAACTGGACCATGGCGGCTCGTCGCGAGCCGCCGCAAAAGTCGTTGAACAATCAGGTCATTCGACGGCACTGGAGCGACGCCGGCGGATCGGGTGCAGCCCTTTGAGGCGGGCGGCGCGTTCGCTGCTCTGGCGCTGCTGGTGTTCACGCCAGACCTGCTCGGCCCGGGCCGACAGCTCGCCCAGGGTGGCAGCGCCCTCGACCAGCGCCGCGAGCACCGCCCGGACCTGCTCGAACATCGCCTCCAGCGTGGCCGGAGCGAAACGCCCGGCCGGATACTCGAAGCTCAGGTGTAGGTGCTCGTCGTCGTTGTAGAACGCCGCCACCAGGTCCAGCTCGGCCGCCTGGCGCCCGGACGGGAAATCACTGACCTGCAGCGCCCCCATCGACGGCAGGCGCCCCACGCCTTCCTGGTGGATCAGCTTGATCGAGAACAGCGGCGAGCGGCCGTTGCGCCGGGGCAGGCGCAGGGCCTCGACCAGGCGCTCGAACGGCAGGTCTTGGTGCTCGGATGCCTCGATCAGCGTTCGGCTGCACAGGGTCAGCAGCTGATCGGCAGTCATCACCGGCACAAGCTCCACCTGCAACACCAACTGGTTGACGAAGAAGCCAACCATGCGCTCGAGCTCGGCATGGTTGCGGTTGGCGATGTCGGTGCCGATGCGCAGGCGGGCCTGCCCAGTGCGCTGTTGCAGCACCACGTTGAACGCGGCCAGCAGCACGCTGAACAGCGACTGCTGGCGTTGCCGTGCGAACCGGCGCAAGGCCGCGCTCTGGGCGCGGTCGAAGGTGAAGTGGCAGGTCGCGCCCTGCCCAACTTCGCCGGGTTCGGCAGTCGGGTCCGGCGGCAGCTCCAGCACCGGGTGATGCTCGCCCAGATGGGCCTGCCACCAGGCGAGTTGGCGTTGCAGTTCGCCGCCCTGCTCCAGCCACTGGCGCTGCCAGCGGGCGAAGTCGGCGTATTGCAGGTTCAGCCCTGGCAGGGTCGGCTGCTCGCCTGCCGCGAATGCGCTGTAGAGGCTGACGAACTCGTCGATCAGCACACGGAACGAGCCGTCGTCGGCGACGATGTGGTGCAAGGTCATGAGCAGCACATGGTCCTGATCGGCCAGTTGCAGCACCTGCACACGCAGCAGTGGGCCATTGGCCAGATCGAACGGCTGCGCGACTTCCTCGCGGGCCAGCGCCTGGGCACTGGCCTCGGCATCGGCCAGGCCACGCAAGTCGCGGTAACGCAGCGCCAGCGGCAGGTCGTCACGCACCTGTTGCCAGGTACTTCCGCGCGCCTCGTGGTAGGTGCTGCGCAGCACTTCATGGCGCGCCAGCAAGGCTTCGAAGGTACGGCGCAGGGCGTCCGGATCCAGTGGGCCGCGCAGGCGCAAGGCGCCGGGCATGTTGTACATCGAGCTGTGCGGCTCCAGGCTCCAGAGGAACCACAGGCGCTGCTGGGCGAACGACAGTGGCTGCTCGCCCGGCCCTGGGTCTCGCGCCATGGCCGGGCGGGCGAGCAAGGCCTGATCGGCACTGGCGCGCACCTGCTCGGCAAAATCGCACAGCCGCGGATGCTCGAACAGCGCCCGCAGGCTCACTGCGCGCCCCAGTTGCCGGCGCACTTGGGAGACGATCTGGGTGGCCAGCAGGGAGTGGCCGCCCAGGTCGAAGAAGTTGTCCTCGCGGCCCAGGCCATCGAGGCCCAGCACCTGCTGCCAGATCTGCCCGAGCTGCTGCTCCAGGCCTTCGCGCAGCGGCTCGCCACCCTCGAGCGCCAGGGCCTCGGGCGCGGGCAAGGCCGTGCGGTCGAGCTTGCCGTTGCGGTTGAGCGGCAGCGCTGCCAGCGCCACCACCTGGGCCGGCAACAGGTAGTCCGGCAGGCGGGCCTTGAGCGCCTGGCGCACGGCGCGGGTCAGTTCGGCGCTGGAATGCGCAGGCTCGGTGGGCACGGCGTAGCCGATCAATTGCTTGCCGGTGGCGCCCTCGTGCACCAGCACCGCTGCTTCGCGGATCATCGGCAACGCTTGCAGGTGCGCTTCCAGCTCGCCCAGCTCGACCCGGAAACCACGGATCTTCACCTGATGGTCGGCCCGGCCGATGTACTCGACCACGCCATCGGCGCGCACCCGCGCCAGATCGCCGCTGCGGTACAAGCGCTGGCCCGGGGTGCCGGCGAACGGGTCGGGCACGAAGCGCTCGGCGGTCAGCGCCGCACGGCCATGGTAGTCACGGGCAAGGCCCGCGCCTGCGCCGATGCACAGCTCGCCCGCCAGACCTGCCGGGGCTAGGTTGCCGTGGCCGTCCAGGATGTGCAGCGCCCGCCCCGGCAACGCGCGGCCGATCGGAATGGCGCCCGCGCTGTCGGCCAAGGTGCAGCGGTGCGTACTCGACACCACCGTAGCCTCGGTGGGGCCGTAGGTGTTGACCAGTCGCACATGCCCCAGCCCGGCCGCGTGCCACAGCTTGAGCCCCTCGGCGGACATCGCCTCGCCCCCCACATGCACCTGGCGCAGGCGCCCGGCATCGCGCGGCGCGCTGGCGGCCCACTCCTGGGCCAGCAGGAACCAGTACGCCGCCGGCAGGTCGGCCAGGGTGATGCCTTGGGCGATGATCTGCTCGTACAGGGTCGTGGTGTCCCACAGCTCATCGCCGCGCAGCACCAAGCAGGCGCCCACACACAGCGGCGGGTAGCACTGCTCGACGAAGCCGTCGAAGCTGAAGGTGGCGAACTGCAGCACCCGGTCTTCGGGGATCAGTTGCGAATAGTCGGCGGCGATCACACAGAACTCACGCAGCGCCGCATGGGCAATCGACACCCCCTTGGGCTGACCGGTGGAGCCGGAGGTGTAGATCAGGTAGGCCAGATCCTGGGCGCCGGCCAGGTTGACCGGGTTTTCAGGGCTGTAGTCGTCCAGCCAGCCTTCGCCCGCCTCCAGCAGCAGGCAAGGCAGCCCGGCCGGCGCCTGGAGCAGGCCAGGTTGCATGAGCAGCAGGCTCAAGGCGCTGTCCTCGATCATGTAGGTCAGGCGTTCGGCCGGGTAGTCGGGGTCCAGCGGCACATAGGCGGCGCCCGCCTTGAGCACCGCCAAGAGGCTGGCGATCATCATCGGCCCGCGTCGCACCGACAGCCCCACGCGCTGGCCAGGGCCCACGCCGCATGCGCGCAGGCGATGGGCCAGGCGGTTGGCCTGGGCATTGAGTTGGGCGTAGGTCCAGCGCTGCTCGCCGGCGATCAGGGCCAGCGCCTGTGGCGTGAGCGCTGCCTGGCATTCGAAGCGCTGGTGCGCCAACAGCGGGCTGTCCAGCGTCAGCAGCGGCTGCCCGCCTTGGGCCAGGCGCTCGGCGTGGCGCGCGGCATCGAGCAGGCCCAGGCTCGCCAGCGGCTGTTCAGGCGCGGCCACGAACTGCGCAAGCAGGTGCACCAGGGTATCGCGCAGCTGCGCCACCTGTGCACTGCCGATCCGGGTGCGGTCGTGGCTGAAGGTCAGTACCAGGCCCTGGTGCTGCTCGATGCCCAGGGTCAGCGGATAGCTGGTCTGCTCGACGTTGCTGACCTGCGAGAGCCGCAAGCCGCCCGGTGCCCCTTGGCGCAGCGCCTCGGCCACTGGGAAGTTCTCGAACACCAGCAGGCTGTCGAACAAGGCCCCCTGCTGGCCGGCCCAGCGCTGGATGTCCACCTGCGAAGTGTGCTCGTGCTCGCGCAGTTGCAGGTTAAGCGCCTGCACCTCGCCTAGCCAGGCAGCCACGCGCTGGGTCGCACGCGGCGCGCAGATCACCGGCAAGGTGTTGATGAACAGCCCGACCTGCTGCTCGATGCCCGGCAACTGCGCCGGGCGCCCGGCCACGGTGGCGCCGAAGGCCACCGATGGCTGGTTGCAGTAGCGCTGCAGCAGCAACGCCCAGGCCGCCTGGAACACCACGCTGACGGTCACCTGTTGGGCCCGGGCAAACGCCGCCAGGCATTGGCTGAAGGCTGCGTCCAAGCCGTGGACCAACTCGCCGAAACCCTCCTCGCCCGCCTCGCGGGGCAGCGCTTCGCCCAGCAGGGTCGGTGCTTCGAGCCCCTGGAGCTGGCCGCGCCAGAAGACCTCGTCCAAGGCCGGGTCGCGCCGTTGCAGCCAGGCCAGGTAATCGGCGTACTTGCCCGCACTGGCGGGCGGTTGGCCGCCTGCATAGCGTTGCAACACCTCGCCCAGCAGTTGGGCGTTGCTCCAGCCGTCCATGAGGATGTGGTGGCTGGTGTAGATCAACTGGTAGCGCTCGCCGCCCAGGTGCACCAGCACCAGGCGCAGCAAGGGAGCGCGGTCCAGGGCGAAGGCGCGGGTGCGCTCCTGATCGGCAATGCGCTGGATATCCGCGCCTTCGCCCGGCAGCACCTGTAGTGGCAGTGCCACCTCGCGGGCGATCGACTGCACCGGCTGCGCGAGGGCCTCCCAGTGATACTGGCTGCGCAGCACGTCGTGGCGTGCGAGCACGGCCTGCCAACTGGCGGCGAAGCGCGCCACGTCCAGGCCGTCGATGCACACCTGCAACTGATTGATGTAGGCGCCGGTCTCGGGCGCGTAGAGGCTGTGGAACAGCATGCCCTGCTGCAAGGGCGAAAGCGGCAGCACATCCTCGACGTGAGCCCAGTCCAAGGCCAGGCCATCGAGTTGTGCCTGGTTCAGCCGCGCCAAAGGGAAGTCCGAAGGTGTCACGCCGAGGGTGCCGGGGGCCAGGCAATGGTCAAGCAACGCTTCGAGGGCCTGGCCGAAGCCCTCGGCCAGACGCTCGAGGGTGGCGGTGGCGAAGCTTTCGCGGCAGTAGCGCCACTCCAGCACCAGCTGGCCCTGGTACACCTGCCCTTCCAAGCTCAAGGCGCTGGCCAGCGGCGCCATAGGATCCTGGGCCTGGCCGCTGCCTTCGATGGCCGGGGCGAACAAGGCGTCGTCACCGAACTGCTGGTCGAACTGGCCCAAGTAGTTGAACAGGATGCCCGCCTGCGCCTGGGCGGCCAGCTGTGCGCCGGCCTCGGCATCCAGGTAGCGCAGCACGCCATAGCCGACGCCCTTGTCCGGCACCGCGCGCAACTGCTCCTTGATCGCCTTGATCGCCTCGCCCGGCGTCGGCGCAGCCTTCAGGCGCACTGGGAACAGGCTGGTGAACCAGCCCACGGTGCGGCTCAGATCGATGTCGTCGAACAGCGCCTCGCGACCGTGACCTTCGAGCAGTACCTGGCAGTCCGCCTGAGCGCTCCAGTCAGCCACGGCCTGGGCCAGGGCGGTCAACAGCAGGTCGTTGACCTGGGTGCGGTAGGCCTGGCCTGCGCGCTGCAGCAATTGGCGGGTGCGCTCGGCGCTCAGGCGCCAGGTCAGCACGGCCGCGCTGGCATTGACCCTGCGCCCATTCGGGTTGTCGTGCGGCAGTGGCGCGCTGGCGCGCTGCGCCAGCCAGAACGGCAATTGCTGACGAGCTCGTGGCAGGTAATCGCCCAAACGTGCAGCCCAGTGCTGGTAGCCGCTGGTCTTGGCCGGCAAGGCCTGCTGACGGTAGGCCTGTTGCAGGTCCTCCAGCAGCACGCGCCAGGACACCCCATCCACCACCAGGTGATGGGCCACCAGCAACAAACGTTGGCTGCCGTCGGCCATCTGCACCAAGAGCGCACGCAGCAGTGGGCCGTCGGCGAGGTCCAGGCTGGCCTGGGCCTGGTCGCACAGGGCGCGCAAGGCCTGGGCCGACGCAGCCTGACGATGCCACAGCTGCACAGGCGCCGCCTCGGCGTGGGTTTGCTGCCAGCCGGTCAATGTGTGGCGATAGCGCAGGCGCAAGGCGTCGTGTTGCTGGACCAGGCGCTCCAGGGCCGCCTCCAGACGCTCGGGCTGCAGCGGCTCGCGCGGGGTCAGCAGCAGGCCTTGGTTCCAATGCTCGCGCGTCGGAATCGTCTGCTCGAAGAACCAATGCTGGATGGGCGTCAACGCCACCTCGCCCTGCAGCGGCCCTTGCTCGATCTGCACCAGCGGCGCCCGCTCCACGGCTTCGGCCAGCTCGCGCAGGGTCTGGTGCTTGAACACATCGGCGGGGCTCAGGCGCAGGCCGGCCTGACGGGCGCGGCTGACCACCTGGATGGCGATGATCGAATCGCCGCCCAGGGCGAAGAAGTTATCGTCCAGCCCGACCGCCTCGACGCCCAGCAACGGCTGCCAGATCTGCGCCAAGGCGCGCTGGCGATCGCTGTGCGGCGCCTCGTGCTGCTGGCGCGCGGCTCCGGCGCGTGGCAAGGCCTTGCGGTCGAGCTTGCCGTTGGCAGTGACCGGCAGACGCTCCAGGAGCATGAAGCACTCCGGCACCATGAACACCGGCAGGCTCAGTTGCAGATGGGCTCGCAGTTGCACCTGGAGCGCGCCGCTGTCGGCCACCGGCGCCGACGGCACTAGGTAGGCGACCAAAAGCTTGTTGTCCTGGGCCAGCACCACCGCTTCCTTGACCGCCGGGTGAGCCATCAGGCCGGCCTCGATCTCGCCCAGTTCGATGCGCAGGCCACGGATCTTCACCTGATGATCCAGGCGCCCCAGGTAGTCGATCACGCCATCTTCGCGGTAACGCGCCAGATCGCCGGTGCGGTACAGACGCTCACCGGCGCCGAATGGGTCGGCCACGAAGCGCTCGGCGGTCAGCGCCGGGCGGCGGTGGTAACCACGCGCAAGGCCCACGCCGCCCAGGTACAGCTCACCGGCAGCGCCAACCGGCACCGGGTTGAGTTCGGCATCGAGGATGTGGGTGCGCAGGTTGGCGATGGGCCGGCCGATCGGCACACTGTGGCGGCCATCCTCGATGCAGGCCCAGTGGGTCACGTCGATGGCGGCTTCGGTCGGGCCGTAGAGGTTGTACAGGCCCGCCCCAGGCAAACGGGCGAACACCTGGGTCTGGGCTTCGGCCGGCAGGGCCTCGCCGCTGCAGACAATGCGTCGCAGGCTGGTGCAGGCCTGGACGCCCGGCTCATGGATGAAGGCCTGGAGCATCGAGGGCACGAAGTGCAAGGTGGTGATGCCCTGCTCGGTGATGATCTGGATCAGTTGTGCCGGGTCGCGATGGGCACCGGGCTGGGCCACCACCAGGCGCGCACCGACCATCAGCGGCCAGAAGAACTCCCACACCGACACATCGAAGCTGAACGGCGTTTTCTGCAACACGCTGTCGCACGCCTGCAGCCCATAGGCTTGTTGCATCCAGGCCAGGCGGTTGAACAACGCCTGATGGCTATTGCCAGCGCCTTTGGGGCGGCCGGTGGAGCCGGAGGTGTAGATCACATAGGCCAGGTTGTGGCCACTGACCTGGCAGGCGGGATCGCTGTGCGGATACCCGGCGCAGTCGGCGACGGCACCGTCCAGGCACAGGATGCGCAGATCGGCGTTCAGCGGCAGGCGTGTCCGCAGCGCGGTCTGGGTCAACAGCAGGTTCACACCGCTGTCTTCGAGCATGTAGGCCAGGCGTTCGGCGGGGTAATCCGGGTCCAGCGGCACGTAGGCACCGCCGGCCTTGAGGATTGCCAGCAGGCCGACCACCATCTCCAGCGAACGCTCAAGGGCAATGCCCACCAGCACCTCAGGGCCGACGCCTGCCTCGATCAGGCGATGGGCCAGGCGGTTGGCTCGGGCGTTCAGTTCGGCATAGCTCAACTGCGTACTGCCGAACACCAAGGCCGGGGCATCCGGCGTGCGCAGGGCCTGCGCCTCGATCAGGCGCTGCACACAGGGGCCGCCTTCGTAGTGCTCGGCGGTGGCGTTCCAGCCGTGCAGCAGACGCTCGCGTTCGGCATGCCCCAGCAGCGGCAGGTCGCCCAGGCGTGCATCCGGCGCCTCGACGATGCCCTGCAGCAGGTTCAGCCAGTGCTCGCGCAAGCGCTCGATGCTGGCCTGCTCGAACAGGTCGCAGGCGTAGGTCAAGGCTGCGTGCAGGGCGCCAGACTTTTCCAGCGTGTCCAGGGCCAGGTCGAACTGGGTGGTACGCCCACCCAGCTCCAGGCGCGAGGCCTTGAGCCCGTCGGCGATGTGCAACTGCTTGAGGTCGGCGACCACGGGCTGATGGTTGTAGAGCACCTGGAACAGCGGCGAATGGGCGGCATCGCGCGAAGGCTCAAGAGCGTTGACCAGACGCTCGAACGGCAGCTCCTGGTGCGCCTGGGCGCCCAACACTGCCGTACGGACTTCAGCCAGCAGCGCGCTGAACGGCTGATCCCCACGCGGCTGGGCACGCAGCACCTGGGTGTTGACGAACAAGCCGATCAACCCTTCGGTCTCGGCCTTGCCGCGCCCGGCGACCGGCACGCCAACACGGATGTCCTGCTGGCCGGTGTAGCGGTGCAACAGGGCCTGGAACGAGGCCAGCAGCACCATGAACAAGGTCACGCCTTGCTGCTGGGCCAGTGTGCGCAGGCCCGTGGCCAACGCAGGGTCGATGGCGAACTCCAGGCGCACGCCGCGATAACTCGGTGCGGCTGGCCGGGGAAAATCGGTCGGCAATTCCAACACCGGCTGTTCATCGCCCAGCTGGGCCGTCCAATAGTCGAGCTGGCGCTGCAACTCGCCCGCCTCCAGCCAGCTTCGCTGCCACAGGGCGTAGTCGGCGTACTGGATCGGCAGCGGCGGCAACTGGGGTGCCTGGCCCGCCACGCACTGGGCGTACAGGCGGCTGAATTCGTCGATCAGCACATTCATCGACCAGCCATCGGCGACGATGTGGTGCAAGGTGAGCAACAGCACGTGCTCGTCCTCGGCCAGGCGCACCAGGCATACCCGCAGCAACGGCCCTTCCTGCAGGTCGAACGGCTGGCCCGCCTGCTGCTGGGCGATGTCCTGCAAGCGCTGCTCGCGCTCGGCACAACCTGCAAGATCGTGGCGCTCCAGCGCCAGTGGCCCAGGCGCCTGCACGCGGGGATACCAGATGCCCTCCTCCAGGCGGAACAGCGTGCGCAGCGGCTCATGCCGCGCCACCAGCGCCTCGAAGGCCGCGCTCAGTGCGTCCAGGTCCAGCACGCCCTGCAGGCGCACCGCTCCGGGCAGGTTGTAGGCTGCGCCCTCTGGGTCGAGCAGCCACAACAGCCCCATGCGCTGCTGGGCGTAGGACGGCTGCGCGCAGGCGATGCCCTCGACCTGCGCAGGAATGGGCAACAGCGAGAACTCCACCCCTTCTCGCGCCAAGGCCTGAAGAAACAGGCGCCGCTTGTCCAACGGCAGGGCGATAAAGCGACGGGCAAGCTTCTCGGCGTCTTCAGGTTTCATGCTGGGCGTCTTCCTAAAAGTTCATTCGTAGTGCCGGGGCACTCGCATGCAGTTAGGAACGAAACTCAATTCGGCGGATTTAGGCTCGGCGCAACGCCGCGGCCCAGAGGCTTTGAAATATTTTTTTGCATTTTGCCCCGCAGGTTTTTGGCGCTCATTCGTCACATATAGAAACGAATGCGATTCAGTCGCGAAAAGCCCGCCTCTGGGCCGTTGCGCGATGTCGTGGCTCATTTGCCCAACAAGACCGGTACTCATGTCGAAAAAGTCCCGCTCCAAAACCTGGTTCCTGGTGCACAGCTGGCTGGCGTTGCCCATCTGGTTCTTCGTGTTGATCGTCTGCGTGACCGGCACCCTGGCCGTGCTTAGCCAAGAAATCGTCTGGCTAGCCAACCCAGACGTGCGCGCCAGCAAGCCCCACGATGACGCCCAGCCGCTCAGCTACCAGCAGGTGCTCGACGCGATCCACCGCGCCGACCCGGCCATCGCGGTGAACTACATCAGCAAGCCGGGCGAGGCGCACTTCGCCCTCACCGCCAGCGTCACCTACCCCGACGGCACGTCACCGATCCTGTACGTCAACCCCTACACCGGAGCGATCCAGGGCAAGAGCCCGACCTTCGATTTCGAAGCCTTCACCCGGGCACTGCACGGCTGGTGGCTGGTGCCGTTCACCAACGGCTACAGCTGGGGCTGGTACCTGGTGTCCTTGCTGGGGCTGCCGCTGCTCGCCTCGCTGGTCACCGGGCTGGTGGTGTACAAGCGCTTCTGGAAAGGCTTTTTCAAGCTGCCACGCCTGGGCCATGGCTCGCGGATCTTCTGGGGCGACCTGCACCGCCTGAGCGGGGTCTGGTCGATCTGGTTCATCGCCACCATCTCCATCACCGGCACCTGGTTCCTGATCCAGGCGACGCTGGCCGATAACCACGTGACGATTTCCAGCGAGCCGATCGTGCCGGCCATCGCCCGCGAAGACGTGCCGCGCACCGCCGACGGCCAGGCGCCCACGCCGATCAGCCTGGACGAGGCCGAGCGCGCCGCCACCGAGCGCTTCCCAGGCTTCGAGGTGACCTTCATTACCCTGCCGGGCAACGCCTACAGCCATTACTACATGGGCGGGCGCGGCTGGTATCCGCTGATGTTCGAGACAGTCAACGTCAACCCCTACAACAGCAAGGTCGAGGCCTCGTTCATGGTTTCGGACCGCTCGGCCCTGGAGTTCGTCACCGAGTCCATGCGCCCGCTTCACACCGGTGATTTCGGCGGGATCTGGGTCAAGCTGATCTGGGCCTTCTTCGGCCTGATGCTGACCTTGATGGTGCTCAGCGGCCTGTTGATCTGGACCAAGCGCACCGCCCAGGCCACCGCCGCCGCACTCAAGCGCCAGCCCCGGGCACGCGCGGCGACCGCGTCGGAGGCCAGCCTATGAGCAAGCACACCCCACCCCAGTCGCCGGTCAAACGTTTCTGGCTGAAGTGGCGATTTCACCTGAACATCCTGCTGGTGCTGATTCCCCTCGGGCTGATGCCCAAGTACTTGCATGAAGCCTCGATGGACCGTGGCGAAATCGGCCTGGGCGAACGTGAATTGGGCGAACTGAACGCCGGCCCGTGGAGCGTGCGCCTGGCCGAGCGCTTCGACGAGGCGCCGCGCTCCGACGGCCCGGCGGGCTACTTCAAGCAGTTCAAGATCGCCCTGTGCGAGCAGTGCAGCGACATCAAGGCGGTGTACCTGCGCGTGGGCAAACCGCGCAGCCTGCGGGCAGCCGGCGCGCTGTTCGTCGGCACGCCTTATCGCATGACCGGCGAGGTCAACATTCCGCAAAAGACCCGGCCCGACGCCGAGCTGTGGCTCACCTTCGAAGGCTGGGACGGGCAGATGCACCAGGCCTCGATTCCCCTGGCCAAGGCATCGCCGGCCACCGTGGCGTGGCTTCAGAAACAAGGAGGCAAGCAATGAAACACTGGATGGGCGCCCTCGCCCTGCCCCTGCTGCTGGGTATCGCGCTGCCTGCGCAGGCCCATAACCCCATGTGCGAATGCACCGAATCCGCCGACCAGATCACCTGCAAAGGCGGGTTCTCCGACGGTAGCGGCGCACCGGGGGTGACCCTGGACGTGATCGGCTATGACGAACAGGTGCTGCTGGCCAGCAAGCTCGGCGAAGACTCCACCCTGACCTTCAAGCGCCCCGAGGGTGAGTTCTATGTGCTGTTCGACGCAGGCCCTGGCCATGTGGTGGAAGTCGACCATGCCGACATAGGCGCGCCATGAGCCGGGCCCAGGTGGTACGCCCGGCCGGCGCCGGGCACGAGACCTTGTACGTGCTGCTCACCGCCCTGCTGACCATCGCCCTCGCCACCACGGTGGTGGTGCTGCGCGGTGAGCGCGAAGACGAAGTGGCCATCGCTGCCCACCAGATCGATGCCCGCCGCGACCTCACCGCCGCCGAGCAAGGCCTGTACACCGACCTGTGGGTAGCGGTCGAGGAGATCGCGCTGCTGCGCGAGGAAAGCGGCCAGCCCCCGGACGTGGCAGCTCTCGCCGAGGAAGGCCTGCCGCCCTTCGTGACCGACGCCAGCAGCCAGCGCCGCGGTGCTCACCACTGGCAGCGGCTGCCCAGCGGGGCCTATCTGGGCCGCAGCGAGGACGCCCAGGTGGCAGGCAGCTTGCTGCTGATCCTGCCTGCAAACGACAGCGAACAGCCGGAAGTCTGGCTACGCCGCGACCGCAGCGGCCTGGCCCCGGACGACCTGGGCCAGACCGCGCTGATCGCCGCCGGCTGGCAACAGGTGGTCAGCCACTACGACGCCGGGGTCACCCGCCAACACCGCCACTGAACCGAAGGATTCCCCCATGCTCCGCTTCGTCCTCACCCTGCTGTTGGCTTGCGCCTTGCCGGCCCTGGCCCAGGCCGACAACGGCAAGCCCCTGCGCATCGGCATCACCCTGCACCCCTACTACAGCTATGTGACCAATATCGTCGGCGACAAGGCCGAGGTGGTGCCGCTGATTCCGGCAGGCTTCAACCCCCATGCCTACGAGCCGCGGGCCGAAGACATCAAGCGCATCGGCACGCTGGATGTGATCGTGCTCAACGGTGTGGGCCACGATGACTTTGCCGACCGCATGATCGCCGCCAGCGAAAAGCCCGACATCAAGACCATCGAGTCCAACGCCAACGTGCCGCTGCTGGCCGCCACCGGCATCGCCGCCCGGGGCGCGGGCAAGGTGGTCAACCCGCACACCTTCCTGTCGATCAGCGCGACCATCGCCCAGGTCAACAACATCGCCCGCGAGCTGGGCAAGCTCGACCCGGACAACGCCAAGGCCTACACCCAGAACGCCCGCGCCTACGCCAAGCGCCTGCGCACGATGCGTGCCGAGGCCCTGGCCCAGGTCACCCAGGCACCGGACGCCACCTTGCGCGTGGCCACCATCCACGCCGCCTACGACTACCTGGTGCGCGACTTCGGTCTGGAAGTCACCGCCGTGGTCGAGCCGGCCCATGGCATCGAGCCGAGCCCTGCGCAGCTCAAGAAGACCATCGACCAGCTCAAGGCCCTGGATGTGCAGGTGATCTTCTCGGAGATGGACTTCCCGTCAGCCTATGTCGACACCATCCAGCGCGAAGCGGGCGTGCGCATCTACCCGCTGACCCACATCTCCTACGGCGAGTACACCCAGGACAAGTACGAGGTGGAGATGAAGCGCAACCTGGACACCGTGGTACGCGCCATCCAGGAGACCCGCACATGACCGCAGCCGCCCACCTCGGCACCGCCTGCGGGCCGCGCATCGAGTTCGCCGGCATCGACCTGACCCTGGGGCGTACGCGCATTCTCGAAAACGTGGCCTTCAGCGTCGCCGCCGGCAGCGTGCATGCCATCGTCGGCCCCAATGGCGGCGGCAAGAGTTCGTTGATCAAGACATTGCTTGGGCAGATGCCGCACCAGGGCCAGCTGACCCTGCACTGGCCGACCGAGCGCGAAGTGATCGGCTATGTGCCCCAGGCCCTGGAGTTCGACCGGGGCCTGCCGATGACCGTCGACGATTTCATGGCCGCCCTGTGCCAGCGTCGCCCGGCCTTCCTGGGCCTGGCCGGTCGCGTGCGGCCAGCCATCGACGCGGCCCTGGCGCGGGTCGGCATGCTCGATAAACGCAAACGGCGCATGGGCGCCCTCTCCGGGGGCGAACGCCAGCGCGTGCTGCTGGCCCAAGGGCTGATCCCCGAACCTCAGCTGCTGGTGCTCGACGAACCCATGTCGGCCCTGGACGAAGCCGGGATCCAAGTGTTCGAGCAATTGCTCACGACCTGGCGCCAAGCTGGCACCACGGTGCTGTGGATCGAGCACGACCTTGAAGCCGTGTTGCGCCTGGCCGACCGGGTCACCGGTCTGAACCGCCAGGTGCTGTTCGACGCCCCACCCGCCCAGGCCCTCACACCCGAGCGCCTGCTTGGCCTGTTCAGCGTTCACCCTCGCAGCGGGAGCCTTGCCTGATGAGCTATGACGCCTTCCGCCAGCTGGTCCAGGCCTGGGCCACCGCTGGCTACCTGCCCGAGGCCCTGGCCTACGGGTTCGTGATCAACGCCCTGCTCGCAGGCCTGATGATCGGCCCGGTGCTGGGCGGGCTGGGCACCCTGGTGGTGGTCAAGCGCTTTGCCTTCTTTTCCGAGGCGGTCGGCCACGCGGCGCTCACTGGCGTGGCCATCGGCATCCTGCTGGGCGAGCCCTACACCGGGCCCTACGGCAGCCTGTTCGGCTACTGCCTGCTGTTTGGCCTGCTGCTCAATTTCTTGCGCAACCGCACCGGGCTCTCGCCGGACACGTTGATCGGCGTGTTTCTCTCGGTGTCCCTGGCGCTGGGCGCGAGCTTGCTGCTGATGCTGGCCGGCAAGATCAACGTACACATTCTGGAGAACGTACTGTTCGGCTCGGTGCTCACCGTCAGCGCCCAGGACCTGGTGGTGCTGGGCATCGTCGCGCTCCTGGTGCTGGCCCTAGCCCTGCCACTGTACAACCGCATCATGCTGGCCAGCTTCAACCCGCAACTGGCGGCGGTGCGTGGGGTGGCGGTCAAGACCCTGGACTACCTGTTCGTGGTGCTGGTGACGCTGGTCACCGTGGCCTCGGTGAAGGTGATCGGGGCGATCCTGGTGGGCGCCCTGTTGGTGATTCCAGCGGCGGCGGCCCGGCTGGTCAGCCAGTCGCTCAAGGGGTTTTTCTTCCTGTCGGTGATCATCGCCACCCTGAGCACCCTGCTCGGCATCCTGCTGCCGATCGTCTTCGACCTGCCTGTGCCCTCGGGCGCGGCGATCATCCTGGTGGCCGGCGCGTGCTTCGCCCTCGCGGCCCTAGCCCGCGCCCTCGTCCCCCGCCTGCAAGGAAACCCGGCATGACCCTCTCCCTCAAGCACCTGACGCTGGCCCTCGCCCTGGCCGGCGTGCCCACGCTCTCCTACAGCACCGAAGTACTCACCACATTACCGGTCACCCACAGCCTGGCGCAGGCTCTGCTCGACGGCACATCGGTGCAGCTCAAGCGCGCAGCACCGGCTAACTTGCCTGCCACTCGCCAGCCGTCGTACTTCAGCGGCCGGGGCGGCGCCAGCCTGCACGAGGCGGCGCAACAGGCCGACGCGGTGATCGGCGTGCGCTCGATCTGGCGCGACGACCCGCTCTACCCCATGGCCCGGCGCAGCAACATCCGTATCGTCGAGATCGATGCGGCGCGGCCGGTCGATGGTGCGCTGCCGGGCATCGCGGTCACAGGTGAAGACGCCTTCACCGCCTACCCATGGCTCAACCCGACCAACCTCGGGCGCATGGCCGACGTGATGGCCAATGACCTGGAGCGCCTGTCACCGGCGGACAAAGCCAAGATCCAGGCCAACCTCGCCAGTCTCAAGCGTCAGTTGCTGAGCCTGGCCGCCGAGGCCCAGACGCAGTTGGCCGAGGCCGATAACCTGAGCGTAGTGAGTTTGTCCGACCGCCTGGGTTACCTGGCCAGCGGCCTGAACCTGGACGTGGTGGACCTGCCGTTGCCGGGCGAGGACACCTGGCACGAGGCCGACCTCAAGGCCCTGGGCGACACCCTCGAGGCCCAGGACGTGGCCCTGGTGCTGCACCACCGCCAGCCCGCCCCTCCCGTGGCCGAGGCGATCAAGGCCGCAGGCGCCCGGTTGCTGGTGCTCGACAGCGACCCGGACGACACCGTCGGTGGCCTCAAGGCCAGTGTCGAGCAGGTGGTGGCCGCGTTGCGCCAAGGCTGAGCCGGCCCTTGCCGTGCGCGGCTGCGAACTTGTAACGTGCGCTCATTCCAGCCCGGAGCCGCCTGCGTGTCCCTCAAAGCCCTGCGCACCCTGGTGACCATCGCCCGCCACGGTACCTTCGCCCGCGCCGCCGATCTGCTCAGCCTGACGCCCTCGGCGGTGAGCCTGCACATCAAGACCCTCGAGGACGAACTGCAGGTCCCGCTGTTCGACCGCAGCCGGCGTCAGGTGGTACTGACCGAGGCCGGGCAGTTGGCGGTGGCCCGCGCCGAAAGCATCCTGGCCGCCTATGACGAACTGGCCGATACCCTGGCCAGCGGCCCGAGCCTGCGGGGGCGCCTTCGCCTCGGGGCGATCCACACAGTCCTGGCCCGGCGCCTGCCCAAGGCGCTGGTGTGGATCAAGGCCCATCACCCGCAGCTGCACATCAGCGTTTTTTCCGGCATGTCAGCTGAGCTGGCCCGGCGCGTGGAAGACGGCGAACTGGATGCGGCGATCACCACCGAGCCAGTGCCACCCTACCCCCAGAGCCTGAACCACACCCCGCTGTTCGAAGACCGCTTCTGGGCCATCGCCAGCCCCGAGCTTGCTGGCCAAAGCCTGCCCGAGCTGCTCGCCAGCCAGCCGTTCTTGCGTTTTGACAAGCGCGCCTGGGCCGGGCGGCAGATCGAACAGGAGCTGCGCCGCCAGCACTTGCAAGTGCACGAACAGATGGAGCTGGACAGCCAGGAGGCGCTCGCGCGCATGGCGGCCATGGGGCTTGGGGTAGCGATCATCCCCATGGCCGACGATGACCTCGAACGCCTGCCCCCGGCCATCCGCCTGCCGTTCGGCGAGCCGCAGCTGGTACGCCGGGTGGTGTTGCTCGAGCATGAGAAGAGCCAGCGGCGGCACCTGAGCGCCGTGCTCAAGACTGCGTTGGAGGCCTGCGATGGGCCGCGCAGCGGCCCCCTGCCGGAATCGCGCCTTGAATCGCCTGCCCTGGGCCGGTAACCTGTGCGCGCTGCTGTCAATCCAGCAGCCGGGTTTGGTAGCCCGCGATCAATCAAGGCGCACAAGCGCCCGCTCTGCGTTTCAGCTGGCGCTTTTTAGTGCCTGGCTGTCTCGTGTCATGGCGGCTGTGCGTAGGGCGCACTCGTGCGCGCCGGTTTCCTTGATTCCCGGTCTACCAACCTACGTACAGCCGTCACCATCCGTTTGGTAGCGAATTGTGGCGGCTCCATTGAATCAAGGAGCGACACA
>NZ_KV793287.1:0-17419 GCF_001808425.1 Pseudomonas sp. HMSC08G10 | reverse complement strand
CAGATTCAGGAGCTACAGGGCGAGCTGGCGGGTGTATACGGCGAAATGAAGCGGCAGGCCGTGCTCGACCTGACGGAATTCGCCGGGTATGAAGCCGAGTTCAACATGACCCTGCTGGGCAAGATCGTGAAGACGGTGGTCCAGCTGAACAAGCCCAGCATCGAGCAGGTGGCCGCCGCAGCGCTGGCCGATCCCCTCGACCTGGAGGTCGGCAAAGGACGGCAGCGCATCAGCATCGCTGGCGCGCTGGACCAGTACGGCACCAAGAAGAGCGCCGAGATCATCAGCGAGATTCGCATGGGATCGGCACTGGGCGAGACGACCGGGCAGATCAGCCGGCGGCTCACCTCGTTGGGCGTGCAGCAGCGCGACCAGGCCGCATCGTTGGTTAGGACCATGACCAACCACATCGCCAGTTCCGCTCGGCAGCAGGTCATGGCCGACAACGACGACATCCTGAAGGGCAAGCGCCGCGTGGCCACGCTGGATGGCAGGACAACGCCGCTATGTCGTGCTCTGGACGGCACTGTGGTGCCTATGACCGCGCCGTCACCGCCATTCCATTGGAACTGCCGGACCTCCGAGATACCGGTGCTCAAGGATGAGTTTGCCCGGGAGATCCCCGGTTCAACCCGTCCAGCAGTCGGACCGGATGGTGCCGAGCAGGTCAGCAGCAAAACCACCTACGGCGAATGGCTCGCGAGGCAGCCAGCAGCCTTCCAAGAAGATGTGCTGGGGCCGGCCCGCTACAAGCTGTTCAGCAAAGGCGAGCTGACCATTGACAGATTTGTCGACGACGAAGGCCGCACCCTGACCCTCAGGCAGCTGCGCGAGCGTGAGCCGATGGCTTTTGAGAGGGCTGGATTGAACTGATCCGCTCCACAAAACACGCAGTCGCCATTTCGTGGCGCGCAATTCCAAGCCCTGGCTGAGCCGGGGCTTTTTTGTATCCGCAGGCAGGGCCTGCTCAACGTCTCTGGGAGACAGCAATGACCTTGAATTACCAACTGGACAGCCTTGAAGGCGTCGAAGAATCGGTAGCAGCCCTGTACGTAGAGAAGGACGGCAAGTTCGTCCTTGGCATCGAGGGGCTGCCGCGGCAGGAGGATGTCACCGGCCTGAAGGCCAAGGTGGAAGAACTCCTGGGCGAGAAGAAGGCGGCCGAGAAAGCCCGCCGTGAGGCCGAAGAAAAGGCGCGTGCCGAGGCCGAAGAGGCTGCCCGCAAGTCGGGCAACGTCGAGGAGCTCGAGAAGTCCTGGTCCGAGAAGTACAACCGCCGCGAAGCTGAACTGACCGGCACTCTCGAGAGCGAGCGCGCCACCCTTCAAGCTCAGATCCGGGATCTGACCGTGGGCCGCACCGCCACCGAGATCGCGACTGCTCTGGCCGTGCCAGGCAGCGCCAAGGCATTGCTTCCCCACATCGAACGCCGGCTGAGCGTCGAGCAGCGAGACGGTAAGCCCACCGTTGTCGTGCTGGACGCTGCCGGCAAGCTCTCGGCGGCAACGCTGGAAGAGCTGAAAGCAGAATTCACCAATGATCCGGCCTTTGGCCCGCTGATCGCTGGTAGCAAGGCATCTGGCGGCGGGGCCGGGGGTGCTGGAAAGGGCGGCGGGGCCGCAAAAGGAAACATCGGCGGCACCAAAGAGGAACGTACGGCGGCGATCGCTGGCCGGTTCCCAGACCTCCCACTGAAATAAGGAAAAACATCCATGTCCCTGACCCAAATGCAGGTCTTCAACGACTACATCATGCCGGCGACCATCGAGACGCTGGATCAGATGCTCGTTGCGTTCAACGCCGCCAGCCGCGGCGCCATCGTGCTGTCCCCGGACGGCTTCACTGGCGACTTCCTCCAAGAGTCGTTCTTCCAGACCCTGGCCGCCGCGCAGCGCCGGGTGGATCGCTACGCCGCCAACGGCGCTGCGCCGATCACCGACCTGACCGAGCTGAAAAACACCTCGGTGAAGGTGGCCGGCGGCTTCGGGCCCGTTCGCTACGAGCCGTCGCAGATGACCTGGCTGGAGCGCCCGACCGCCCAAGGCGTCGAGGTAGCATCCCGCGCGTTCGCCGAGATCCTGCTGAAGGACCAGCTGAACACCGCCATCGCCGCGCTGGTGGCCGCGATCACTGCCCAGGCCGCCGCCGTCAACGATGTTTCGGCAACCGCCGGCATCACTCAGGTCGGCCTGAACAACGCCCACGCCAAGTTCGGTGACGCCAGCCAGAACCTGGTAACCCAGGTGATGCAGGGCACCACCTACCACAAGCTGATCGGCCAAGCCCTGACCAACTCCGAGCAGCTGTTCCAGGCCGGCAACGTTCGCGTTGTCGACATTCTGGGCAAGGTCTCGGTGGTCACCGACGCGCCAGCCCTCATGCAGGCCGGCACTCCGAACAAGGAAATCATCCTGTCCCTGGTGCAGGGCGCCGCGCTGGTGCACGACGGTCGCAACATGGTCAGCAACGTCCAGACCTCCAACGGCAAAGAGCGCATCGAGACCACCCTGCAGGTGGACTACGACTTCGGCCTGGGCCTCAAGGGCTACACCTGGGATCAAACCAACGGCGGCAAGTCCCCGACCGATGCCGAGATCGCCACCGGTACGAATTGGGACAAGACCGCCACCAGCATCAAGCACACCGCCGGTGTGGCTCTGATCGGTGACGCTTCCAAGTAAACCCTGATAGCGGGCTGGGCCTATGGCCTGGCCTGCTGAGGACAAGCGCATGAGCAAGAACAACATCTGGTATCTAGCTGGACCGTTCCACCAGTACCAGGAAAACGTCAAGGAACTTGCCCGGGAACATGGCCTTGTCATTGTCGACGCCAACGTGGCAGAGGATCGCAAGGGCGCGGCCAAGGACGTCCCCGAGGTAACTATCCGCCCCGAGCTGCAGGCTTTGGCGGTAGTCGTAGAGGCGGGCTTCCTGAGCCAGGACGTTGTCGATCGTCTGACAGCAGAACTCGCTTCCATCGGGGTGATCGTCGAATCGTTCGCCGTTCAGAGCTTGGAGCGCCCGGTAGGCGAGCTGGGTGAAACCGCATCGCGCCTGTTCGAGGTGCTGGAGGCGGTGAATGCCGGAATCTCCAGCCTTAAGCGTGAGTGCGACGGTGAAGTGCAGAAAGTCGTAGGCCTGGAGCAGGAGAAGGTCGAACTGTTGAAGCAGATCGAAGCGCTTAAGGCTGCCAGTGTCGATCCGGAAGTCGAGGCGTTGAAAGCCGCCCTGGACAAGGCCGGCGTGACCTACCGATCCAACGCCTCCAAAGAGTCTCTGCAAAAGCAGGTTGCCGAACTCGGCCAGCAGTAATCCCGGGGCTGCGGCCCCAATCATTCAAGCGGAGGCCTGATGGCTACCTACATCACCGTGGCCGACGTGGACGCCATCCTCGGGCCTGACTGGGCAGCTCCAGAGCTGAAGGACGAGGCGGTCTTCGAGGCAAATGCCTACCTGACCGCGCTCAACCTGGTCGGCATCGACATGGACGACATCCCTGAGGATGTGAGGCAGGCAGGAGCGCGGCTGGCCAAGTGCGCCTCCCAAGGCAAGCTTTACCAGCAGCAGACCGAGGGCTCGCTCGAGGCGAAGACGGTCAAGGCCGGATCGGTATCTACCAGCAAGACCTTCGGCTCGATCGACAAGACCAGCACTGTCGCCCAGCCAGCCTGTGTGCAGCTGGCACTGGCCCTGCTGACGCCCTGGCGCAGCAATCCGTTCGCCTTTGCTGTGAAAAGGGGATAGCCATGGGGCTCCGCGACGAAATCCAGGCAGACCTGGCCGAGGCCTTCGACGAAGACCTGGCCGACGCCGTATCGACGTTCACCGGTACCTACATGGGTCCAGGTGTCTGGGACCCGGTAAACGAGACCACCACGGCGCAGCCAGTGACCTACACCGGGCGCGGCGTGCTCGACAGCTACGACAACCGGCGCATCGACGGCCTGAACATCTTGGTGGGCGACGTTCTGCTGATCTGTCTGGCCAATGAGGTCGCGGATAGGCCGGCCGTAGGGCACCTGATCACCGCCACCGACCTGATCACCGGCCTGCCGGTGACATACCGCGTCGTCAGCCCAGGTATCGATCCAGCCAAGGCGCACTACGAAATCCAGCTGAGGAAGTGACCATGGCCAAGAACAGAGGCTGGAGCACGCCGCCCAGCATGTTCACCGGGGTGGTTGAAGAGCAATTGAGCCAGCGCGTTAGGGTTATCGCCATGGCCATGCTCAACGAGATCGTTCTGCGGTCGCCGGTTGATACCGGGCGCTTCCGTGGTAACAACATCGTCAGTGTCGGGGCGCCGGTGTACACCAGCACCGTGAACGTCGATCCAGCGGGCGCCGAAACCATCCAGGCTGGTGTTCGAGCAGTCACCGGCCTGGAGCCATACACCCAGGTCTTCATCCAGAACAATTTGCCGTATGCAGGTCCGCTTGAGGATGGCCATTCCAAGCAGGCGCCGGCCGGCATCTACGCGGTGTCGTTCAACGGCGTTGCCGAGGCGTACAGGACATGACCTTCGAGCAGATCCGGGCCATCGTCACTGGCCGCATGGCGCAGTGGGCGGGCATTCCCGCGTCCGCTGTCGATTACCCGAACAACCCGCAGGGCCCGTTCGACCCGGCTGGTAAGCCAATCTGGGCCAGGCTGGCGGACGTTCCAGGCCTTTCCAGCGCACCAGAGGTCGGCATCGGGCCATGCGTGCGCCAGACCGGAATCGTCGTCATCCAACTGTTCGTGCCCAGCTACAGCGGCACGCTGTCTATCACCAGGGCTGTAGACACGCTGGTCGCCCAGTTCCAGCACTACAGCGCACCAGAAGGCCCGTTCGACTTTTTCGAGGCGTCCCCGCGGGTCGTTGGCGACGATGGCCACGGCTGGTACCAGGTCAACGTCTCCATCCCTTACAGGGCCTACTGATGAGCGAAACCATGAAGATCCGCATCTGTGGCGAGGTGGTTGATCGAGAGGTTGCGCACATCACGCGCGCGATCCAGCCTGACGGCTCTATGGTCGAGTACCCCGAGCCCCGCCTGGCGCACGACGAGGTGGTTTTCAGGCCTGACGATGACCCGCTGCCGATAATCGTGGTTCGCACCATACCGGCCTGAGCGCCGAATCCCTTCCTGCACCGCCACATGGCGGTTTTTTTACGCCTATCGATAGGAGAAACACCCCATGAGTAGCGGTGCAAAACGCTCGACCGCGTGGATTCGCGAAGTGACCCCGGGGATCACCCCGCCAGGCCCCTGGAACGTCCTGACCCGCGTCAGCTTCGGCCTGGTACCCACCTACAACACCGAAGAGAACAACGAGATCGGTGAGACACGCATGTCGCAGGGCACTGCCCAGACCACCGTGGATGTCGGCGGCGACATCGAGACCAAGTTCCGATACGGCGCCTTGGACGAATTTCTGGCCTCCTGCTTCGGCGCAGACTGGGTCGGCAACACTTTGACCATGGGTAACGAGCGAATCTCGTTCTCCATCGCCTCCTATGACGCTGATGTCGGTATCGCTGGTATCGCCCGGGGTGCTCAGGTTGACACGATCAACATCGAGGTCCCGAACGACAACGAGATCAGCGTTACCACCACGTTCATGGCCACCTCGTGGCAGGACAAGGCCGACAACACTTCCTTCATCGTCAGCCCAGCACCCGAGGCCAGCCAGCGGCGCTACGGCTTCAAGGACGTGACCGGGCTGAAGATCAACGGCGTGCAATTGGGTGATGACAACGCGTGCGTTGATACCTTCAACCTGCAATTCGCCAACAACTCGCAGACCCAGCGATGCATCGGCAACGGCAACCCGTTCGCTGGAAACATCATCCAGACCACCTTCGTGCCTGGCGGATCGATCACACTTAGCTGGTCCAAGACCGCTTACGAGTACTGGAAGGCCCAGCAGACCGGTGGTGCGCTGAGCTTCGAGTTCACGCTGAACAACGCCGACGGCGGCTACACCTTCTTCATCCCCGAGATGGAAGTGAGCGGCGACTGGCCGGACGGTGGTGCTACCGACATCATTCAGGTGGAACTGGAATACACAGCCCGTCGCGTTCCGCCGACCATCACCCGTCTGCCGGCGCCGATCGCCATCGACGCGGTAACCGTGACCCCAGCCACCCTGAGCCTGGCCGTTGATGAAACCGGCGACCTCGAAGCTGTTGTGACTCCGGTAGGCGCGAGCCAGCTGGTCACCTGGACCAGTTCCGACCAGGCGATCGCCACCGTGAGCGCTACCGGCCTGGTAACTGGCGTCGCAGCCGGCACCGCCACCATCACCGCGACCAGCGCCGCAGACGGCACCAAGACCGACGCCTGCGCTGTCACCGTCACCGCTTAACTCTTCGCCCGGCGCGCCCTGCGGTGTGCGTCGGGACTTTTACCGCAGAGGAACACCATGGCCTTCACCATTGCAAAGAAGCCTGAGCTGGATATCAACGGCGAGCGCTGGGTCGAGTTTGCCCCGGGCGCAGAGATCCTCGTCGGCTCGATCGCCAACCCGCTGTACAAGTCGCATCAGGCGCTGATCAATCGCCACCTGGCCGCAATCAATCAGCAAGCCCGGGTTGGAACGGCCGAATTCAACCTGGCAGATCTCCCGGATGTTGAACTGGAGACCGACGATGATCTGTTCGTCGAACTGGTGGCCAAGCACCTGATAAAGGACTGGAAGGGCGTCGATGTCGAAGAGAAGCCAGGCGAGCCGGCTCCCTACAGCGCCGAGTTGTGCATTGCGCTGATCAACCAGATGCCAAGCGTCTACTTCCTGGCCCTGCGCACTGCAACCGACATCGCCCGTCGCGTCGAGGAGAAGGCCGCAGCCACCGCGGAAAAGCAGTAGCGGCATACCTGTGGGGGCGCGAGTGGGCTGGCGATGCCAACGAAAAGAAGCGCTGGAGGCATGAGCGGCTTGGCTCTGGAGTGCCCGAGGCGCCAGAGATCGACGGCGTAACTGCCGAGATCCTTGAGGCCTACGCCTACATCAGCCGGTCACGTCAGTACGTCGGCATGGTCGGCGCGCCTGCACCCATTCCGCCTTCGGCCATAACCGAATACCTCGACCGCTACCCATCGGCGATATGCCGCGAAGAGTTCGATGCAGCCGTCTTTGCCCTCGATGACCAGTTCCGTAAGCACTGGGAGGAGCAGAGCGAGAAAGCCCAGGCCGCCGCTGAGGCCAAAAACAAACCCAAGAGGCGTTGACGCCGGAGGAATCACATGGCGCAGGAATCACGCCTTGCGGTGACGATCGACTCGCGCGGAGCCAAGCGAAATGCGGATGACCTGACCGGTTCTCTCCAGCAAATGGAACGGGCAGGGGATGCGGCCGCATCTTCGGCAGATGGTGTTTCAGACAGTCTTGATGATCAGCGCCGCGCACTCTCCCAGCTGCTTGGCCAGATCAATCCGACGACAGCCGCACTTGGTCGGCTGGATGACATGCAGGAAAAGCTGGCCAAGTTCAAAAAGGCCGGTATCGTCGAGAGCGACACATTCGTCGAGTACACCGATCGTATCAACACGATGCGTGCTGCGCTCGGTGAAACCGCTGATGGCATGAACCGGGCGGGAATGTCTGCCAAGGCCTATCAGGCGGCGCTGCGTGGAGTGCCGGCGCAGTTCACCGATATCGCGGTGAGCCTTCAAGCCGGGCAATCCCCCTTGACAGTGTTTCTGCAGCAAGGCGGGCAGCTCAAGGACATGTTCGGCGGTGCCGGACCAGCTGCCCGAGCGCTTGGTGGGTACATCGTTGGGCTGATAAATCCATTCACTTCGGCTGCCGCTGCTGCGGGCGTTCTAGCCCTGGCATATCACCAGGGGAGCGAGGAGTCGGAGCGGTTCTCAAATGCCCTGATTGAGAACGGCAACGCAGCTGGATTGACGGCCAACCAACTGATCGACATGGCCAACCAGGTGGCGGCGACTAGCGGCACAGTTGGTGCGGCTGCTGGTGTGCTGACGCAGCTGGCTGCTTCCGGCAACCCGCTGCGCACAATGTACGTTGAAATCACCCAGGCCTCTCTGGCTTGGTCGAAACAAACTGGACGGGATATCACGGATGTAGTCCAGACCTTCAACGACATTGGCAAAAGCCCTGTTGAGGCCATCAAGAAGCTCGACGGCGAACTGAACATCCTCACCGCCTCGCAATACGCCAACATCCAGTCCCTGCAGGAGCAGGGAAGGACAATGGACGCTGCTGCCATGGCAGCCGGCCTGTACGCCGAGGCCATCAGCAGCCGCGCAGGGGAGATAGAGCGTAACCTTGGCGCCCTGGAGTCAGCCTGGCAGTCCATCACTGGCGCGGCCAAGAAAGCATGGGATGCCATGCTGGACGTGGGCCGCGACCAATCAATCGAAGAACAGATCGCCAACACCGAGAAGCTGATTGCTCAGCGCAAGGGCGGCATCATTGGTTTCTTCGCTGGGGATGACGATCAAACTCTCCGCGGGCTAGAAACCAGGCTTAAGCAACTGCAGAAGGCGCTGGCAAGCAACGCCGCCCAGGCAGCACAGGATGCCAGTAATAAAGCGCTACAGGATGCCGGGAAGAAAGGCGTTGACCTGATCAACTCGACGTACAAGTCGTCGCTCACCCAGACACAGAAGCTGCAAAAGCAACTGACTGATCTGGAAAAAGCTCGCAAGGACGCGATTGCAGCTGGTGGCTTCACCGCAGCAGAAGAAGAAAAATATGCGAAGTCCCGCAAGAGCATCGAGCAGGAAATCGCGGAAATCAAGACCCGCGAGGCGAAGAAGAATGCTCCCAAGGGCGCCAACAAAGGTGTCTCTGAGGCTGAAACAACATTCGCCCGCTTGTACGGCCAGTATGACCCTGCAGCCCAAGCCGCTCGCACCCTGACAAAGGAGCAAACCCAGCTGCAGCTTGCTCTGGACCGAGGCAAAATCAGCCAGGAAGAGTACGGCAAGGCGCTGGCGCAGGCCTCGATCAACTACGCCTCAGCCATCAAGGGTGCCCAAGGCCTCACCCAGGCCGAGCAGTACCGGGCACAGCTTGAGCGGCAGCTCGCCAATCAGCGGAACGAGTACAGTATTGCTGCGGCGGGCGTCGGCATGGGCGACCAGCAGACCCAGCGCCTTCAGCAGCGCGTGCAGCTCGAGCAGCAGACCAACGACCGCATCCTGCAACTGCGAACCGAACTGGCCAACGCCACGACGGAGAAGCAGCGCCAGGACCTGCAAGCGCAGATCGACCTGACCAACGAGTTCCTGCCGCGTCAGCTGGAAGCTCTGCAGAACGGCTGGGCCCAGATGGATCAGGCCATGCTCAACCCGATCAACGGGTGGACAGCCGCCGTGCAGAACTTCGGCGTCCAGGCAACGAACGTGGCAGGACAAACCCAGTCGATCTTCTCGACTGCGTTCGGTTCTGTTACCCAGGGCATCACCGATCAGATCATGAACCTCAACCTGTCGTTCCAAAGTCTGGGCGACTTGGGCAAGAACGTGCTGCGGGAGATCGTGGCAGGGTTCGTGAAGATGGGCGTGCAAATGGGGCTGAATGCCGCCTTGGCAGCTACCCTCGGCACCGCTACCGCAGGCACGTCCATCGCTCTGGCTGGCACCACCGCTGCAGCATGGGCGCCGGCCGCCGCTTTGGCGTCTCTGGCGAGCTTCGGCGGAAACTCTGTGCCGGCTGCGGCGGCCCTGACCTCGACCACGGCACTAGCCACCACCCTGGCAGCTGTTCCAGGGTTCGCCACCGGTGGCTACTTCACAGGCTCCGGCACCGGAACCTCTGACAGCAACCTGGCCAAGATCAGCAATGGCGAATTCATCGTAAACGCTGCGGCGACCAGGAAGAACCGGGCGTTGCTCGAGGCGATCAACTCTGGCGAGCGGGTGTCAACTTCGGGAAGTGCTGGAGTTGGAACTGGCGGCTCTCCAATGCCTCAGCCAATCGTCCAGATCTACCAGGATCCATCTCGCGCAGGAACATCGCAGGTCACCCGAGAAGGGAATCAGGACTTCATCAAGGTTTGGGTGGCCAGCATCATGGGTGATGGCGAGGCAGACCAGGCTATGCGGGCAAAATACGGACTACAAGGGGTTGGCTCATGATCGAATACCCAGCAGAGCTACCTTTACCGCTGCAAGATGGATACGGCCTGGAAACCCCTGTTGATCCGATGCTGCGCACACCGATGGAGTCGGGAAGGGCGCGCCAGAGGTTGAATTTCGATGAGGTGCCTTACCTGATAAACGCTAAATGGAACTGCGACCGCAACCAGATGGCGTTCTTCCAGGGATGGTACGCACGGACGCTGGTTCAGGGCGTGGAGCGGTTCAAGGCAACGCTCCTGACGCCGATCGGATTTCAAGAGTATGAGTGCCGATTCACCGGGCATTACACCGGACCAACTCTGGTGCAAGTCAGCCGCTGGGAATATTCGGCGACCCTAGAATTGCGCGAGCCGCCTCTGATCCAGCCGGGCTGGGAGGATTTCCCTGAGTTCTGGTTCATGATGAACATCATCGACATGGCGGTGAACAGGGAGTGGCCAGAAGCATGACCACTTCCACCATTCTTGAGCAGATCTACCGGGAAGCCGTCGCCTCAGGAGGCAAAGAGGCATTCGTCCGCACGCTTGAGATCACCTGCCCAGCATGGTCGCAACCTGTGCTCATCTGCAACGGTTTCAAGGACCGGGTGTGCGGCACCGAAGATGGTCGACTGCTGACATTCGAGGCCGCAAACATTGGTATCGCGCTGGCCGCCAAGAACAACAAGGGCAACCAGGCTCTGGCGTTTGGGGTGGACAACACAACGGGCAGGGTCCAGCAGTTTGCTGATGAGGCCATCGACGCAAATGCCAGGGTAACAGCGATCTACCGTGTGTATCTGGCAAGCGACCTGTCCGCACCATGCGAGAGGCCCTATCGCATGTCGGTGGATAGCGATTCCTTCGAGCGAAACCAGGCCACCTTGCAGTGCGGATTCTTCGATCTGATCGGCACCGCTTGGCCGCGTGCGCTTTACACGACCAATTTCGTGCCAGGCCTCAAATACCTCTAAGGGGTTCCCCTATGAAATGGATCAACAAATACCTGTCTTGCAGGTATGAGGATGGCGCGCGCGGGCCGGAAATGTTCGATTGCTGGGGCCTGGTCAGGGAGGCTCGGCACCTGCACATGGGCAAGCGGCTGCTGCCGAGCTGGGGGCATGTGCGCAACACCGACCCACGGGAGTTCACCCGGGCGTACCGGGCTGAGGCCGTCCACATGGAAGTGTGCCAGCCAGAGCATGGCGCTATCGCCGCTGTGATGCGCGGCCACATCTGTGTGCACGTCGCCTTGGTCGTCCAGGCAGGCGGCCGGCTGAAGATCCTCGAAATCAACCCATCGCGCGGCGCACGCTGCCTCCCGCTTTCCCAGTGGAAGCGCGACCACAACACCGTCATTTACTACCGAGACCGGGAATGATCGAAATCTATGCCAACAAGCTCGCTGGCGGGCCTGCCGAGGTGCGCCCGGTCGAAAGCCGGCAAAGCCTGCTTGCCTGGTTCCGTGCTGACGGCCTGCCAGAAGAGGTCGAGCCGGCGGCGCTGCCAATGAGCGTGTTCGTCAACGGTGAGCGCGCGCTACCCACCCAGTGGGCGACCATCGAGTTCGGTCCCGAGGACTGCGTCCAGATCTACCGCGAGCCGAAAGGCACCGACCCATTCTCGATCACCCTGGCCCTGGTGTTCGGCGCTAAGGCGGTCCTTGGTGCACTGATGCCGAAAATGCCTTCGCTGAATAGCAGGAGCAACACGAAGCGCGGGAATGATCTTGGGCTGGCCACGGTGAAAGGTAACCAGGTCAAACTGAACTCGGTGATCCGAGAAATCGCCGGAAGGCAGCGGCCATACCCTGACTATGCGCTGCCGCCAAATCGATACTTTGATGACCCGCGTTCGCAGTGGATCGAGATGCTGCTTGTGGTAGGTCGCGGCAAGTACGACATACCTGCAGGCAGCATCCTTATAGGTGATACGCCCCTGATCTCGTTGGGTGCCGATGCGCAGTACCAGATTTACGGACCCGGAGCCAATCTCAGTGCTGAGCCTGCTGCGAAGTGGTGGCACTCCGCTCCTGAGGTGGGCGCGACATCAACCGGTACGGCGGGTATCGAGCTCAAGGCTACATACGCTGTAGATCCTGTTCCTGACGCTCAGTCGTTCCAGTTCGCTGGCAAGACGGTCACCATCCCGAGCGGCGCTGGCGCGTTTCCCTCTGGTTGGGCTGCCGGCATGATCGTGCGCATCGTCGTCGGTTACACCTACGACGTGATCGATGGAGGGGCAGGGCGCGACATCATCCGCGGAAATCTTGACCAGGTTGCGCCATATGTCGGCATGCCGATTGAGATCGTTGGTGCGAACGAAGGCAGCTATACGGTAGCCACATACACGCCTGGCGTGGGCACCGCTCCAGATGAGATGACGCTGAACTGGGCCTCCGGAGGTGCTGCAACTGGGCTGACGATTGGAACTGGCTTGCGGATGAGCATCGGATTCCGGGGGCTGCGGTACCGTATAACGGCGGCAAGCACCTCTTCGATCTCCGTGGAGCGGATAAATGCGGTAGGAGATAACGACCCAGCCTGGCCAGGGTTCGACGCCCTGACGACATCGACCGCGCTGTTGCAATTGGATGGATCCACACAGGAGGGTGACTGGTCCGGCCCTTATGCGGCCTGCCCTGCAGGAACGACGACGAGCCGTATTGCCTGGGACATTTTCTTCCCTCAGGGGTTGACTCATGTAGGAGAAAATACCGGTAAAACTCGGGATTTCTCCGTGACGGTTGAGCTTCAATACCGCGACATTGCAACTGCCGGCGCTTGGACTTCCTTCAAGAAAACCTACACCCAGGCCACGCTCGACCAGCTTGGGTTCACTGAATTTTTAAACATTCCGCTGATGCGGCCCGAGGTTCGCCTGCGTCGAATCGGGGCGAAGTCCACAAGCACGTCGGACGCAAACACCGTCCAATGGTACGGCTTGAGATCCAATCTCCCTGCGCCGACGCGGTATGACGGCGTAACAACCATGGCCGTTCGGGTAAAAGGCGGGAACCGCATTGCTTCCCAGTCTGAAAGCCAGGTATCGGTGGTTGCCACTCGCATTCTGCCTACGCGAAGAAACGGCGCCTGGACTGCCGAGGAGCCTACTCGAGATATCTCTGCCTGGATTGGCTACATCGCTCAAAGCGTCGGCTATTCGATTGCGGACGGGAATTCAGACCTTGACCTGGAGGAGCTGGATCGCTTGCAGGAGATCTGGACAGCCCGTGGCGACTACTTCGACAGAACGATCGAGGACGCAAGCACGGTGAAGGCCTGCATGATCGAATGCCTGCAGGCAGGCTTCGCTGAGCTGACCATTGATCGCGGCCTTATCCGACCGGTTCGTGACGAGCCCCGCGGCCCAGACTTCGATCACATGTACAACCCGGAGGTAATGACCAAGCCTCTCAAGCGCGAAGCCGAGCATGTCACGGAAGATGACTTCGACGGGGTCGATGTCGAATACCTCGACGGTGGAACCTGGCAGATCGAGACCGTGGAATGTCGACTCGCAGGAGATGCCGGCACACGAACAGAAAAGATCAAGATCGAAGGGGTGACCGACCGAACCCGTGCATGGCGCATTGGGATGCGGCGCCGCCGTCAGCAGGTCTACCAGCGCAAGCGTTACAGCTTCTCCACGGAACTGGATGCGCTGAACAGCGGCTATCTGGACTATGCCCTGCTGGGCGATACCACCCCTGGGTATGGTCAGAGCGCAATGCTCAAGGGTTATGCGCAGCTGGGCGGCCAGCACATGCTGGTCTCCTCGGAGCGGCTGGACTGGTCTGCTGGAGGCGAGCATTGGATTGCGCTTCGCCGCCGAGACGGTAGCGCCTCTGGGCCATACGTCGCAACGCGCATTGACGACTACCGACTGACTATTCCGTCTCTGGACTTCGTACCGGTGCTGGACAGCGCTATGGACGCGCCTGTGCTGCAGTTCGGGCCAAAGGCCAAGTTCTGCTATCCGGCCCTGATCAAAGAAGTAAACCCCAGCGGCACCGTGAGCTGCAACGTCACCGCAGTGAATTACGACGAACGCATCTACCTCGACGACAACAATTTCCCGCCGGCCTGACCGGATCCTGAAACGAGCATGCCCGCCACTGAGCGGGCTTTTTTATGCCCGGAGAAAATATGCGCTACAACACTGGCAACCCAGTTGGAACCGATGGCTCGAGCGATCCGCGCGACCTCTACGATAACTCTGGTGTGATCGACGTTTGGGCAACTGATCGCACGAGAGTCACTGCGCCTGACCGGCTTGGTGTCGAACGCAGGACCCTGTATGGAATGGAACAACAGGTGGCCGAGTGGTTAGCCGCACAAGGCTTTGAGCCAGTTCCGTTAATCTATGTGGATGGCACGCAGCTTACCGTTGATCGACCAACACAGTTGATCCAGCGAAACGACAATCTTTATAGCGTCAAGCTGCCAGCCACCTTCCCAGTGGGGCTCAGCGGAACCTGGGCTGATGATCAAAACCTCCTGGTAGCACAGGTTGATCGGTCGCTGCGCGATGAACTGGCAAGCGCTTCCGGTGCGAGCATGATCGGTTACCGCCAGCGTACCGTTGCCGATCGGCTGAACGACACTGCCAACGTCAAGGACTATGGTGCGATCGCTGATGGCACCTATCATCCGCTGTCCGAGCGCTTCGCATCTCTGGCGCAGGCCCAGGTCGTATATCCGCACGCTACCGCGTTGACTGACTCCATCGACTGGGCTGCCTACCAGGCGGCGATCAATAGCGGATGCCCTCGTGTCCATGCTCCTGGCGGCCATTACGTCATGAACAAGGGCACGCTGGCGACTCGGGACATCGTTTATACCGGCGACGGGTATTCGACTCGAGTTGATTTCAGCATGGCTTCCGGGCCTGGAAGCTGCATGTTGACTCAAGGCGAATTGACGCAGATCGGCGGTCTTGGCGCGAGTATCGTAAAGGGAGCCAGGTCGATTACGTTTGCCGCTGCTCCCGACCTTGTGCCGGGCGACGTAATCGTGGTGTACAACCCTACCAATGGATCATGGTTGGCAGACCGGGACCCTTACCGTGCTGGCGAGATGTGGAAGGTGCACTCGATCAGCGGAAACGTTGCCACGATCTATGGCAATAGTTCTTCCGTCTATCTTTCAAGTGAAGTACAGGTTTACCGCTTGCGTGGCGTGAGAGTCTCGGCCAACGAGATGCACTTTTCGCCATCGGACACATACTCAATCGCGCCATTTAAGGTTTTGTTTGGTGACGGCGTGAAGGTGTCTAATTATTGGGCAAGTGACGTAACACTTTATACCGGTCTTGAGGTTGAGCGCTGCTTCGATGTGATGATCAACATGGCGTCAACGCCAAACCGATCGCCAGCGGTGAATGATGAGTACGGCCTAACTATCTCAAATTGTCATAATTTTGCGGTGTATGGCGGTAACGCTGCAGCTACACGTCATGCTGTTGCCATTGGCGGCATGGACGATATCTGCTGTGTGCCGAACCGGCATGGCCTGATCTATGGAATGTTGCTGGATAACGTCGACATCGCCTCTGATATTGGCGCTGGCGACATGCACGGAAATGCCGACAAAATCACTTATGACAACTGTGTGTTCCGCAACGGCGTGATCATGTCGGGTCGCGATGCAACAGTTCGGAATAGCCTCATTTATGGAGTCTCAAGTGCTGACGGCGAGTGCATCTATGGAACAGAAATCTATGGTGGAACATTCACCATCGAAAACAATAAGTTCATAAGCTATGGGATTGGTGCATCTGTAGGTTATATCCATCTATCTCCAGGGACCAGCCTGGCCGAAGCGCTGCTGATCGTAGCCAGAAACAATACCTTCGAGCTCCCTAATGCTGGTGCTACTTCTAAACCAATGTTCCTGAGGGCGAGAAATAGTCCTCGCCCATGCAGCGTGAACATCAATGGTATGCATATCCACATGGCTGCCGTGGCATTGCAGGGATTCTTGGCGGCGGATGACCAGATCAAGGCAACGCTTGATAGCAATTATCTGATCATTGATAACGTTTATGGGCCGGCTGGCACTCCATTATTGGTGGCCACGGCAAAAAATGCCAACGTTCCAACAAGGCAGATGCGCCAGGCCGGCGCAGTTAACGTAACGACTACTGCAGCTGCAACTATCGCAGCCCCAGCTCAAACTATTCGCTACCCGTACTCGAAGCTGCCGAACGTCTCAGTGGCAGTATCCAGCCAATCGGGCGGCGACCAAAGTACTGTTGGTTCCGTGGCACCGATCCCGATTGCTTATAACGTAGGTACAGGCAACATTCGCCCAGCAATGATTGCCTCATCTGGTAGCTTTGCATCTGGCAATACGGCAAGGCTTCATTGGGTGGCAAGCCTGGACGATATCTAAAAATAGGGGCTTATGCCCCTATTCATTTAAGGCACCAAAAGCTCTGCGGATTTCGTTGCTCCGCTGTTGTTGGCCCCGCCTGCTACCAGGACGCTACCGTCCTTAAGCTTCGTGCAGGTAGGGAAGGCGCGCGCAGTGCCCATGGAAGGGCCTGCAGAGAACTTCCCGGTGGATGGATCAAATACCTCTGTGGTTGCAGTGAAGTCGCTACCAGTATGGCCGCCGGCGACCAGCACCCGTCCGTCATTCAAAAGCACCGAACAATGCTCGCGGCGCGGGCTCACCATCTTGGCTGTCTGCTTGATTTTCCCGTTGCTGTAAATTTCTGCGGTATCAAGGGTGCCGCTTTCGTTCATTCCGCCAGTGAACAGAATGCGCCCATCCCGGAGAGTTGTGGCCTTGTGCTGTTTGCGCGCAGTGACCAGGTCAGGACCGACTTTTACCGTGTTGCTTTTCTCGTCGTAGATGACGGTCTCTTTCAAAAACACCTGCTTGAAGTCGACGATCTTCATACCGCCAGCAAGAAGGGTCTTACCCTTGCCGATGTCGCTAATGGTGTCCATGGCTCGGCCTGTTGGCAGTACCGGACCGGCGGTGAAGGTGTTGCTTTTCGGGTCGAACAGCTCGGTGGAAGCGATGTAGCCAAGCTTCTCGCTGTCCCCGCCTTCAATGAAGACTTTGCCGTTGCCCAGATCGATCGTGCGTTGATTGTCACGATTCTCGACCAGTTGCGGTCCTTTGCTGAAGCTTTTGCCGTCGTAGAATTCAGACGTTTGCAGGAACTGTCCCGCCTTACTGAAGCCTGCGGTGATCAGCACGCGCCCGTCAGGAAGCAGGTTCATGGCATGTACGAAGCGCGGCTCGGTCATCATGCCGGCATCGGTGAACTTCTTGGTTTTCGGATCAAATACCTGCGCGTTAGGGAAGGTCTGAAGTAACCCTGTATTTC
>NZ_KV793286.1:0-567 GCF_001808425.1 Pseudomonas sp. HMSC08G10 | reverse complement strand
GGTGGTCTGGGTGGTGTACGGGTCGGGCTCGAGCCCCGCGTCGTCCTCGCCCTGCCAATCGACGAGGGTGTCAGGGCTGTCGGCATTCTTGAGCAGTTGTCGGGTGACCGACTGAGACACGCCGGTCAGGGCAATGCGCTCGGTCCTCACCAGCCCGGCGGGGTCGTAGTGACGAATGCACTGGCCAGCCAGGTTTTGCGCTTGGGCCTCCGGCGTGGGGCATGCCCAGACAAAGCGCTCGATGATGCGTGCCGGCGCACCGGCCACCTGCTCCGTCACGTACAGTGGGCGGCCCGGCAGCGAGGCGTCCTCGTACTGCCAGGTGCGGGTCACGGGTGGCTCGTCGTTGTCGGGGCTGAGGTTGTGCAGGGTCAGGCACGGCCTACCGGCGACATCGCTCAGGGCCAGTGATGTTCCGGCATCGACGCTTTGCGTGCGCAAGACCTCACCGGCCAGGCTCGTCAGGTAGGTGAAGTTGACCACCCCGGCCTCGTGCAGGCGCGGGTCGGTGCTCTGGGTCAGAAAGCCACGGGCATCGTGGCGATGGTAGGTGATGCGCGTGTCCGT
>NZ_KV793285.1:0-124513 GCF_001808425.1 Pseudomonas sp. HMSC08G10 | reverse complement strand
GTCAGCTTGTTGCCACGCGGGGCGCGGATTTCAGTGTCGCGGAATCGGGAAGCTGTCATGGCGGTTTCCTTTTTTGTGATTGTGGTGTCGGGAGTGTTGTATGGGCTCATATACATACAACCATATATCAACCTGTATATACAACATGAGACATACCGATCCTCTGTACACTCGGCAGAATGGATTCAGCCGCCAAGCGAAAGAAAAATACCTATGTTTTTCAGTTGGTTGCGTTTCAGGTAACGCTGTCTATATGACGGGGCGGGGCGCGAAGCGGCGACGAAAGGTCAAAAATTTTTGATCAAACTCAAAGGGAAATACCATCGACCGGTTCCAGTCGATGGTCGTCCTTGAACGAAATTACTGGCCGAAACGGCCTTCCAGGCGATAACGGGAGCCTGGATAGATCAGCCGAGCGCAGCCCACTTGCCGTTTGCCAGACCAGCTGCGACGCCGGATGAGAAGACAAGGATCGGTGCGTTTGATGTGCAGCAACTTGCACTCAGCTGGTGTTGCATGGATGGCCTCCACCATGTGCTCGGCCTCGGTCAGTGGGGCGAGCTGCATCAGATAGGCGAAGGGCGTGATCCGGGTGAAGTCTTGCTTGAGATAATCGGGTGCGATGTCGGCATTGACGAAACGTTCTTCGATTTGCACCGGAATATCGTTTTCGTAATGCACCAGCACCGAGTGGAATAGGTCCTGGACCTCATCCAGAGAGAAGGGCAGCGAGGCCGGCGTTTTACCTGCAAGCGCCTCAAGCAGCACCACGTCGCTGCGATGCTGATGACCACGCTTGGTGATCTCCTCGGCGATGTCGTGTATTTGGAAAAGCGCGGCATGGCCTTTGAGTTCCGCCACGAAAGTACCTACGCCTTGCAGGCGCACCAGCACGCCTTCGATGGTGAGTTCGCGCAACGCCCGATTGATGGTCATCCGGCTGACGCCGAGTTGATTGAACAGCTCGCTCTCGGAGGGCAGCTTGAAGTTCGGTCCCCAGACGCCGGTACGGATCTGCTGAAGGATGATGTCTTTGACTCTTGCATAGAGCGGGGCAGGGCTTTCCAGAGCGAAAGCGGCCAAAGATGCACGATCGTCAGAAGAGTGGGGCACTGTCTTTTCCTGGGTGATAAGTGGGGGCGAACGGGTACCAGTTTACCCTTTACTTCAAGGCGCTTGCTATGAACGACAGGGTCGGCCAAGCCGGCTGTCCGGTGCCGCGAATTGATTTCGATCAGTTGGGCAAACCTGGTGCTCTATGTAAGACAACACAGCAAGGGGCATCCCATGAAAAAGAGAGGCGAGACGTACCGACAATGGTGCGATCCGATCCTGCATCATCAGACCCATGAGCAGACCCTCGACGATGGCACCTGCCTCGACGTGCAGACGCGCTTGTCGCGCACCGGGGCGACGCAACTGTTCATCGGTGTCTACGACGCGGACGGCAATGTGGTGTGTGAACAGATATACGACCAGCGCCCCGGCGAGACCATGACTCGGGCCTTGATGTGGGGGGTGGGCCATGCCAGGCAGTTGGCCGCCCAAGGCAAGGAGGCGCAAGTGGGACGGTCCGGCCTTGCAGCGAGGGCTAATACAGGAAGGTAGGAATGATTCATCTGGGGTGTGCGGGTTGGAGCTTGTCGCGCGAGTACGCCGATGAGTTCGTGCAGTCTGGCAGCCACCTGCAGCGATACGCCGCGCGATTGAACGCAGTGGAAATCAACAGCTCGTTCTATCGCCCCCACCGGCCTGGCACATACGCACGCTGGGCATCGTCCGTGCCGGAAGACTTTCGCTTCGCGGTGAAACTTCCCAAGATCATCACTCATGACCTGCGCCTGCAAGGATGCACTGAGGTCCTCGATGAGTTCCTGGGTCAATGCGGGCAATTAGGCAGCCGCTTGGGTTGCTTGTTGGTGCAATTGCCGCCCTCGCTGAGGTACGACGTTGGCAGTGCCGGACGTTTCTTCGAAGCCTTGCGTGAGCGGTACAGCGGATCGATAGCGCTCGAGCCCAGGCACAGTAGCTGGCAGTTGGCACAGCCGCTGTTGATCGACCTGCAGATCGCGCAAGTAGCCGCCAGTCCCTCACGCTTTGAGACCGATGCCCGCCCTGGTGGTTGGCCAGGGCTGGTCTATTGGCGCCTTCATGGTCAACCGCGGATCTACCACAGCGAATATCCCGCGGCCTACCTGCAAAGCCTGGCCGAACAGTTGCAGCGTAGCCGTGCAGCCGGGATACCCACCTGGTGCATTTTCGACAACACCGCGTCGGGTGCGGCATTGAGCAATGCGCTGACGCTTCAGGGCGTTCTGTGCTGAGGCTTCAAGGTGCATGGCCGCGCTTCGGGCCACCCCGTACCTGTCGATGGAAATCCACCCGCGAAGCATGCGACTCGGTAGCTGGCACCGGTGTTGCCGAAGTTCGCGGGTGGAGTTGCTCCCACAGGGCGCAACGGAACATGCACCAGCCTAGCCGCGTATGAAGGCCAGCAGGTCAGCGTTGATCGTCTCGGCGTGGGTGGTCGGCATCCCATGAGGGTAGCCGGCATAGAGCTTCAGCGTACTGTTCTGCAGCAGCTTGGCCGAGAGCACGCCGGCGTTCTCATAGGGCACGATCTGGTCATCGTCACCGTGCATCACCAGAACGGGAAGGGTGATGCGCTTGAGGTCTTCGGTGAAATCGGTTTGCGAGAACGCAACGATGCCATCGTAGTGAGCTTTGGCGCCGCCCATCATGCCCTGGCGCCACCAATTGAGGATGATGCCTTGCGAAGGCTTCGCGCCCGGGCGGTTGTAGCCGTAGAACGGGCCTGCGGGGACGTCGTGGTAGAACTGCGCGCGGTTGGCGGCAAGCTGGGCCTGCAGGTCGTCGAAGACCGACTTGGGCAGGCCGCCAGGGTTGGTGTCGGTCTTGACCATCAACGGCGGCACCGCGCTGATGATGACCGCCTTGGACACGCGATCCTGCCCATGGCGGGCAATATAGTGCACGACCTCGCCGCCACCTGTGGAGTGGCCGACATGAACGGCGCCATGGGTACCAAGGTGATCGACCACCGCAGCCACATCATCGGCATAGTGGTCCATGTCATGGCCATCCCATACCTGGCTCGAGCGCCCATGGCCGCGGCGGTCGTGCGCCACCACACGAAACCCTTGGGCCAGGAAGAACAGCATCTGGGCATCCCAGTCATCGGCACTGAGCGGCCAGCCATGGTGGAAATGGATGACCTGCGCATCGCGGGGCCCCCAGTCTTTGTAGAAAATCTCAACGCCGTCTTTGGTTGTGACGTATCCCATGCTTGCATCTCCTGTGTAGGTGAAGTTCGGCACTGCCCATCAACTGTAGGATTAAAATTGAGATTGGGCTCGACTTGATCGCGGAGGATGCGATGACAATTGATTGGATGGCCTTCACACCCTGGTCGGCCTTGGCCGGCGGCGCACTGATTGGGCTGGGGGCCGGCCTGTTCGTGGTCGCCAACGGACGCATTGCGGGAATCAGCGGTTTGCTCAGCTCGGTGTTTCAGCGTCGGGCTGAGGGGCGTGGCGAGAAATTCGCGTTTCTCCTGGGCCTGCTGGCGGCGCCGTTGTTATGGATGCTGTTCTCGACGCTGCCACCCGCGCACTTCGCTTCGGCCCCGTGGGTACTGGCAACGGCCGGTCTGCTGGTCGGCTTGGGCACGCGCTATGGCAGTGGCTGCACCAGTGGCCATGGTGTCTGCGGTATTTCTCGACTGTCACCCCGTTCGCTGGTGGCCACGCTGTGCTTCATGGCAACAGGTTTTCTCACTGTCTTTGTCATTCGACATCTTCTGCAAGGAAGCTGACATGTCCCGTATCAGTGGCTTTATCGCAGGGATTCTGTTCGGCATGGGGTTGTTGCTGGCGGGTATGGCCAATCCTGCCAAGGTGCTTGGGTTTCTCGACCTTGCCGGGCAGTGGGATCCCTCCCTGGGATTGGTGATGGTGGGCGCTATCGGTGTGGCGCTGCTGCCCATGGCCTGGGCACGCCGGCATGGCGTGGCGGTGCTGGGCGGCAAGATGCAACTGCCAGACCGACGCGATGTGGATCGCCGGCTTGTCGGGGGCAGTCTGCTGTTTGGCGTCGGATGGGGGCTGGCGGGTGTCTGCCCTGGGCCGGCGCTGGTCCTGCTACCGGCCGGGTATTGGCAGGCTTGGTTGTTCGTTGTCGCGATGCTCGCCGGTATGGCGCTGTTCCAATGGATCGAAACGCATCGTCGTCATTGATGGGCGGATTAAACCTGTACCTTGCCGCAGGCCTATCCATATCGTGTCGAGCGACAACGGCCAGAGCCATGTTCAGGTAGTCCAAGACGTAATGGCGAACGTTCTAGGTGATGGCAGGACGCTGGGCATCGCTGCAGCCCTGTTCCAGGGCCACCAGTGCTGGCATGTCCAGAATCTCGACGAGGCGGCCGTGCAAGTCGGCGATACCCAGGGCACGCAAGCGGGCGGCCGACCGGCAGATCGTTTCCAGGCGCAGTCCCAGGTAGGAGGCCATGTCTTCCCGCGACATGCGTAGCATGAAGCCATGAGCGGAATAGCCCCGGCTGACGAAGCGCTTGGACAAGCCCAGCAGGAAACTGGCAAGCCGTTCCTCGGCACTGAGGTTGCACAGCATCAGCACACGTTCGTGCTCGCGTACGATTTCCCTGCTCATCAAGCGATTCAGGCTTTGCTGCAGGACGGGAAAGTCCCGAGCCAGCGATTGCAACCGCCGGTAGGGAATAGGGCAGACTTCGCTGTCTTCAAGGGCGATGGCGTCACACACATGAAACTCAGTGGCAATGGCGTCGAGCCCTAGCACATCGCCTGGCATCCAGAAATTGATCACCACACCCAAGCCTTCGGCATTGTTCAGGCTTGTCTTGAAACTGCCGCAGCGCACGGCATAGAGGGTATCCAACGGTGCATTGGCATTGAACAGCGCAGCGCCTTTCTTGATGCGTATGCGTGGGCCCACCAAGCTGCCCAGGCAACTACTGTCGCTTACCGGCAGGCCGGTTGGCAGGCACAGCCCGCTGACCCGGCATTCCTGGCACGGGGACGCTAGCGGCTTGAGGTGGATGGGGGTCGCCTTGGCTGAGGGGATGGGCTGGTCAAGCATCCGGACCCTGATCTGACTGGTCATTTCAGGCCTCCTTCACGCATCGCCCGAGCGATGGCATTGCCTTGGCGGACAGCTGCGCATGCCTGCCCGCCATCTGGTTCCAGATTGGGCTGTCGGCGAGCATGTCCAGCGAATGGGGGGCGTTGAGCCGGGCGGTGAGTCGTTCGACGAACTGTTCGGCCTCATCCGGCGTTCTGAAGCCAACGTGCCATTGGTCCATGTGGACACACCAGCGGTGCTGATCGGCGTTTACCTCGATATAGACGTTCATCGGAACCTCCAGAGCGCGCGTGAGCAAGGACTTGCGTATCGATTCGTAGTGCGATGGCGTCCTGCCGACGGCCCTGAAGACCAGGGGGGCATTGCACGATTGCTGTGGCTGTGGGGTTAGCGTGCGCCGTAAATGCTTTGGAGCTTTGATCCGTGTCAAGTTCTTGGTTCGCCGTGGCAGCCGTTTGTCTGAGCCGTTCGAGTTGATAAACATCAAGTCGGGCAGGCGCCGGTAGCAGATGATCGAGGCACGCTTCCCCAACCGCAGAGGTGTGTCATGGACAATCAACGACTCTTGCTCATCGTGTCGCCCTTGATGCGTCGCACGCCGGTCTATGACCGAGCCGCCGCGCTGGCCAAGGCCAAGGGCATGCCCCTGCACATCGTGGCCTTCGACTACCTCGAAGGGCTTGCCACCGCGGGGATGGTCAACGACCAGGCCCTTGCCGTCATGCGCGATGGGTATGTGCGCCAACACCGTGAGTGGCTGGAAACCCAGGCACTGTCGATGCGACGCAATGGCGTGACGGTCACCACCGAGGTGGTGTGGGTCCAGAATCCGCTGGACGAGATCCTGGTGCATCTGCGCGAGCAGAAATTCGCCATGCTCATCAAGGCGCTCGAGCACGAGCCGTGGTGGGTACGCGCGATGTTCACCTCGCTGGACATCCAGCTGCTACGCGAAACCAGCATCCCCCTGCATCTGGTGAACAAGGCCAGTCATGCGTTGCCACGCAAGATACTGGCGGCGGTGGACCTGTCCCGGCCCGAAGATCAGATCGAGGGGCTCAACGACCAGATCATCAGTGAAGCGCTCAAGCTGGCGTTGCAATGCAATGCCCAGATCGACCTGCTGTACGTCTATGACCTGGGCTCGATGTATGTTGACGCCGGCGGTGGTCGCGAGCACTCGTTTCTGTTCGACACGAACCTGTTCAAGACCCTTCACGAAGCCCAGAGCGAGGCGTTCCAGGCGCTGGCCGAGCGCAATGGTATCGCCGCCGAGCACCGTCACATGCGCGTCGGCGATCCGGCCAAGGGCCTGGCGTTGTACATGCAGAACAACGACACCGACGTGCTGGTGATGGGCAGCTATCACCATCATGGTATTGGCTGGTTCATTGGCAGTACGGCAGAGCGGGTGCTGCACCGGCTCGACAGCAGCGTGCTGGTGATCTCGCCGGAACGCTCCCGAGGCTGACATCCAAGGCCCGCAAGGGCCTTGTTTCAGGTTCTGAGATCCAGCTCGTGGAGGATCTCGCTGACATCGCCCCCCAGGTAACGTGAGGTGAAGCCCAGCGCCTTGGTCAGTCGGTGCATGGCATAGTTGTTTGCCAGGTCCCTGGACACCATGCAGTGATAGCCATTGCGCCGGGCCGCGTCGATCAGGTGCTTGAGCAGCAACCTGCCCAGGCCCTTGCGTTGCCATTGTTCGCTGACTGCGACTGCGCATTCGCAACTGTGGCTGCCGGGAATCCCTGCATAGCGGCTCACGCCGACCTGTCTGAGTTGGCCGTCCTCATGCGCAAGTGCCACGTATGCCATGCACCGGTGGTAGTCCACCGGCATCAGCCGTGGATCCAGGTTGGGCAAGCCGCTGCTGAGCCCGGCGATGAAGCGAAAGCGCCGTGACTCATAGGTGATCGTGCTGAGAAAGCGCTTGTCCCGTTCATGATCTTCATCGCGCAGTGGGCGGATCAGTACGACAGCATCATCCGCAAGATGCTCCACCCAATGTTCCTCCACGTCCGGCTGCTTGACGGGTTGCTTGTTCATGTCGCCTCCGATGATCCGGTCGATACCCTGCGAACCGTTGTACCGCGGCGGCCCGGTCCGGTTCTGACAATCGTCAAGTTCATGCGGGACAAGCGGTTTTCTGATCTGCATCAAGCGGCGAGGGTGCTGTTCACCGAACATCGATTGCATCCCTACTCCTGCCGTGCAAGCCCGGAGGTCCGCCATGGGTCAGTATCGACAACTGCTGGTGCTGCTTACCGACATCGATCCGCATTCCGCGGCCCTGCGCAGGGCGCTTGCCCTGGCCCATGTCAGCGGGGCCAGCGTGCATGTACTGGGGCTGTTCGAACCCAGCGAAGAGCACCTGCTACGGGAGGAGCGACTGAACGAGGCGGATATCAAGCGCCAGTTCAACCACTACCGCGAGCGCCTCGCGCAGCTGGTCGACCGGCACCGGGCCAGCGGTGTCGCGCTGACGGTCGACAGCCTTCATGCCGAAGACATTCGCAGCCAGGCCATCGATTACCTGTGCGAAATGCAACCCGACATGGTCATCAAGGACAGCGAAGCGGCGCCGGCCCTGGCGCGGCTGTTCGGCACGCCGCTGGACTGCGCGCTGATGCGTGGGTTCAAGGGAATGGTGCAATTCGTGCCAACGGCGGCGGTGTCGCTGCCCAAACGCATCATGGTTGCCGTGGACACCGCCTTCAGCGATACCCCTGAGGCCCAGGCGCTGTTCAATCACGGGCTGGTCCAGGCCGCGCAAGCGCTGGCCCTGCAGTGCGATGCGCAGCTGCACCTGCTGTCGGCGTACAACCTGGCGGGGGTGTTTGCCTCGGACATGAATGTGACCCAGGCGTGGATCGACGAAATGCGCAGCGCCCTCCAAGAGCCTTTCGACACCCTGGCCGATGCCGAAGGCGTCCCCCAGGATCGTCGGCTTTTCAAGGAAGGTGGGCCTGTGCAGGTCATTCGCGAGCAGGTGGCCGTGCTGGATACGGACCTGGTGGTCATGGGCGTCGTGCAGCCCAAGGGATTGGACAAGCTGCTGGGCGATACCACTGAACGCATCGTCAGCCGACCGCCTTGCAGTGTGCTGGCGGTTCATCCCCATGTGATCCAGACCTGGGAGCCGCAGCCATGCAACTGACCTTCCTAGGCGGTACCGGCACCGTGACCGGCAGCAAATTCCTGTTGACCCGCGACAGCACCCGCGTGCTGATCGACTGCGGGCTGTTCCAGGGCTACAAGCAGTTGCGCCTGCGCAACTGGGAGCCTTTGCCCGCCCCCCTGCGTGCGCTCGATGCCGTGGTGCTGACCCACGCTCACCTCGATCACAGCGGGTACCTCCCGGTGTTGGCACGCGAAGGGTATTGCGGGCCGATCTATGCGACGCCGGCCACCTGCGCCTTGGCCGAAATCCTGCTGCTTGACAGCGCCCGGTTGCAAGAAGAGCAGGCCGAGCACGCCAACCGGCATGGCTATTCCAAGCATTCACCGGCGCGCCCGCTCTATACCGAGCAGGATGCTAAGCGCGCACTGGCGCTGTTTCGCCCGGTAGAGTTGCACCACAGTACCGTGGTTGCCGAGGGCATGGAGCTTCTGTTGCGTACGGCCGGGCATATCTTGGGCGCTGCGACCGTGCAGATCACCGCCGACGGCCAGCGATTGCTGTTTTCCGGCGACCTGGGGCGCCCGCAGGACCCGATCATGCACGCGCCCGAACTGGTCAGGACGGCAGATGTACTGCTGGTGGAGTCCACCTACGGGGATCGCAAGCATCCTGACGAATCCACCGAGCAGTACCTGGCCCAGGTCATCAACCAGACGCTCCTGCGCCATGGCATCACCTTGGTGCCATCCTTCGCCGTGGGCCGAGCCCAGCTACTGATGTACTACCTGTACAAGCTCAAACGCGACGGGCTGATACCGGACATTCCGGTCTATCTCAACAGCCCGATGGCGACCGATGCCACCGTCCTGTACCAGCAGTTCAGGGGCGAGCACCGCTTGTCACCGGCGGAGTGCGCTGCGATGTGCAGGGGCACACACATCATCCGCACCGTCGATGAGTCCCGGCGCCTGGACCAGCTGCGCGAGCCGGCGGTGATCATTGCCGCCAGCGGCATGGCGACCGGCGGGCGGGTACTGCATCACCTCAAGGCGCTGGCGCCCAATCCCCGCAACAGCATCCTGTTTTCGGGCTTCCAGGCCGGTGGTACACGCGGCGCCGATATCGTCGCCGGCGCGCACAGCGTGCGCGTGCATGGCGAAGATGTGCCCATCAGGGCGCAGGTGTATGCGATGGAGAATCTTTCGGCGCATGCCGATGCTGACGAAATCATGGAGTGGTTGCGCGGGTTCGCCCGACCGCCTCGCCAGACCTATGTCATCCATGGCGAGCCGCACGCGGCCGACACCTTGCGCCGGCGTATCAGCCTCGAACTCGGATGGCAGGTCTGCGTACCCGAACATCAGGAAACCGTTGCCATAGACCCTGTGCGCTAGCCGGGCGCGGGAGGCTGTCATGGATACACAAGCAAGGGCAAAACTCAAAGCATGGATGCAGCGGCCCAAGGGGAGTCTGGGTTGGGTCATGGCCATCGTCACCTGGGTGGTGGCCGCCTCTGCCTACCAGGCGTTGGGCCCGTCCTGGCGCCTGCCGATGCGTGATCCCGCGGTCTTGTTGACGTTACTGGTCTTGAGTATCGCGGTGGGATGGGCCGTGCAGCGCGGCGTGAGGCGCACAGTGGGCAAAGCCATTTTCGAAGGGCAGACCACCGGCTGGCAGGCCAGGCTCGCCTTCATCCGGGCGGTAGCCCGGGAGTCGAATGTGTTACTGGGCATGCTGGTGCTCTTGGCTGTGCTCGGCGCCAGCACGCTCTGGCTGGCCGGCCGCTCCGTGGAGCGTATCGTGGATAGATGCCAGGCCAACTTGCAGGCCCAGGTGCAGGCGCCCCAGGACGAGCCTCTCGCCACTCTGGTGGGCAGGCCGGTGTGCTCATGCCTGGCGCAGACCTTTCTGGACCGCAATGGCGTGATCCGACTGGCGTTGTTCGAGACACCGTTGCAGCAAGCGAGCACCCTCAAAGCCTTGACGCCGGCGGATGAGCGGCGCTGTCTGGCGCAGTTCGACTTGCTGCCCGAAGAGGCCGCCCAGGCGATGCCCTAGAGGCGCGATAGGCGATCGAATCAACAGGCGTCCGTCGCGACGCAGGAGGCTCCCATGACTCAGGATCTTGCACGGCAGACTACCTTTGCGAACCGCACCGAAGCCGGTCGAGCCCTGGTGGAGCCGCTGCGTGAATACACCAACAGGCCTGATGCGATCGTGCTCGCATTGCCCCGTGGTGGTGTGCCAGTGGCGTATGAAGTTGCCACGGCCCTCGGGCTTCGCCTGGACCTGCTGGTGGTGCGCAAGCTCGGCCTGCCTTCGCATCCGGAGTACGCCATGGGCGCCATTGCCAGCGGGGGCATCCGCATTCTCAATGACGATGCGCTCCGGGCGTATCCCATCGACCGCACCCGTTTCCAAACTGTGCTGGACCAGGAAACCCAGGAACTGCTGCGACGGGAAAAGAAATACCGGGGCAATCGCCCACCGCTGCAGCTCAAGGACCAAGTGGTAATCCTTATCGACGACGGCCTGGCCACAGGCGCCTCGATGATGGCCGCCGTTCAAGCGGTGCGGGCACAGGCGCCTTCGCGCATCGTGGTTGCGGTGCCGGTCTCGCCCCCGGATACGCTCGACGCCCTGTGCGCAAAGGTGGAACAGGTCATTTGCCCGCTGGTGCCGGAGCGGATGGTCTCAGTCGGCTATTGGTACCTGGATTTTCCACAGACCACCGACGAAGAAGTCCTGGCGCTCATGCACAAGGCAAGCTTGCGTGAGTCAACGTGAGACTGCCGGTCGTAGAGTTTCTCCAGCAAGCTGTTCGAAGGTGCGTTCATCAACGTCATCCCCCCCAGATGGATAGCTGAGGGCGGCCCTGAAGGGCCGCCGCGACACCGTTTCAGACCAGCGAGAGGCGATGGATGACTTGACTTGCGTCATCCGGATCCCGGGTCGTGGTGAACCCCGCCGCCTGGGCAAGATCACGCATCGCTACGTTAGAGGCGGCATCGATCGAATACATCGCTCGCAGGCCTCTGCTGCGGGCATGGTCGATCAGGTGTTCGAGCAGCAGACGGCCCAGACCGTGATGCTGCCAACTGTCGAGGACCGTTACCGCGCATTCGCACTCGTCGTCCTTCTCGCAGGCGGCATAGCGGGAAATGCCCACTTCCTGAAGTTCGCCATCGACGTGGGCAAGCGCGACATAGGCGGCGTGCCGGTCTTGGTCGACATCCATCAGTTGGTTGAGCATTGCCTCGCCAGGCTCCTTGAGCTGGCACAGGAAGCGGAAATGACGCGATTCTGGGGATAGCCGTTCGATAAAGGCTTTCTCGCGCTGGCGGTCCTTGGGTTGCAAGGGCCTGATCAGGACATGGGTGCCATTGTCGAGTGCTTCGATCCAGTGCTCGCCGGAGGGCACGGGGAACGAGGGTGCGGTGTGCTTAGGGGTCATATCGGCGGTCGCCATGGCAATTTCCTCGTTTGCAAAAAAGGACGATGGAGATTCAGTTTCAACGTTCAGGCGTTGATCGACTTGATCGTTATCAAGTGCCCGGTTGCCGGTCATCGCAGCCGCTCGCGTCGAGGTCTATCCTCGGCTCAGGTAACCGTTGGGGTCACCGGAAACGATTGCCTGGCGCATGAGCATGACGAGGGCTCGCGGGCTTGTCTTGATCTTGCTCAGGTTCAGGCAGGGAGGCAGATGACCCTTGGTCGGCCATGGCGCATGGCTCAGACGAAGCAGCTAGTTTTTATATATGCCCTGCATGAGAAAGCGGAGGCATCGTCATGTCAGGCTCTGAAGATTTGGGGGCAAGGCCCCAGGTGAAGTGCCTTGCGTGCTCGTTGAGCCGGCTTTGCCTGCCCGCCAGCCTCAGTGCTGACGAAGTGGACAAGCTCGAGCACATCGTGCGCCGGAATCGCCCGCTAAAGAAGGGCGAGTACCTGTTCAAGGCCGATGAGCCCATGGATCACGTGTTTGCCCTGCGCTCAGGGGCCATCAAGAATTTCCTGCTCGACGCCGAAGGCAACGAGCGGGTCAGCGGATTCATCCTGCCGGGGGAAATGCTGGGCCTGGATGCCATCGGTGCCAGTCATTACCGAAGCTACGCCCTGGCGCTGGACATATCGCTGGTCTGCTCGATCAAGCTCGATCAACTGGTTGACCTGTCGGGGCAGATTCCAGGCTTGCGCTACCAGCTGTTGCACATGCTCAGCCTGGGGATCCAGGGCAAGGATGAACACCTGCGCTGCTGCCATGGGCGTGCCGACCAGCGCCTTGCGATATTCCTGCTGGGCATGTCGGCTCGGTATCACCAGCGAGGCCTACGTACCGACCTGTTCAGACTGCCCATGTCCCGAGGCGACATTGCCAATTACCTGGATCTGACGCTTGAAACCGTCAGCCGGCTGTTCAGCCGATTCACCCAGGCAGGGTTCATTGAATGCGTCGGTCGGGAAGTCCGGCTTGTCGACCAGCAAAGCCTGGTCAATCTCACCCGGGTGGAGGAGGCCGGTTGAGCATCGCGAGCACCCGGTCATAGCGTTGCACCGGGCCTTCCAGCGCAGATCGCCAGCGCTCTGCTTGGGGCGCCACTTGATCCGTACGTAGCCAGATACGCTGTGCAGGTACGCCGTGTTGCCAGCACAGGCGGGCGGCTTGGCGGGCGATGTGCGCCGGCGCGCAGCAGTAGACGGTGTCGGGCTTGAAATGCGTCAGTTGATCTGCAAGTTGCGCCCATCCGCTGCAGCTGTTGCGGGGCAGGGGAGACAGCGTCGAGAGCCTGTGGAGACAATCATCGGGTAGCTGATCGTGGGGGAAGCCTTCGTGTGACAGTTGCACCTGCACCCAGGGCAGCCAGCAGAGGATTTCATCCAGGCAGCCAAGAAGCGCCAGGATCCCTTCTCCTCGGGTGATCGCCAGCAGCCGCGTACTGTGCAACGGAATCGGCCAAGCGCTGCCCAGCGGCCCTGAGTAATCGAGAACATCACCTGCCTGCCCCAATGCTTGGGTGCGATGCGTGGTCACGGTGAAGCGCCTGGCCATGCCTGGCAGGCTGACGTAGCTGCATGACAGGTCAACGCCTTGGCTGCCCAGCAGGCAGTACTGGCCCGGCATCGCTTCCGTGAGCTGCGAGCCGCACAGCTCCAGGCGCAAGCATTGCTGGATGCCTGGGCCCGGTAACACTTCCAGTAACCGGACGCCTCCGCTGTCTTCCCGCCTCATACGCGCCTCGAACGTGCAAGCGTTACGTGCTTGCTTCAGGCTAGGCCTCTGCCACAGGCGCACTTTGATCAGGGTCAAACCGGCATCCGAGGGCTTCCTTCAGCCGATGACGCATCGCTACTTGGCCTTCCAGTACTTCTGCATCTCCAGGAACAGGAACGATGCCGTCCAGGTGATCAACACCAGGCCTGTCAGCGCCTGCAGGCCTGTGAGGTACTTGAGATTGCCCGTGGGGGCGATGTCGCCGAAGCCGATGGTGGTGTAGGTGGTGAAGGAGAAGTACACGCAGTCCATGAACGTGCCGTCGAAATTGCCACTGAACGAGCCCCAGCCTTCGGCATTGGCCATCAGGTAGTAGGCCAGGGCGAAGCACCACACCTCCAATGCGTGGGCTAGCAGCGCCCCGAACACACCGACCACGATCCGGAAGCGGCTCCATAGCTTCAGCCGTGGCAGCCAGTCGTTCAGGCGCAGAAGGCATTCGTAGTGAATGATCACCACAAGAATCACGACCAGTGTGTTGATCAGCGTGACGGTGAGCATGGCAGGCACCCTGGCCGAAATCGGGTGATTATTTTGCAGTGCCGATCAATGGGTATGCCACAGGCTCCTTGAGCTGCGGCTGCAGGGCGGGAAACTCCTCGGGCGTGATGGTTTCTTTGGCCAGCAGCAAGCGCGCGCCTGCGTCCAGATCGGCACGGCGTTGCTCAAGCAATGCCTGGGCTCGCTTGTAGGCCTGCTCGAGCAGCTCACGAATGCCAAGGTCGATTTCCCGCGCCGTTTGCTCGGAGTAATCCTTGTGCTCCTGACGCAACAGGGCGTCTCCAAGGTAACTGGCCTGCTGGCGCTCCAGCACTGCCTGGCCCAATTCAGGGCTCATGCCGAACCGGGTGATCAGTTGTCGGGCAATATCGGTGGCGCGGCCCAGGTCATCGGCGGCCCCGGTGGACACCTGGCCGAATGCCAGGCTTTCGGCCGCACGGCCTGCCATCAGCACCACGATACGGTCCCTGAGCATCTGCGCGCTGATCAGGAAGCGGTCGTCCGTCGGCCTTTGCAGGGTATAGCCCAGCGAGCCCGCGGCCCGTGGGATGATCGACACCTTGTGGACCGGGTCCATCGCCGGCAGGCTGCTGGCGGCCAGGGCATGGCCCATTTCGTGATACGCCACGACCTGGCGCTCGTCTTCACGCAGCACGGTGCTCTTGCGCTCTACCCCAGCGACCAGGCGCTCGACCGCCGCGGTGAAGTCCTCCAGTTCGACCCACTGACTGGCGCGCCGGGTGGCGACGATGGCCGCCTCGTTGACCAGGTTGGCCAGGTCGGCGCCGGTCAGGCCAGGCGTGATATCGGCGATGCGTTCGCAATCCAGGTCGTTCTTGTAGACGATCTTGTGCAGGTGCACTTTCAGGATCGCCAGGCGGCCCTTGCGATCGGGCCGGTCTATCAGGATCTGCCGGTCGAATCGTCCCGCGCGCAGCAACGCCGGGTCCAACACCTCGGGGCGATTGGTGGCTGCCAGCAGCACGACGCCTTCGCGCGGATCGAAGCCGTCCAGTTCGGCCAGCAGTTGGTTCAGCGTCTGCTCCTTCTCGTCATTGCCACCCAGGTTGCCGATACCGCGCATCTTGCCCAGGGCGTCCAGCTCATCGATGAAAATGATGCACGGTGCCGCGTGTCGAGCCTGGTCGAACAGGTCGCGCACTCGGGCGGCGCCCACGCCCACGAACATTTCCACGAACTCCGATCCGGAGATCGAGAAGAAGGGGACTCCCGCCTCTCCGGCGATTGCCTTGGCCACCAAGGTCTTGCCGGTTCCGGGGGGACCGACCAGCAAGGTGCCTTTGGGGACGTGGGCCCCCAGGCGTGCGTACCAGGCCTGGTTTTTCAGGAACGAGACGATTTCGATCAGTTCATCCTTGACGTCATCGATCCCGGCAACATCGGCGAAGGTGACCTTGATGTCCCGCTGGGCATAGACCCGCGCACGGGACTTGCCGACACTCATCAAGCCCCCCAGCCCCTGCTTTTCCCCAAACCCACGGAAGATGAAGAACCAGGCGCCGAGCATGACCATCAACGGCAGTAACCAGCCCGCCAAGTCCGCGACCGTGTTGTCTTCTGCCAGACCGGTGAAGGCGACCCCGGACTGGCTGAGCTGCGCCGACAGCGCCGGATCGACGCGGACGGTGGAAAACCGTTGGCGCCCATCGATGGGTTCCTGCAGCCTGCCCTGGATACGATTGCGCTTGATTTGCAGATCACTGACTTTTTGCTGTTCGAGCAGTTGCAGGAACTGGCTGTAAGGGAGGGTTGCGACAGCCGAGCGGTCGAACAGACTGAACAGCAGGGCGGTGAGCAGCGCGATCGCGATCGCCAGGTAATACAGTTTCGATGGCTGATCTTTGTTCATGGCCGCAGTTCCTCGAGACGATCACTGGACGGGCCTCGTGCCACGCATTCTATGAAGCGCTTCAGGCGATCAGCAGACAATCGTCGACCTTCCTCACGCCGGGCACCGCCCCCTGAAAGCGTGACGACGCCATTGCCTTTAGTCCTTGTTTTTACCCGTCGATGGCCCGGCGCGATTGACAAAGGTCAAGATCGACGTGCTGCCCACGCCGCAGGAGCTTGATAAATGTCAGGCCGCTGCCCGATGCGCTACGGATACTCAAGTCATCTTAGGCACCTGCGAGGGCATGGACATGCGACGCTATCTGCTTATCGGGTTGTCGATCGTGCTGGTATCCGTTTCAGGCTGCAGTCCTTGGCGCGCCGAGGAAATCGATGCGCGCCTGGAGTCGGCGGAGAACAACGCCGCCACCGCAAGGCTGCGCGCTGACGAGGTCTGCTACCGGATCGATCTGGTCGAGCAGACTGCCAACCAGGCGCTGCGCATCGCGACCCAGACCCAGCAAGAGGTCCAACGGTTGCAGCGGCAGGCCAAACAGAAGTAACCGCCATGTCACGTCGTTGGCTGGACCCGGGCCTGTTGCTCGTGAGTGCAGTGGCCTTGCTGTTTGGCGGGGTCGCCTATGCCGCGCAGCAGCCTGCCTGGGCGGCGCTGATCTGGGCGGGAGGCAGCAGTGTGATGGCCCTGGTGCTGGCCGTGGAGATCGCCAGGCGCCTGGCCAGGCGCGAAGCTGGCATCGATCTCATCGCCCTGGTGTCGATCCTGGCGGCGCTGTGGCTGGAGCAGATGCTGGTCGGTGCGGTGGTCGCGCTGATGCTGGCGACCGGGCGTGCATTGGAGGCGCTCAGCCTGCAACACGCCGAGCGCGAACTGCGGGCCTTGATCGAGCGGGCTCCCCAGCGTGCCTGGATTCAAGAAAACGACGGGCTGCGTGAAGTACCCGTGGACGAAGTTCAGCCCGGTCAAATCGTATGGGTGCGCCTGGGCGAGGTGGTGCCGGTCGATGGTCGTCTGCTGAGCGATCAGGTGATACTGGATGAGGCTGCGCTCACGGGCGAGTCCTTGCCGGTCACACGCTATTGCGGTGAGCTTCTGGCCAGTGGCGTGACCAACACCGGCGCGCCAGTGCTGCTACTGGCCACGCGCACGGCAGCGCAGAGCACCTACGCTGGCATCGTACGTCTGGCCGAAACGGCGCGTCGATCTCGCGCGCCTTTCGTTCGCTTGGCCGATCGTTACGCCTTGGGCTTCATTGCGCTGACGTTGCTGGTCGCAGGGGCCGCCTGGTGGCTCAGTGGCGATGTGTATCGCGTGCTCGCAGTGTTGGTGGTCGCCACCCCCTGTCCGCTCATATTGGCCGTGCCCATCGCCATCATCTCCGGTATTTCCAGGGCCGCGCGACGCAACATCCTCGTGCGTGATGGCCAGGTTCTGGAAGCGCTTGCCGGGATCCGGCAGGTCTTTCTGGACAAGACCGGTACCTTGACCGGCGGTCATGCCCAGATGCAATCGATCGAGCTCCAGGGTGAAGGGCTGCCGCTGCAGCTTCTGCAGTGGGCCGCCTCGCTGGCACAGGCCTCTTCGCACCCGATCGCCCAGGCCATTGTCCAGGCCGCTCGCGTGCGCGGTTTGTCGCTGACACCGCCACAGGATGTGCAGGAGACCCCGGGGCAAGGGCTTGCCGGCACCGTACAGGGGCATGCCGTGCGCTTGGGAGCGGTGGGCTATGTGCAAGGCGAAGCGCAAAGCGATGCCTGGGCGCAGGCGCGCTTGCAGCAGCTGGATTACCTGGCCAGCAGTGGCAGTTTTGTCGCGATCGACGGTCAACTCAAAGGGATGATCAGGCTGGCCGACAACCTGCGCCTGGAAGCACCCCAGAGCCTGCGCTTGCTCCGTAACCGAGGTATCGAAAAGATCGTCATGCTGACGGGGGATCGTCTGGAAACGGCGCAGGCAATCGCACTGACTGCGGGCATCGACGAACTGCATTCTGGCCTGACGCCCGAGGACAAGGTGCGCCTGGTGCAGGAAGGCTGCCGCCGCGAGCCAACGCTGATGGTCGGCGATGGCATCAATGATGCTCCAGCCCTGGCCGCTGCCGATGTCGGCGTGGCCATGGGGGCGTCTGGCGTCACCGCTTCGGCACAGGCGGCGGGTGTGGTGCTGCTGGTGGACCGATTCGACCGGCTGGTCGAAGCACTGGATATTGCCCGGCATGCCGTGCACATCGCGCGGCAAGGCGTGTGGGCCGGGATGAGCCTGTCGTTGCTGGCCATGCTCATCGCCGCGGCAGGCTATCTGCCGGCCTTGCTCGGCGCCATCCTGCAGGAAGGGATCGATCTGCTGATCATCGGCAATGCCCTGCGCGCATTGGGGCCCTGGCCCGGTAGGCGGCGCGCCGGCATCGACGTCGCCGCGATCGATCGGCTCGAGGATGAGCACCGGCAACTGGAGGGGGTGCTAACGGACCTGAGCCAGATGGCCCGCGACTTTTCTAGTCGTCCTCTCGACAAGGCACAGGCCGACTTGCGCAACCTGGTCGCGGCACTGCACAACCTGTTGGAGCGTCACGAACGCGATGACGAACGCCGGCTCTACCCGCTGCTCAGCCGCTTCATGCCAGGTGAAGATCCGCTGTCGACCATGAGCCATACCCACCGCGAAATCTTTCGCCTGATTCATCTGCTGTCGCGTATGAGCGAAGATTTCAGCCAGGCAACGCGAGCTCCAAGCGCTGAAGAGATACAGCACCAGCTTGTTCGCCTGGACACCCTGGCGAAGCTTCATTTCGACCAGGAAGACGCGCTGTATCGCTCCTTGGATCGACGCTGAGCTTGGGTGTAAGCGGTTGCTGTATCAGGTGTCCTGCAATTGCTCGGCACGCAGCAGTGTCTGACCGGTGCTGATCAGGTCGTCGAAAACGATGACGGTTCTGCCGGCCACGTCACCTATCAGATGCTCGCCCCTCAGCCCTGCCTTGGCCAGCATCAAGCCTAAACGGTGCGCCACCGCATTCAACCGTGAATGGCCAGAATGCTGGACTGGACCTTGTACAGGGCCTGCTCGGTGGTGCTGCCGACAACCTTGGTGCGCCCTTCATGGTAGAGCGTTCCCATCACCACCACGTCGAAACCCTGTTGATTGGCGAACTCGCTGACGACTTTGCTGGCGGGTCCGCGCACCAGATGCAGGTGATCCTGCCGAATGCTTTGGTCGGCACCCAGCTTTGCCAGACGCTCGCGTGCGCGGCCGGTCATTTCCTCGACCAGCGCCTCGGTCCAGGCCACCGGGGCGGCTGCATAGGCAACGAAGCTGGGGCTGGGTTCGTATGCCTGAAGCAGGTGCAGTTGCGCTTTACAGCGCTGCGCAAGGGTGTGTGCCGCTTGCAAGATGCGATCGTTGAGTTTCTGGATCGTTGGGCCGTTCTCGGCCAGTTCCACAGCGGCAATGACACGTGTTGGCAGCGTGGGCTCGGCATGGGCCACCAGGTGTAGAGGGATCGGGCAACGACGCAGCAACTGCCAATCTAGTGGCGTGAGCAGGGCGCGGCTCAGGGCGGTTTCGTGCTTGATGTCCTTGATCACCATTTCCACACGATGCAGTTGGGCCAGGTGAATCAAGTCCTTCAGCGGATCGTCTTCGTCCACGGTTTCGGCGTAGGCGGTGATGCCGAGCGCCCCCAGCGCCGCGACCTGTTCAGCCAGCCAGGCCTTGCGATGCTCGGCGTCCTGCTTGCGGGCATTGCTGCGCAGTACCTGGTCCAGCGTCGCCAAGCGGCTTGGCAGTTGGCTCAACACCACAAGGTGCAGAGTAGCCCCCGTGCCACTGGCCAGCGCTTGCGCGCGGGCCATGGCGGGCGAGGGGTGCAGGTCTGGATGGCAGATCAACAGGAGTCGCGAATAGGTAGTCATGATGGCCTCCTCGGCGATGGCAGCCTTGAGCAAGGCGCATCGGTACAGGCCAAGGGTGACGTATCGGGCCTTTCAAGCCTTGATTTTTATCAAGCTTGCGCCAGCACCTGCTCTGATAATGACGGGGCTGCGAGTGTCGACCCTCGTCCCGGGAGGTGGCCTATGAGCCCGTACCGCCGGATTCTCTTGATCATGACCCAGCCCGAGTCATGTCCGGCCGCCTTGCTTCGGGCGCTGGCGTTGGCGGATGCTTCGGGCGCTGCGTTGCATGTACTGGGTGTCTATGAGCCCACGGAGCTGCGATTGCACCACGAACTGCAGCAACCCCCGGCAGCGACAGCATCGTTCGTGCATTTCAATGCCGAGCTCAATGCGTTGCTCGACGAGCAGTGCGCCCACCGGCCCCGTCCATCGTTCGAGGCCGTGCAGACCCTCAACCCGCGTGATTTCCTCCCCGCCTATATTGCGAAGTTCGCACCTGACCTGGTGATCAAGGATTGCCCCGCCAGCTCGATGTTTGGGCAGATCGCGCAGGCCTCGCTCGACTATGCGTTGTTGCATGCCTGCCAAGGGCTGTTCCAGTTCGTGCCGGTCAATGCGCCGGCCATGCCGGCCCAGGTGTTGATTGCCGTGGACGTGGCCAGTCCCGAGCCTGCTCAGCACGTGCTCAACCACCAGTTGATAGAGGCCGGTCAGCAACTGGCGCTCCAGTGCAATGGGCACGCGCACCTGTTGTCGGCCTACGACCTGCCCATGGCCATGCTGGCCAATGCAGAGCTCGCCGAGCCATGGGCACAGGAGGTGCGAGCGTCACTGCGGGTACCGTTCGATACCTTGGCCGATGCGCACGGTATTGCCTATTCGCATCGGTACTTCGTCGAGGGGGCGCCACTTCGCATCATCAAGGCGCATATCAGCTCGCTGATGATCGATGTGGTCGTGGTGGGCGTGGTGCAGCCCAAGCGTTGGGCCAAACTGATTGGGGACACCACCGAAAGACTCATCGGCAGTGCCCCCTGCAGCATTCTGGCGGTCAAGCCGACACCTGCGGTCTGACACGGTGCTATGTGCACGGCCATGGCGCACCAGCTCAATACAAAAGTCGACTTCATAGGGAGGAACGTGGCACTCGATGATGTCCTGTGCGGTCACCCTGGTGGCCGGTCGCACGGCCGCCCGGGGGGCTAATGCGCACCGACAACCCCCTTGGCATGCCTTGGCAACGCGACCGAAATCAAGGCCGCCAGCAGCACGAAGGCGCAGGAGATCCACAGGCACGCCTGTAGGCCATACGCCTGGAACACCCACCCCGAGAGCAGTGTGCCGATCAGCCGCCCCAGGGCGTTGGACATGTAGTAGAAGCCCACATCCAGCGATACGCCGTCTTCCTTGGCATAGCTGACGATCAGATAGCTGTGCAGCGACGAATTCACCGCAAACAGCACGCCGAACAGCATCAGCCCGCCGAGCAGCACGACCTGGGCTGGCGCCCCGGCAGTCAGGCCCAAGGCGATCAGCGCGGGCACGCCAGCGAGGGCGGTGGCCCAGGCCAAGGCCGCCCGGCCGTCGGGGACATGACCGCGCGCCTTGCCGGTGAGGCGAGGGGCAAGCGATTGGACGATGCCATAGCCGATGATCCAGCTGGCCAGGAAGCCGCCGACCTGCCAGAAATCCCAGCCAAAGGCGGTGCTCAGGTACACCGGCAGTGCCACGACGAACCACACATCGCGGGCGCCGAAGAGAAACAGTCGTGCGCCCGAGAGTAGGTTGATCGCCCGGCTCTTGGACAGCAGGTCGCGGAATTTCGGTTTGGCCTTGGCCTTGCCCAGATCCTTTTTTAGCAGGATCAGGCTGGCGAGCCAGATCAAGGCCAGTACTGTCGCCATGGCCAGCACCGCCTGGGTGAAGCCGAGCAGGGCAAGCAGTGCGCCGCCAAGGAAGAACCCCACGCCCTTGAGCGCGTTTTTCGAGCCCGTGAGTAGGGCAACCCATTGGTAGAGAGTGCCTTGCTGGCTGTCCGGTACCAGCAGCTTGATAGTGCTTTTGGCACTCATCTTGTTGAGGTCCTTGGCGATGCCGGACAGCGCCTGGGCGGCCATCACCCAAGGCACCGTCAGCCAGGCGGCCGGCACCGTGAGCATCAGCAAGGCCAGCACCTGCAGGCCCAGGCCGATGTTCATGGTGCGGTTGAGCCCCAGGCGCGCGCCCAGGTAGCCGCCCACCAAGTTGGTGATCACCCCGAACACTTCGTAGAACAGGAACAGCGCCGCGATCTGCAGCGGCGTGTAGCCCAGTGCATGGAAGTGCAGCACCACCAGCATGCGCAAGGCGCCGTCGGTGAGGGTGAAAGCCCAGTAATTGCCGGTCACCAGCAGGTACTGACGGACTTGCGAAGACAGGGCAGACAATGCCTTCATGATCGCTGCTTACTCCGCCGTGCCGACCAGCCGGGCCAGCTCCGCTGCGCGGTTGGCATAGCCCCATTCGTTGTCGTACCAGGCGTAGACCTTCACCTGGGTGCCGTTGACCACCAGCGTCGACAAGGCATCGATGATCGAGGAGCGTGGATCGGTGCGGTAGTCGATGGACACCAGGGGGCGTTCTTCATAACCCAGGATGTCCTTGAGCGGGCCTTCTGCGGCTGCCTTGAGCAGCGCGTTGACTTCTTCGGCCGTGGTCGCACGCTCCACTTCGAACACGCAGTCGGTCAGCGAGGCGTTGGCCAGCGGGACGCGCACGGCATGGCCGTTCAGCTTGCCGCGCAGTTCGGGGAAAATCTCGGCGATCGCAGTGGCCGAACCTGTGGTGGTGGGAATCAGGCTCATGCCCGAGGCGCGGGCACGGCGCAGGTCCTTGTGCGGCGTGTCGAGAATGCTCTGGGTGTTGGTCAGGTCGTGGATGGTGGTGATCGAGCCGTGGCGGATGCCCAGGTGCTCGTGAATCACCTTGACCACCGGCGCCAGGCAGTTGGTGGTGCAGGAGGCGGCGGTGACGATGCGGTGCTGCGCCGGATCGAACAAGTGCTGGTTGACGCCCATCACCACGTTCAACGCGCCGCTTTCCTTCACTGGGGCACAGACCACCACGCGTTTGACGCCTTGGTCGAGGTAGGCCTGGAGCACGGCCACCGATTTCATCTTGCCGCTGGCCTCGATCACCAGGTCGCAGCCCGACCAATCGGTGTCGGAGATCGTCTTGTTGGCGGTGACTTTGATGCGCTTGCCCTCGATCACCACCGAGTCGCCTTCGGCATTGGCTTGGCGGTGCCAGCGTCCGTGGACCGAGTCGAAGTTGATCAGGTGGGCGTGGGTTTCGGCGTCGCCGGCCGGATCATTGATCTGCACGAACTCGAATTCTGGCCACTCCCAGGACGCGCGCAGCGCCAGACGACCAATACGTCCAAAACCATTGATGCCTACTTTGATTGTCATGTTCTTGTGCTCGAAGTGGGATAAGCCCACCTCCAACGGAGGTGGGGAGAGGTCGTGAAGGGTTCAGATGGAACGTTGATTGACGCGCTTGGACAGTTCCTCGGCCGACTCCTTGCGCTCGGAGTAACGGTCGACCAGGTAATCGGCGCGGTCGCGCAACAGCAGGGTAAATTTCACCAGTTCCTCCATGACATCGACGACGCGGTCGTAGTACGCAGACGGCTTCATGCGCCCGGCTTCGTCGAACTCCAGGTAGGCCTTGGGCACTGACGACTGGTTAGGGATGGTGAACATGCGCATCCAGCGGCCGAGCACACGCAACTGGTTCACCACGTTGAACGACTGCGATCCACCGCAGACCTGCATCAGTGCAAGGGTCTTGCCCTGGGTCGGACGCACCGCGCCCATGCTCAAGGGGATCCAGTCGATCTGCGACTTGAACACGCCGGTCATTGCGCCGTGGCGCTCAGGCGAGCACCAGACCATGCCTTCGGACCAGAGCACCAGTTCGCGCAGTTCCTTGACCTTGGGATGATCGTCCGGGGCGTCATCGGCCAGCGGCAGGCCCGAGGGGTTGAAGATGCGCGTCTGGGCACCGAAGTGTTCCAGCAGGCGGGCCGCTTCTTCGGTCAACAGCCGGCTGAAGGAGCGCTCGCGGGTCGATCCGTAGAGCAGTAGGATCCGTGGTTTGTGCGTGGAGGTCTGCACGCGCGCCAGTTTGTCCACGGTCGGCAGGTCAACGAGTGCGTTGTCCAGGTTGGGAATAGGGTGTTCGGTCATGATTTCACTCTTGGCAGAGGGACGGCGTTCTTTGCTCGCAAGCCAATGGGAGCAATCAGCAGCAGGAGGCGAGGCGCTGGGGCCGCTCGCCCATGACATCCAGGCGTCGAGTGCTGGTGCTGAGCCATTCGCGGTTGGCCTCCAGCGTGGTCGCCAGCACTTCGCGTACCCAGGCGGGCAATGCGGGATGTAACCGGTAATACACCCATTGGCCTTGACGGCGGTCTTCCAGCAGGCCACAGGTGCGAAGTTGCGCCAGGTGGCGGGAGACCTTGGGTTGGCTTTCATCCAGGGCGCAGATCAGTTCGCACACGCAGAGTTCTTCCTCGCGGGCAATCATCAGCATCATGCGTACACGGTTCTCGTCGGCGAGGCACTTGAAAACCTGGGTGGGCGACAAGGGGTCAATCATGGCGGTTCTCATGGGCTGGCGAGCACGAGTCTCAAGGGATATATGATTTTGTGAATATACGCTTTATCGAATATATCTCAAGCCCCCGCTGATCAGAGGCAGAGCTCAGCGGGGCGGTCAGGCGCCAAGGGCCTGACCACCTCGTCCGGCATTGGCCGGCGACCGCTCAGCGCATGTGCAGGATGATCGGGCTGCTGCTGGCCGGGTCGGTGTGCTCGCGCAGTTTGCCGACCGCCTGGGCCTGCACTGCACCGCCCCGATTACCCCAGGCGCTGCGCATGAAAGTCAGGACATCGGCAATCTGCCGGTCCGACAACTGCTCGCGAAACGCCGGCATGCGGTAAGCGTCCGGTTGGCCTTGGGCGACGACCCGTTGCGAGCCGTTGAGGGTGATGTTGATGGCCGAGGCATCTTCCTTGGCCAGCGCCGAGGTGGCCCCGGCCAGGGGCGGCATCCATTCGGGCTGGCCCTTGCCATCGAGGCCGTGGCAGGAGGCGCAGCGGGTCAGGTAGGTCTGGGCGCCTGGGGTGTCCAAGTGCGCGGCAGGCAAGGCCTGGTATTGCCAGGGCGCGCCGTCGCGTTCACGGTCGCCCGGCAATGACTTGAGATAGCGCGCGATCGCCGTCAGGTCCTCGTCGTTCATGAACTGGGTGGAGTTGTTGAAGGCTTCGGTCATCGAGCCGAACACCACGGCATGCTGGTTTCGCCCGGTCTTGAGGAACTGCACGATGTCCGCCTCGCTCCAGCGCCCAAGGCCGGTGTTGTGGTCGCCGCGCAGGCTCGGGGCATACCAGCCATCGAGCAGGGCACCGGCCAGGAACGGCGCACCTCGCTCATCCAGGGCCTTCTCGTTGAAGGCCAGTCCCCGAGGGGTGTGGCAACTGCCGCAATGGCCGGGGCCCTGGACGATATAGGCGCCGCGGTTCCACAGTGCATCCTGTGCGGGTTTGACCGCATAGGGTGTGGTGGGCGAGAACAGGCCGTTCCACAGGGCGATGGGCCAGCGCAGGTTGAGCGGCCAGGGAATGTCGCTCTGGATGTTGGCCTGGTTGACGGGCGGTACGCCGTGCATGAAGAAGGCATACAGCGCCTTGACGTCATCATCGCTGAGCTTGGCGTAAGAGGGGTAGGGCATGGCCGGGTACAGCCGTCGGCCTCCTGGCGCGACGCCCTGGCGCACGGCGCGGTCGAAGTCAGCCAGGCTGTAGGTGCCAATGCCGGTCTGCCGGTCGGGGGTGATGTTGGTGGCATGGATCGAGCCCAGCGGCGTGGCCATTTCCAGGCCGCCGGCAAATGGCTTGCCCGTCGGTAGGCTGTGGCAGGCGACACAGTCGCTCAGGCGCGCGACGTACTCGCCATGACTGACCAGCGCTGCGTCCGGCGGGGCGTCGTCGGCCAGGGGCGAGGCGGGCTCACGGGTGACATACCAGGCCAACAGGCCTGCCGCAGCCAGGCACGGCAGGGCCAGCCAGCGGGCGGCGGTTGCGAGTCGACGGTTGTGCATGGGTGGCCCCTGGACGTCAGCTGAAGGTATAGCGACTGAGCGGCATGCTGCGAATGCGCTGACCGGTCAGCCGTGCCACCGCGTTGGCCACGGCAGGCGCCACCGCTGGTAGCGGGGGCTCGCCGATCCCACCCATCTTCGCGCCGCTCTCGATGATGCGCACATGCACCCTCGCCATGCGCGAAGGCGGCAGCACCGGATACAGGTCATAGTTGCGCGCCCGCGGCATGCCGTTTTGCCATACCGCTTCCTCCAGCAGCACCTGAGACAGCCCCAGGGCCACCGCGCCGTTGACCTGGGCCTCGATGATCGCCGGGTTGACGATGCTGCCCGGGTCGATCGCCTGCCAAATGTCGTGCACCTTGACCTGGCCGTTCTCGATCGACACCTCGGCGATCACCGCCGCCTCGGAGCCGAACGGCGAGGCCATGGCCACGCCACGGGCGCGCGTGCTGCCGTCCTCGGCCGTGAACGGGCCGCGCTTCCAACCGCCGGACAACTCGCCGACCGCCTGCAGTAATGTGGTCAAGCGCGGGTTGCCCTGCAGCAGGTGCAGACGCAACGCGTACGGGTCCTGGCCGCCCTTGTCGGCCAGTTCGTCGAGAAAGGCTTCGTAGAAGAAGTCGTTGAGCGAATTGCCCACCGAACGCCAGTAGCCGAGCATGGCCGGCCCTTTGACGTAGATCTGGGCGACGCGCGTGTTGGCGATGGCGTAGGCCTTGCCCGACAGCCCTTCGAGGGCTGTAGGGTCCAGTTGCTCGCCCTGCTTGCCGGCGATGGCTTCGGTGGGGCCCTCGGTGGCACTCACCGCTTCAAGTGCCACCGGCAGCCCTTTGTCATCGAGCCCGGCGCGGAACTTGACCACGGCGACGGGGCGTAGCACATCCCGCAAGAATTCTTCCTCGCGGCTCCAGATCACCTTGACCGGGCGGCCGACCGCCTTGGCCAACGCGATGGCTTGCGGGTAGGGATTGGCCGAGTCATAGAGAAAATGCCGACCGAAAAAACCGCCGAGCAGAGGCGAGTGCAGGGTGATCCGCGCAGGGTCGAGCCCGGTACGTTTGGCGATGTCGTCGCGGAACATGTCCGGCGCCTGGTTGGGCAGCCATACCTCCAGCGAACCGTCCGGGTTGAAGCGCGCGGTCGCCGAGGGCGGCTCCAGCTGGGCATGGTTGAGGTACTGATTGTGGTAGGTGGCCTCTACGGTGGTCTTGGCGCTGGCCAGGGCCGCAGCTACATCACCGAGTTTTTCGTCATCGCGGCCTGGACCTGGTTGGGCTGCCAGGTGCTCGCGCCAGGCATCGCTGGAAAAATCCTTGGGCATGGGCCGTACCGTCGCGTCGGGCCCCGGCTCCTGCCAGTCGACCTGAAGCGCCTCGGCTGCACGCTTGGCGTACCACCAACGCTCGGCGACCACCGCGACCGCACCGGGCAGTAGGTGCACCGAATGCACGCCTTTCATGGCCTTGACCTGGGCTTCGTTGCGGATACCGCCAGGGGTCATGCCCAGACGTGGCGCATGCTGCACGGCGGCCTGGAGCATGCCATCGACGTGGATGTCGATGCTGTACTGAGCCTTGCCGGTGGACTTGTCGTAGGCATCGACGCGCTTGACCGGCTTGCCGATCCAGCGGAACTGGCTGGGGTCGCGCAGCGTGACACGGGCCGGGTCCGGCACGGGCAGGTCCATGGCGCGTCCGGCCAGCTCGCCATAGGTGATGCTGCGCCCAGAGGCGCCATGGACGACCTTGCCAGGCTCGGTGGAGAGCTCGCCCACCGGCACGTCGAAGTGCTCGGCGCCGGCCTGCAGCAGCATGGCGCGGGCCATGGCGCCGAGACGGCGCATGGTCGGGTAGCTCATGCGCACCGACATGCTGCCGCCGGTGATGCGCATGCCGTTCTCCATCACCACGTAGGCTTCGCCGGGCGGAGCGCTGTCGACCACGAACGTGGCCGGGTCGGCATCCAGTTCCTCGCCGACGATCTGCGCCATGGCGGTGTAGGTGCCTTGGCCACCTTCCATGAACGGGCTGAGCAGGCGCACGGTGTTGTCCGGGCGAATCTCCAGGAAGGCCGGTACCTGGGTGCCACGTTCAGTGCCGGTGGCGGTGGCCGCCTGCACCCTAGGCGAACCCAGGGGCAGGCCGAAGCCCAGCACCAGTGCACCGACGGCGGTACCGGCGAGAAAACGCCGGCGCGACAGGTTGACGGTTTCGCCGGGGGTCAGGCTCAGCAGGTCTTCGGGGAGCTCCAGGGGCGTCTTCATCAGGCTTTACCCCCTTGGGCCAGGTCGTGCATGGCGGCATGGATGGCGTTGTAGGTGCCGCAGCGGCACAGATTGACCATCGCCGCGTTGATCTGCTCGTCGCTGGGCGTGGGTGTGTGCTTGAGCAGTGCGGTGGCCGCCATCACCTGTCCGGACTGGCAATAGCCGCACTGAGCCACCTGGTGTTCGACCCAGGCCGCCACCACGCGCTTGCCGACCTCATCGGCCTCGATCGCCTCGATGGTGGTCACCTCCCGCCCCACCACACCGGCCACCGGCGTGACGCAGGCGCGCACCACATTGCCATCGACCAGCACCGAACAGGCGCCGCACTGGGCCAGGCCGCAGCCGTACTTGGTGCCGGTCAGCCCCAGGTCGTCTCGGATCACCCACAGCAGCGGCGTGTCGGCTTCGGCATCGACCTGATAGGTCTTATGATTGATCTTCAGCTCCATGGCTCACCTGTAATCAGTCGGTTGATGTGTCGATTCTCTTCGGCAGGAGGGCAGGCACCCAATCAGGAAACGCTAGCACAGGCGCAGCTCGAGGGTGGCAGCATTAGACCGATGCTGGACGATCATTAGCCTGATTGCAGGGTATCCCACCGGTTGTCTGATTCAGTTCTCATTCCTGCCCACGGAGGTTGCATGCCAGGGCGGTTTCGATAGGGTGGCGCTCTGGACAGGAGTCGCAGGAGGCCGACATGCGTATCAGGGGTAATGTGTTTTGGGACTGGGCCGATGCGACCCTTCATCATCGAACGCATCAGGAGGCGCTCGACGATGGCACCTGTATCGATGTGCAGGTAAGGCTGTCGCGCACCGGGGCCACGCAGTTGTTCATCGGTGTGTATGCACGTGGCGGCAAGGCCTTGCACGAAGAAGCGTTCGATGCCCGCCCAGGCGAGACCATGACCCGGGCGCTGGCCTGGGGGGTGGGCCGCGCCAGGTGGATAGCCGGCGAGCGCGTCGCGGCCCCCGCCTGCGCCAAGTGACCGACACCCCGCGGCGGGGCCGGTGCGCTGCCATTTATCGGCCACCACGAACCGACGTAGCGGGCGATGACTCCACACAGGGCAAGTCTTTGTATTCCATCGACTGATGAGGCCCGACAATGAATGCCATCGAACTGCTGATCCAGGATCATGAAACCGTCAAGAAACTGCTCGAGGAACTGTCCAGCACCACCGAGCGCGCCGTGAAAAAGCGCAGTGAGTTGCTCGCCCGCATCGAACAGGAGCTGCAGATCCATACCGCGCTCGAAGAGCAGATCCTCTACCCGGCCATCAAGCAGGCCGGGGGCAAGGAAGAGGAGAAAATGTACTACGAGGCCAAGGAGGAACACCGCACCGTCGACTCGCTGGTCTTGCCCGACTTGCTGCAGACCGACACTGGCACCGTGGAATTCGCAGGCAGGGTCAAGGTGATGAAGGAGCTGCTGGAGCACCATATCGAGGAGGAGGAAGGCGAGCTCTTTCCGACCGCCAAGAAGCTGCTGGGCAAGCAGGCGCTCGAGGAGATGGGCGTCGCCATGCAGGCCCACAAGAAGATGCTAAAGGCCGACCAGAACGCCGCCTGACGCCCCATACGCGACCGGGTAGCCGGTCGCGTTTCATTTTCTCGACAGGAGCGCCGTCCATGGCCAGTCATCTGTTTCTGATCAGCTACATCCTCGATAACCAGCCAGGCACCTGCGAAATGCGCAGCGACGAACAGGACATCAGCGTGGAATGCGCGCGCAGCTATCTGCAGGGGCTGCATCGCGGCGAGTCATCGTCGTTCACCGATGTACAGGTGCAGCGCATCGAGCATGAACATGAGCCGGGCACATCCCCGGCCCACTACCAACAACCCTGAGCAGTGTGGCCGGATGGTAGTCCGCACCGGCGACCGCCCTGAGGAACGCCCGGTCGGCCAGCCGGCGCAGGTCGCGCCATTCGGTCCACTCCACCAACCCGAGTCGGTCCATTTCATCCGCTTGGCGCAACAGCGTCTCGTGGTAGGTGCTGGGGCAGTCCTGGCGTAGCGTGTCATCGTCGAACAGGGCGAACCAGCAATCGATCGCCAGGCGCTTGCGTCGCTCCCGCTCCAAAGGCTCGTTGAATGCATTCATGGCCGTTTTCCTGCGCGCTTTGGCAATCGAGCCCGAGAGCGGGGCCAAGGTTCATTGCGAGCGTTCCGGCGGTCGTTTGGGGCGACTGTACCAAGCGTGTGAATCTCGAATGAATTTTCTTTCCCTGCCCCTGCTCCATAGGCTTGGAACCACTGAGGAGGCGTGTGATGGCAGGGCAGCAATTGTTTGTGATCGAGTACGAACTCCATGGCGAGTACCGCACGTTCATCATTCGCCTGGGGCGCATGGACAATGCCGAGGCCTGGCATTGGGCCTGTTGCGATGCGGGCGTGGGCATCATCCCACGGTTCGGCCAGCACACGATCAAGAAGGTCAGCCGACCCATGGCCGAGCGCTACGGCCTGGCCAACGTGCGTTGGCGTCCAGCGGGGCAGGGGCCCGAATTCGTCGCCCCGCCCATCGATGTGAAGAAGTTCAACGGCTCATGAGCCCGGGGGCACGTCATCATGGAAATCGATCCGCTACTCCACGCACTGTTGCTGGCACGCGGGTCGTGCTCAGCCGGCACTGGCGTCAACCTTACGCGGTCAACGACTGCATCGCGGCGCATTTTCTCGATGATCGCGCGCCGGTGGCAGCGCTGCTGGGCTGTGCCCGTGATCTTAAGGCGCGCCGCGCCGGGCTGCGCCAGGATGTCTAGTTCGTCCTCACCACCCTGGAGGAAGAGTCCAACGCCGGGGCCATGTACGCCGCGGCGCGCCTGCCGGGTGATACTACCGTGGCAGTCGAAGTGGGCCCGGTGCTGGACGAGTACGGTGCCCGGTTGAGCGCCGACCCGATCATCAATACCGGGGATCAAAAAGGCCTCTACAGCCGTAGTGTCGTCCATGGGCTGACGGCGGCGGCGCAGCACGCCGGGTACAGGCCGCAAGCCGCCTTGCTGGTGGATTTCGCCAGTGACGCGAGCGCGGTCATGAGCGCGGGTGTCGCGGCGCAGGCAGGCTGCCTGGCCATTCCCACGGAAAACACCCATGGCTTCGAGATGATCCATGGCGATGGCATCACGGCCTGTGCCGCGACGTTGGTGGAATACGCGCTGGCGCCGCAAACCCCATCCGACCTCCACAATCCACGTTGAACCCTCTCCCAGGAGCGACCGGTGCCGCGCATCATCACCCCCTCAACCCCTGAGCACGAAATCAGCGAGCGCAATGCCAAGCTGTTCGGTTCTCCCAAGGAGCGCCTGGATTTCTACCGCCGGGAAATCCAGTACGAGACGAGCATCCTTGCCAACCGCACCGATGCCTTTCTTGCGGCCCAGTCGTTTCTGGTCATCGCGTTCGTTTCCTCCATGGGCAATCTCAATCCGGACTGGGGGGCGGCGTTCACCTTGATCGTGCCGCCGTTTCTCGCCCTGTTGGGGGCGTTGAGTTCGTTGAGTGCCTGGCCGGGCATCCGCGCGGCTTACAAGATCATCGACCATTGGCAGTTCAAGCAGAGCCACCTGCTGCGCAGCGAGCCCTTGATGGGGTTGGCTTATGACGAGTCACCACTGTTTTGCGAGACGGAAATCTCGCGACCTGGGTATCGCAAGTCATTGCTGTTTTCGTTGCGCACTCCTTGGGTATTCCTGGTGTTCTGGCTGGCCCTAGGGGGTTATGCGGTGGCAATCCAGGTGTTGTGATGTGCGCGGGCCTGGCAGTCGAAGCGAGGCCGCGTAGCGCCTTTAGCGTAGCCGCATGCCCACCTGTCGGTTCGACAGAGTCGAGGCGGGGAACTGGCTTTCACAAGCAGTACCCATCATCCCAAAGAGGCAACGCAACATGACATCCATTACCGACAATCTGCTCGACTGGCTGCGAGATGCCCATGCCATGGAACAGCAAGCCGAGAGCATGCTCAAAGGGCAGGCTGAACGCCTCGAGCATTACCCCACCCTCAAGGCACGAATCGTCCAGCACATCGAAGAAACCCAAGGGCAGCAGCGCGTGCTGGTCGAGTGCATCGAGCGCCTGGGCGGAAGCACTTCGGTGTTCAAGGATATGGCAGCCAAACTCATGGCCTTCGGGCAGGCAGTGGGCGGCATGGCCATGAGCGACGAGGTGGTCAAAGGGGCCATGGCCGGCTATGTCTTCGAAAACATGGAGATCGCCTCGTACACCGTATTGATCGAGGCGGCGGAGGCGGCCGGCGACAGCGCCACCGCACAGGCCTGCAGGTCGATTCTCAAGGAAGAAGTGGCCATGGCCGAATGGCTGAAGGACCACCTGCCGGAAGTGACCCGTGCCTTCCTGGCCCGGTCCGCCGATCCGGATGCCGAAGCCAAGCGCTGAAGCCAATCACCCGCACCGGCGTTTTGCCCGGTGCGGGGCCCATCCTACTCCTGACCGTTGTTGACCTTGCCAAGCTCCGCCCCGGTCAGAGGCTGGGCCTGGGGATTGGACATCGTCCTGGTTTTCATCGCGTCCAATGCGGTTTGCGACTGCGCGTCGAGCTGCACCGAGGCCTCGCCATCGCCGCCATCCACAGCCGGTTGAGGCTGCTCCACATAGACCCAGTCTTGTCCTTCATTCCAGGCCCCGCGCATTTCGCCACCTTTGGAAAGGTTGAAGTACGTGTTGTTGAACTCAGGATCTCCTGGCAGCTTGCCTTGGGGGAAGTTGGGCGCAATGGCATGCAGGGCTTTTTCGAAAGACAGTTGGTGAGCGATTTCCCGACTCATGAGAAAGCCCAGGGCATCCTTGATGCCAGGATCGTCCGTGACATTGATCAGCCGCTCGTAGACGATCTTGGCGCGGGCTTCGGCGGCGATGTTGGAGCGAAGATCTGCAGTGGGTTCGCCAATGGTATCGATGTAGGCCGCCGACCAGGGCACACCGCCGGAATTGACCAAGGGTGCGCCGGCGCCATAGAGCAGGCTGGTGATATGCGAGTCGTTACCGGCACCGGTCAGCGAGCGGTAGAGCTCGCCTTCGGCCTCGATGCCCTCGGCCAGCTGGCCTTTGGCGCCCTTGTTGAGCATCACCACGATCGAGCCGATGATTTCCAGGTGGCTCAGTTCCTCCGTGGCGATATCGAACAGCAGGTCCTTGCGCCCTGGGTCATCCTCGCTCACGGCCTGGGTGAAATAGCGCATGGCGGCGGCCAGTTCCCCTTGGGGGCCACCGAACTGTTCGAGCAGCAGATTGGCCAGCCCAGGATTGGGCTGCGCCACCCGCACGGTGTACTGCAGGCGTTTGTTGTGCATGAACATTGGAATGTGCCTCATCAACAGCGCCGGGGCGGCAGAACCGCCCCGGCAATCGGTGGGAAGTTAGCGGTCGTCGTCGCTTTTACGGCCGCCCCCATGGCTGTGCTGGCCGCCTACGCGACTGGCTTCGGAGGCCTTTTCACGGTCGTTGGCGAAATTGCCGCCGGACGCCTGGCCGCCTTTCTTGCCGGCCTCAGAGGCACGCTCAGGGTCGTTCTTGAAATTGCCCCCGGACATTTGGCCGCCTTTGTGGCCGGCCTCGGAGGCGCGTTCAGGATCGTTCTTGAAATTGCCACCGGACGCCTGGCCACCTTTATGCCCAGCTTCAGAAGCTTTCTCCCGGTCGTTGGCGAAGTTGCCTGGGTTGGTGTTGGCGCTGCCGCCTTGGTTGCTTTGTTTGTCTTGGTTGTCAGCCATGATCTTTCACCTCATGTCATCTACACAGGAAGGTCTGTGTTCAGTAGTGACAAGGGCGAGGCATTGCACCTCGCAAAAGGAATTGGAATTTGCTGACGGGTTGCTTTAAGGATTGACGGACCGGCGTTTGAAGTGCCAAAGCCAATAACCCTGGCTTGTCTCGCACTGCTTTCGGGTGCGCAGGTTGTTGCTTGACGGATGACCACCGCGCAAGTATTCGCTAGGCGCTGGCACTGTGGGTGAGATTCGATTGGTATGTGTCCCTTCGCTTGAACGGGGCGTCAGGTGTGCAGGTCTTCAAGGAAGAAGCGTCAGTCGGCGCTGCCGATACCCGAGCCTTTGCCCAGAACACCCGGTATGCCTGCAAAGAAAATCCGCACAGCCAAAGCCCGCGCCACGATCGTCTGTCTACGCAACGGAAAGGTCCTGCTCGTACGCAAGAAAGGCGCGAGGTGGAACCTGCCAGGCGGCGTCATCGAGCCGGGCGAGACGCCGGAAGAGGCCGCTATCAGAGAGTTGCGAGAGGAAGCCTCTTTGCACTGCCAGGGCTTGCATACGTTGTGTACGTTGCCGGTTGGCAATGTGCTTCATCACATCTTCACCACCAACCTCGGCGAGCGGACACGGCCCGTGCCCAGCAACGAAATCGTGGCCTGCAAATGGGTGCTGCGCAGCGTGCTGGGCCGTATGCAATTGAGCAGCACCGCCGCTGCCTTGCTGGCCAAGGAGCTGCCGGTGTTGTCGGCACCGGTGTGACAGCGCCGGCCCATTCATCCGCGCTCAACGAAGCTGTCTGAACTTTGCGCCGCCGTGCGCCTTCCTCTGTTCACACCTGTGGTTTTTTCGAATCGCAAGAGGAGGCGGATATGAGTGATCCTGTCACGTATTTTTGGATCGCCCTGGTGGCGATCATTCTGCTGGTCGATCTCTGGGCCATCGTCAGCGTGTTCCGCAGCGACAAGTCCGACGGCACCAAAGTGCTGTGGTCGTTGCTGCTGGTGCTGTTCCCGGTGATCGGGCTGGCCATCTGGGGCGTTGCCGGGCCGCGCGGCATCAAGCGTGGGACCGGACCGACTTCGCCTGAACACAGCAAAGGATAGGAGGTGATGATGACCCAAGCTACCCACGAACCTGCCAAGCGCCCGCCCAAGGGTGAGGCCGAGCGCGACAACGACGCCCATCGCCCTGATGGCTCGACCGGTACTGCGCACGACTCCACGGCGCAAAAGGCCGCGCGTGACAAAGGCAAACGCCACTGAGCCTGCCCAAGTTGGGCATGGTTAAAGGTCTACCCACGCTTGGCGCGAGGCTTTCGGGGCGTCGTGCTCGCTGCCTGCATCGACGCTACACTTGCATCGTCGAGATAGGCGGGTACGACCGAACCGAGGGCGCCCATGCGCAAGATTTATCGACCGATGCTCTTGTCACTGGTGTGTTTCCTGCTTGCCCCGGCGGCTGCCGGGGCAGCGCAGCCGTGCAAGCACTTGATGGCAACGGGCAATCCCGAGTACCCGCCTTACCTATGGCGCGACCCGCAGAACCCGCAACGCCTGATCGGCGCCAATGCCGATCTGCTCCAGCGCCTTGGCAGCGAACTGGGGCTTGAGATCGACGTGGTCTATGGCGGGCCGTGGTCGCGTGCGCAGGAGCAGGTCAAGAGCGGGCGGATCGACTTGATCGCCGGCGCCTTTCGTACCGCATCGCGCGAAGTCACCATGGATTTCATTCCCCCGCCGTTCCTGAACACGCCCAGCGTGGTCTGGGTGCGTCACGACGACCCGTTTTCCTACACAGGGTGGGCCGACCTGCAAGGGCGCAGCGGTGGCACCCTGGTCAACAACAGCTACGGCCAGCAATTTGACGACTACGCCAACGCTCACCTGAAACTCGAAGCGGTCCCCAGCGCGGACCAAGCGTTTCGCAAGCTGTTGTTCAAACGCAACGACTACGTCATCTACGAGCTTTACCCAGGACTGGCGCTGGCCCGCACTCTGGGAATCTCCCAGCAAGTGCAGGCGCTGGCGCCGCCTGTTTCCAGCGAAGGGCTGTACCTGACCCTCTCCCATCACTCGACCTGCAACCAGCCCGAGCTACGGGCGCAACTGGCACAAAAACTCACCGACCTGCTCGACCGTGCCGTGCCCAGGCAACTGCTGGAGCAAAACCTCAAGCGCTGGCAGGACCAGCAGGCTCGGTCGGGTACGACGGGCAAGCCTTGATGGCGGCCTCACTTGAACCAGTTCAGCGCTCGGGGTTCGCAGTTGAGCAGCACATGCTTGAGTTCGCTGAATTCCTCCAGCCCCGCCGCCGACAGCTCGCGGCCAATGCCGCTGGCCTTGAAACCGCCCCAGGGCGCCTGGGGAAAGGCCACGTTGTAGTCGTTCACCCAGAGCGTGCCCACCCGTAGCCGCCGCGCCAGACGATGGGCACGGCCCAGGTCGCCGGTCCACACGCCCGCCGCCAAGCCATAGGGCGTATCGTTGGCAAGCTGAACGGCATGGTCCTCATCGGTGAAGCGCTCGACGGTGATCACCGGCCCGAAGATTTCCTCACGGGCGATGCCCATGTCGGCCTGTACCTCGGTGAGCAGGGTAGGGCGCAGCCAGAACCCCTTGCTCAAGTGCGCGTCCCTGGGGATATGGCCACCTGCGCTCAGGCGGGCGCCTTCGCCTTGCGCCGTCTGGACCCGTGCCAGTACGCGGTCCCGGTGGGCCGACGAGATCAGCGGGCCCATGCGCGTACGGCTGTCGAAGCCATCGCCCAGGACGATGGCTTCGATGCGTTCGGCCAGGCGCTGGACGAAGCGCTCATGGATGTTCGCCTCCAGCAATAGGCGCGAGCCGGCCGAACACACTTGCCCGGCATTGAAGAACACTGCGTTGAGCGCTTGGTCCAGGGCCACGTCCAGGTCGGCATCGGCGAACAGGATGTTCGGGTTCTTGCCGCCGAGCTCCAGCGCCAGGCGCTTGAAGTTGCCACTGGCGGCCTGCATGACCTTGGCGCCGGCATTGGCGCCACCGGTGAAAGACAGCATGTCCACCCGCTCGCTGAGCGCCAGGCGATGGCCCACGGCGCCATCGCCGCAAACCAGGTTGAACACGCCAGGCGGCAGCGCCAGGGCGGCCAGCAGCGATGCCAGGTGCAAGGCGCTCAGTGGCGTCAGTTCGCTGGGTTTGAGAATCACCGTGTTCCCTGCGGCCAGGGCGGGCGCGAGTTTCCAGGCGGTCTGTAGCAGCGGGTAGTTCCACGGCACGATCAGTGCGCAGACGCCCACCGGCTCATGGCGTGTGACGCTGATGACATGGGCGGGCGCCTGGGGATGGGCGATGTCGGTGCGCGCTTCGAGCAGCCCCGCGTAGTAGCGGAAGGTGGCCACCACGCAGGCCAGGTCGGCCGCGCTTTCGCCTAGGGTCTTGCCAGTGTTGAGGGTTTCCAGGCGCGCCAGATGGGCGGCATCGGTTTCGATGGCCGCCGCGATGCGCAGCAGCACGGCGCTGCGCTCACTGGGCGGCAGTTGGGGCCAGGGGCCGTGGTCGAAGGCGTGGCGGGCGGCGTCGATCGCGGCGTCGATATCGTCGGCGCTTGCCTCTGGCGCCAGGGCGAGCAGGGTTTCGTCGGCGGGGTTGATGATTTCCCGATAGCGCTTGCTGTGCGGTTCACGCCACTGCCCTGCAATGAAGAGCTGATGATGCGTCATGCTGCGTTTCCTCGTGTGCATTGGAAATGACCGCACCATAGCCAGGCTCCTGGGCACGAACTTGACCGAATGCGACAGCCATCGCCGCGGCGTGCATTCGCGACAAGGCAGGTCGCATCGCATCAAGTCCTCGTTGGCGCGCTCCCTAGACTCGGGAATGTGAATGCGTGCCCGGGGGGCGCGCTCGACGCCCGAGGAACCGCCATGCACAACCCATCCATCGCCGTGTTAGACGCCCATGCCCAGGCCCGCGTCGAGCTCGCTTGCGCGTTTCGCTGGACTGCCCGTCTGGGCATGCACGAGGCCATCGCCAATCATTTCAGCCTGGCCGTGTCCGAGGATGGCCGGCGCTTTCTGATCAACCCCTATGGGCGGCACTTTTCCAAGATCCGCGCCAGCGACCTGTTGCTGCTCGATGCCGATGACCCTTTGGCCCTGCAGCGCCCCGGGGCGCCGGATATCACCGCCTGGGCCTTGCACGGTGCCTTGCATCGCCAGCACCCGCACGCGCGCTGCATCCTTCATGTGCATTCCAAGTACGCCACGGCCTTGGCCTGCCTGGCCGATTCACGCCTGCCGCCGATCGAGCAGAACGCCATGCGCTTCTTCGAGCGCGTGGCCATCGACGAGGGTTTCGATGGCATGGGCCTGGGGGATGAAGCGGAGCGAGTGAGTCGTCAGCTGGGCGACAAGCCGGTCCTGCTGATGGGCAACCACGGCGTACTGGTGGCGGCGCCCAGCGTGGCCCAGGCCTTCGACGATCTCTACTACTTCGAGCGCGCCTGCGAGCTCTACCTCACCGCCCTGGCCACCGGCCGCCCGCTGCGCATCGCCAGCGACGCCGTAGCGCGCAAGACGGCCCGGCAGTGGCTGGACTACCCGGACTTCGCCACCCGCCATTTTGCCGCGCTGCAGGAAATCCTCGATGAACAGGAGCCGGACTACCGCGCCTGAACGTCCCAACCTATTGCCACGCCCACCCTCAACCGTTCTGGAGTCGCTCGCATGCCGAAGAAAACAGCCGTATCCGTGCTCGCCGCATCGCTGTTCGCCGCAGCCTTTGCCACCGCCCAGGCGGGGGACCCCGTTGCCTGTCAGACCGTGCATTTCGCCGAGGTCGGCTGGGCCGACATCGCTGCCACCACAGGCCTTGCAACCACTGTGCTGCAGGGCTTGGGCTACAAGACCAAGACGCAGATGCTGTCGATCCCGATGGCGTACCAGGCCATGGAGATGAAGACGATCGATGTCTATCTCGGCGCATGGATGCCCTCGATGGCGGCGATCTCTACGCCGTTTCTGGAAAAAGGCAGCGTCGAGCGGGTGCGAACCAACCTGACCGGCGCCAAGTACACCCTGGCGGTGCCGGACTATGCCTACGAGGCTGGGCTCAAGGATTTCAAGGACATCGCCCGGCTCAAGGACTCGTTGCAGGGGCGCATCTATGGCATCGAGGCGGGCAACGATGGCAACCAGATCATCCAGGGCCTGATCGACAAGGACCGCTACGGCCTCAAGGATTTTCGCCTGGTCGAGTCGAGCGAGGCCGGCATGCTGGTGGAGGTGCGCCGGGCCGTGCGCTCGAAAAAACCGATCGTGTTCCTGGGCTGGGAGCCGCACCCGATGAACACCCAGTTGTCGATGCGCTACCTCAGTGGCGGCGATGACGACTTCGGGCCCAACTATGGCGCTGCGGTGATCGATACCCACACCCGCAAAGGCTTTGGCCAGGAGTGCCCGAACGTTGGGGCGCTGTTATCGCGGATGGAGTTCCAGCTGGGGATGGAGAGTCAGATCATGGGCGCGATCCTCAACGACAAGCAAAAGCCTGCGCTGGCATCGCGTGAATGGCTCAAGCGCAATCCGCAGGTGCTGGACAGCTGGTTGGCGGGGGTGACGACCTTCGATGGCCAGCCGGGCGTGTCGGCGGTGCGCCGTTACCTGGGGCTCTAGCGCAAGGCCCCCGGGGCCGCGTTGCGGCCCCAAAGATTCGCGCAGCGCTTAGAACGCCAACGGCTGCCGATCATGTCCCAACGGTTGGCGCATGACCGGCGCGTTCAAGCTCTGCGAACGGTCATTGCTCGGCGCACAGCCAAACTTGGCGCGGTAGGCGCGGGAGAAGTGCTCCAACGAGCCGAACCCAGCGCTGGCGGCTACCTGGGCGACGCTCATGCGGGTCTGCTGCAACAGGTTGTGCGCACGCGCCAGGCGCAGGCTGAGGTAGTACTTCAATGGCGTCAGGCCGGTGTGCTGCATGAACTGGCGCTCCAGTTGCCGACGCGACAGCGCCACCCGCTCGGCGATGGCCTCGCAACTCAACGGCTCCTCCAGGTGCTGCTCCATCAGCTCGATGGCCCGCCCCATCTTGCCGGCCTGGGCATGCAGGCTGCGGCGATAGCCCTCGGCTTGCTGGACCTGTGGCTCGCGCACCTGCTCGATGAGCATGTGCATGGCCACCTCGCGCGCCAGATTGCCGCCGGCCAGGTGATCCAGCCAGTTGAGGACCATATCCAGCACGGCAGTGGCGCCCGCGCAGGTCAGACGCTTGCGCCCCAGCGAGTAGAGCTGCGCGCAAGCCTGGACCTTGGGGTAGCTTTCCTGGAAGCCTTGCAGGTTGTCCCAGTGCACCGCCGCCGGATGGCCATCGAGCACACCGGCTGCGGCGAGCAGCTCGGTGCCGGTCTCGATGCCGACCATGATTGCGCCGAATGCGGCCTGGCGCTTGATCCATGCCTTCAGCGCCGGGTTGCGTGCGTGGCGGTGCACGTCGAAGCTGGCAATCACCGCGCAGGCGTCGAACTCGGTGTGCTCGCCGATGCCGGCCTGGGCGCTGGCCAGCAGGCCGTTGCTGGCGGGCACGGGCTGGCCGTCCACCGAGAGCAGGGTCCATTGGAACAGGCTGCGTTGGGCCAGCCAGTTGGCGATCGACAACGGCTCGATCAGCGAGGCCAGGCCGAAATTGGAAAACGACGGCAACAACAGGATGCCGATGCGCAGGGGAGGGCTGGCGGGGCCCTGCCACTGAAGGCCAAGGGTTTCGGATCGGTTCATGGTTGCACCAGGCTCGACAATGGGCGTCGGCTGCATGGGCCGGCGCCTCGTTCACGGAAAAGGCCCGCTGCGCCTATCCAAGCGCAGCGGGCCGGCTTTGGCAAGCGCGCTTCAGCGCTGGCATTGGCGCCAGTGCGGGTGAATCCACACCGGGGCATCGTTGACCGGCAACGGGTCATGGCCGCGGATCAGGTCACTGGCCTTCTCGGCGATCATCACTGTGGGCGCGTTGGTGTTGCCGCTGACGATCTGCGGCATGATCGAGGCGTCGACCACCCGCAACCCACGCAGGCCATGCACGCGCAACTGTGGATCGACCACCGCCTCCGGGTCGCCGACCGGGCCCATCTTGCATGTGCCGCTGGCGTGGTAGCCGGTCTCGGTGACACGCCGCGCCCAGGCGTCGAGCTGCGCATCGCTCACCTGGTCGGCACCCGGTACCAGCTCATCGCCCGCATAGGCACGCATCGCCGGTTGCGCGAGGATCTCGCGCACCAGTCGGGCACCGGCGCGCATGTCGGCCCGGTCGCGCTCACTGGTGAGATAGTTGAACAGGATGCGTGGCGCCTGGTGCGGGTCGGCGCTGGTCAGGCTGACACTGCCCAGGCTGGTGGGACGCATCAGGTCGATGTGCACCTGGAACGCGTGCTCGGGCACCAGATCGACGCTGCCCGGTTGCACCGCCAGGGGCATGAAGGTCAGTTGCAGGTCGGGAAACTCCACGCCCGCCCGCGAACGGATGAAGGCGCCAGCCTCGAAATGATTGCTCGCCGCCAGGCCATCGTGGCTGGCGAACCAGCGCGCGCCGATCAGCCATTTGCCTGGCGCCCGCGTCCAGGGATAGATCGACACCGGCTGCTTGCAGCGGTACTGCACCACGGTGTCGGGATGGTCGTTGAGCCGCTGGCCAACCCCAGGCAGATCCCGCACCACGGGAATGCCCAGGCGCTGCAGATCCTCGGCAGGGCCGACGCCGGAGAGCATCAGCAGCTGGGGCGAGTTGATGGCGCCTGCGCTGAGCAGCACTTCGTGGCGCACGCGCACTTGGTGCACGGCGCCGTCCATTTCCAATTCCACCCCGTAGGCCTGGTCGCCGTCGAACAGAATCCGGCGGCTCAGCGCCGAGGTGGCGACCGTGACGTTGCCGCCTTGGAGCGCTTCGGCCAAGTAGCCGCGAGCAGTGCTCCAACGCTTGCCGTCGCGGGTGGTGCGGTCGACCGGGCCAAAGCCTTCCTGGCGGTAGCCATTGAGGTCGCCGCTCGCGCCGTAGCCGGCCTGCTGGCCCGCTTCGATGAAGGCCTGGCACAGTGGTGGCGAGGTGTCGCCTGGGGTCACGTGGAGCAGCCCGGCCCCGCCCCGGTAGCGGTCGGCGCCGTCCCGGTGGTTTTGCGCGCGGATGAAGTACGGCAGCACCTCGCGGTAGCTCCAGCCCTCGCAGCCGTGCTCGGCCCAGCCGTCATAGTCGCGGGCATGGCCACGGATGTAGACCATGCCGTTGATCGACGAGGAACCGCCCAAGGTGCGCCCGCGCGGCGTGCCGATGCGCCGGCCGTCCAGGCCCGGCTCCGGTTCGCTGCTGTAGCGCCAGTTGAAACGCGTGCCGCCCACCACGATGCCCACGGCCGAGGGCATGTCGATGGTCCAGCTGGCGTCCGGCGGGCCGGACTCCAGCACCAGGATGCGCAGCGCCGGGTTCTCGCCCAGGCGCTTGGCCAGCACACAGCCGGCCGAGCCTGCGCCGATGATCACGTAGTCGTATTCATGCCCGAGCATAAGGCTCTCCCTCAACGGTCAGCGGCCAGCGCCGATCCCGTCGAACACCAGCTTGTGGAAGTGATGCACCAGGTGCTCGCTTTCGTTGCTGCGTTCGGCATCGATCATGTAGCGGCCCTGGTCGTAGCCCAGCGAGCGCAGGCCTTTTTGCACACTGATGTTCAGCTCGATGTCTTCCGGGCCCAGGTCCTCGTTCATCCATTTCATGCAGGCGTGGGAAACTGCCGGCACCTGTTCGTGCGGGCTGTAGTAGCCAAAGCGCAGCAGCGAGCGTTCGGCGTCCAGCGGAATCATGATGAAAGTGCCGAGGAACTCGGAGAACGGGAAGGTATAAAAGGTGTTGTTCGGCCATAGGCCAATGTTGAAGAAGCGCTCGTCGGGGTTGCGCGGCCCGCTGAGCTTCACGCCGTAGGCTTCTTCGGCCTGCAGGTTGGCTGGGGCGATGTAGGTCCACCAGTTGTCACGCTTGGTCAGACGGTAGCCTTTGAAGTCGATCAGCTTGGCCAGGTCGATATGGCACGGGCCGGACAGCTTGAAGTGATACCCCTCGATGGAGTTGTCCATGATCACCTTCCAGTTGGCCGGCACGATCACATCCTGCTCCTCGATCAGGCGCATCTTGCCCAGCTCGGGAAACACCGCTCGCATCTCTTCATCGGCGCCGGGGAACAGTTCGGCCAGCGAGGGGGCTTGGGCGTCGAAGTTGAAGTAGACGAAGCCGCCGAGTTCTTCGACGCGGACCTTGGGAATATTGAACTGCTGCTTGTCGAAGGCGATCAGCCGTTCGCTACGTGGTGCGCTGCGCAGGCTGCCGTCCATTTCGTAGCACCAGGAGTGGTAGGCGCAGCGCAGCACCCGGGTGTCGCTGCCTCGGCGTACGTCCAGCAAGCGATTGCCGCGGTGCTGGCAGACGTTGTGAAAGGCATTGATCTTGCCATCGTTGCCGCAGGCCACTACCACGCTCTGGTCAAAGATGTCGCAAACCACGAATTGCCCGGGCTCTGCGAACTCGTTGCGATGGCCGGCCAGGTGCCAGGCGCTCATGAAGATGCGGTCGCGTTCGGCGGCGAAAATCTGTTCATCGAAGAAGTACCGCGAGGGCAGGGTAAACGCCTGTTCCGGGCGTTGATCGGCCCAATCTGCAACGCAAGTGCTGTGCTTGAACTGTTCGACGGATTGCATGGCTGGTCTCCTCCAGACACTGCCCCTTGGATTCGGTCAGGGGCTTGCTCGGGAGTTAATCTAGGGGAGGGTCAAAGGCGGCTCTTGATGGAAAACGACAACATTCGCCGGTGTTGGCGGGAGTGCTACGGCGATAGGCGGGTGGCCTCGGGGCGCGGTCTTCGCCTCTGGCCTGGCACTGTTGGCAAAGTTTTTGATTTTTTTGAAAAAAGCGCTTTACAGGTGGGTGCCGTCCCCTTAATATGCGCGCCACACGACAGGCACATAGCTCAGTTGGTTAGAGCACCACCTTGACATGGTGGGGGTCGTTGGTTCGAGTCCAATTGTGCCTACCAAACAAAAGCCCCGGATTTCCGGGCACGAAAAGGGCGATCCGAAAGGGTCGCCCTTTTTTCGTTTGCAGATTTTTTGTAGATCCCGCCTGAAGGCAGCCTGTTTGGAGTTGCCGTCATCCGCTCGCGTACGCTGCGCGTCTGCTTGTTCCCCACATTTGCTTCTTTACGCAGCGCAGAGAGTCGAAACCTTTCCCTCCCGGCAACACGCGGCAGGTCGCACATGGGCAAAAAAATGGCGTAAGCAGATCATGTGCCATTTAAACCGAGCACGTACATTGACCCTCTAGAAAGTAAGAGTAACTAGCTGTTTAACGCCCCGCCATCAGGCTAATACATCGTATACAGTGATGGCCAAATCGTGCCATCGCCAGCGAACGCTTCTTTCAAGTTGACCTCTGCACTGTTTTGGGGCTCAGGCTAAGTGAGCTTGCTATGCGGTATTATTGAACGGTGGTTCAAAAACACAACACGGCGTCTTTGCGACCGCAGGATTAACGTTGCAGTTTTCAAATAACTAAAAAAAAGATTTTTAATATCTCGATTAATTCGAGAATTATTAAAAGTAGCCCGTCATGGGTGCTCGCCTGCCTGTCGAAGAGGTATCTGTATGTCGTCGCAAAAGGACGGAAAGCCTGATCACAACGGCTTTCCTCCCCAGTCCATCGGCTTTCTTTTGCTGGACAGTTTCACGCTGATCTCCTTGGCGTCCGCCGTCGAACCGCTGCGCATGGCCAACCAGCTTTCTGGACGCGAGCTCTACCGTTGGCACACCCTGACCGTCGATGGTGGCCAAGTCTGGGCCAGTGATGGCTTGCAGATCGTCCCCGACGCCGCCATGCACAACGCGCCACCGATGGATACCGTGATTGTCTGCGGTGGCGTCGGCATTCAACGCACCGTCACCCGTGAACATATCACTTGGCTACAGGCCCAGGCGCGCAAGTCGCGGCGCTTGGGCGGGGTATGCACCGGCAGTTGGGCGCTTGCCTGCGCCGGGTTGCTCGACGGTTTCGATTGCAGCGTGCATTGGGAGTGCCTGGGCGCGATGCAGGAGGCCTTTCCGCGGGTCAACATGAGTACCCGCTTGTTCAGCCTGGATCGCAACCGCTTCACCAGTTCGGGAGGCACAGCCCCCTTGGACATGATGCTGCACCTAATCAGTCGCGAGCACGGTCGGGAACTCTCGGCGGCCATTTCGGAAATGTTCGTGTACGAGCGTATTCGTAATGAGCAGGACCATCAGCGTGTGCCGCTCAAGCATATGCTCGGCACCAATCAGCCGAAGTTGCAGGAAATCGTCGCGCTGATGGAGGCCAATCTGGAGGAGTTGATTGATCTGGATGAGCTGGCCAAGTATGTGAATATTTCACGGCGCCAACTTGAACGATTGTTTCAGAAAAACCTGAACTGTACCCCCTCTCGTTATTATCTACGCTTGCGTCTTGTTCGGGCGCGTCAATTACTCAAACAAACGCACATGTCGATCATCGAGGTGGCTTCCGTGGTGGGCTTTGTCTCCACGCCGCACTTTTCCAAGTGCTACCGGGAATATTTCGGGGCGCCACCGAAAAACGAAAGAGCTACCTCCAATACTTCGCAAAAACTGCTGCTGGATGACGACGAGACAAAGGGGCCAGACGACACCGCTAAAAGTTCGCTCGACCAAGCACAAAGCGAGTCGACTTTCGCGAGTGTGAAGTTAAAACGTTAACCCTGCGCAAAACGGGTAAGGGGCACAGCGACCCCTCCCGTCAGTGACCCTTCAGTTTCAGTGGGCGTGCTCTTTTCCATCTCGGTGGACATGCGTCGTTGGCGAAGGTGTGGCGGGATGGGCAACGTCCGTTTCGGCTCCGCCATGCCCATCGTGGTGACCTGAGCTGTGTGCTGAGTCAGAGGGTGGATGATGCGCCTTCGATTGCTCCGTACCCTGACCATGGTGGCCTCCAGCGCTGTGCATCGCACTCTCACCACCGCCGTGCTGGTGGCCGCCACTGCTCGCCACCATCGCCTGATACTGCTGAGCGTCCATCTGGGGCAGTTGATCGAGGAAGGCGACGATCCCCCAGATGTACTGATCCCCCATGCTCTTGCCCCACGCCGGCATGCCTGTGGCCTTGATGCCGTGCTTGATGGTCCAGAACGCCACGGCGGGATTATCACCGGTCCCGATCTTGGCCAGGTTCGGAGGCGGGGGGTAGAGCGCTTGGCTGAGTTCGGTCTGGTCAACCCCAGGGGCGAGGTGGCACCCGACGCACATGGCGTTGTAGTTGCCCGCTCCCGTGCGGATCAGTGCTTCATCCTTGAGGTTCGGCACCTTGATGTCCCTGGCGCGCACTTCGATGGAGCGCTCCCGGGCCATGACCAGGAAGGCATGCACGGCGGGGAAGTGGGGATCATCGGCCCCCACGTTGACCAGGCCCGAGTAGGCGGCGCCCAACACGGCGGCACTCGCTACCGCGCCTGCGACCACGAGCGTTGTCATTGTTCTTTTCATTCAAGGTCTCAGAACCACATCCGAATCCCGGCAACGAAGCGCGCCTCTTCCACATCCCCGTCTTCGTCGCGAATCAGGTCAGCGGTCTTGCCGTAGGAGCGGCTCCAGGTAACGCCGATGTACGGCGCGAATTGACGAACGATTTCATAACGAAGACGCAGGCCGACTTCGGTGTTGGCAAGGCCCGAACCGACGCCGCGCGCAGGATCGTTCTTGCCATAGAAGTTGGCCTCGGCGATGGGTTGCAGGATCAGGCGATTGGTCAACAGAATGTCGTACTCGCCCTCAAGACGCGCGGCTGTCTGACCATTCTCGCCAATAAACGCAGTGGCTTCGGCTTCGAAGTCGTAAAGCGCCATGCCCTGCACACCAAACGCTGCCCAGGTCTGCGGTGATTCGGGCTTGAAGTCCTGGCGAACCCCGGCCACCACGTCCCACCAAGGGCCGATGGCGCGGCCATAGAGCAATTGCAACTCGGCATCCTCGGTCACCCCGTTGGTCCGTTCGCCTTCGGAGCGGATCCACAACCGATTGACATCGCCCCCCACCCATCCCGAGGCATCCCAGGCCAGCGCACTGCCTTCGTCCGCGTCCTGATATTCCAGCTGATCGAGCAAGAAGAAGCTGTTGATCGCGCTGTCATGCATCTTGTGACCGTCCAGCGGGGGAAACGCGGCCTTGCGGTCGGTGTCCGTGAGGATCGGAATGGGCGTTCGACTGGTCCTTCGGGGGGCATCGTCGGTGCCTGGGTTCATCATTGAATGATCCATGGCACCGTGGTCCATCCCCTCCATGCTGCCATGGCCCATCTTGCCGTGGTCCATGCCCTGCATGGCGCCGTGGTCCATCGACGAGTGCTCCATTTTTTCAGCCGCGAAGCTCGGCGTCCCGCCCAGTGTGCTGAGGGAGATGGCCAATGCCATGAGCGAGGGTCGCACTCGCCTATTGGTCATCTTTCCCTGCCTTGGCTTTGTCGCCGCCCTGGGATTCCATCATCTTGCGGTGATCCATGCCCTTCATCGCGTCATGGTCCATGCCCTTCATCTTGCCGTGATCCATGCCCTTCATCGCGTCATGGTCCATGCCTTTCATCTTGCTGTGATCCATGCCTTTCATCGAGCCATGGTCCATCCCCTTCATGCCATCGGGCTGGCCAGCAGCCTGGGTGGATTTCTGAACGTGCTGCTCATGATCATCGCTGGACCACGAGGACGGCGTGTAGACCGCCAGCAGGCCTGCCAATGCGGCAGAGAAGACATAGGTGTTTCGTTTCATGGTTTTGCTCATTTCAGATCTCCAGTTCATTCGTCCACACGAACTTCTCGGAACATGCCCATTTCCATGTGGAACAACAGGTGGCAGTGATAGGCCCAACGACCCAAGGCATCCGCCGTCACGCGGTAGCTTCGTTTGGAGCCTGGGGGAATATCGATCGTATGTTTTCGGACCATGAAGTTGCCGTGTTCATCCTCCAGGTCGCTCCACATGCCATGCAGGTGGATGGGGTGAGTCATCATGGTGTCGTTGACCAGCGTGATGCGAAGACGCTCGCCATACTTCAGGCGCAGCGGCTCGGCATCGGAGAACTTGATGCCGTCGAAGGACCAGGCGAACTTTTCCATGTGACCGGTCAGGTGCAGTTCCACGGTCCGCCCCGGCTCACGGCCGTCCGGGTCAGCGAAGGTGCTTCGCAGGTCCGCGTAGGTCAGCACACGGCGGCCGTTGTTGCGCAGGCCAATTCCGGGGTCATTGAGCTTGGGCGTCGGGGTCATGGTCTGCATGTCGACCAGAGGGTTGTTGGTTTCTGACGCAGGATGGGTCTGCATGGCACCGTCCATGCCCGCCATGCTGCCGTGATCCATGCCAGCCATGCTGCCGTGATCCATCCCGGCCATCTGGCTGTGGTCCATACCCGCCATGCTGCCGTGGTCCATCCCAGCCATCTGGCCGTGGTCCATGCCAGTCATGCTGCCGTGATCCATACCCATGTCGCTCATCGAGATGAGCGGGCGTGGATCGACCGCGGGGACGGGCGCCTGCAGGCCTTCGCGTACTGCCAAGGTGCCCCTGGAATACCCGGTACGGTCCATGGACTGAGCGAAAATGGTGTACGCCTGCGCGTCCTCGGGCTCGACGATGACATCGTAGGTTTCCGCCACGGCGATTCGGAATTCGTCGACCGAGACGGGATCGACATGCTGACCATCCGCCGCGACGACAGTCATCTTCAAGCCGGGGATCCGCACATCGAAATAAGTCATGGCCGAGCCGTTGATGAAGCGCAGCCGAATTTTCTCGCCGGGTTTGAAAAGGCCGGTCCAGTTTCCATCAGGGGCCTGGCCATTCATCAGATAGGTGTAGGTATAGCCACTGACGTCGGCGAGGTCGGTGGGGCTCATCTTCATCTGGGCCCACATCTTGCGATCGGCCAGGGCCGCCGACCAGCCCATTTTGCTGACATCGTCGACGAAGTCGCCAACGGTGCGTTTGTGGAAGTTGTAGTAGTCGGACTGTTTCTTGAGCTTGGACAGAACCCGGGCAGGATCCTCATCGGTCCAGTCGCTGAGCATGACCACGTAATCGCGATCATAGGTGAATGGCTCGGGCTCCTTGGCATCGATGACCAGCGCGCCATACACCCCGACCTGTTCCTGAAGGCCAGAGTGACTGTGGTACCAGTAGGTACCGTTCTGCTGGACCTTGAACCTGTACTCGTACATCCCGTCGGGGGCGATGCCGTGAAAGCTCAGCCCAGGCACCCCGTCCATGTTCGCCGGAAGGATAATGCCGTGCCAGTGGATGGAGGTGTCCTGCTTCAAGCGGTTGCGCACACGCAGCGTGACGGTGTCGCCCTCGCGCCAGCGAAGTATGGGGCCTGGCAGCGAGCCGTTGATGGCCATGGCCGTACGCGCGGCGCCGGTGAAGTTGACCGGCAGGTCTGCGATATACAGATCGAACTCGGTGCCCGTCAGCACGCTGGGTTGGCCAGGGCTGGTCACGGCCCAGACCGGCGTGCGCCACATGCCCAATCCACCCAGTAGTCCGGTCGCGGCCAGGCCTTTGACGAAGGATCGTCTTGTGGTTTTGCTTTGCATGCCGTTGCGTCCAGTCAGTCATATAGTGGCTGATGTACGGGCTATCGGGTCAGCATCCTTGGTCCCGAGAGCACTCGCACTTTCCAGGCTTACGATAGGCAGGCAGCGCTGTCAGAAAACTGAGTGCAACATTACAGATCTGTCAGGTATTGGCGGGCGGCACCAGGATCTTGCTCAAGGTCGAGCTCAGTGCCCTGGTTTTGCGTTCAGAGCATCAATGCCAACAATGCAGCAGCCAGCGCTGGCGGCATCACCAGCAGACCCAGGCGCAGGAAGCGCCAGGCACTGACATGCTCGCCTTCGCGACGAATTGCCACCAGCCATAGCAAGGTCGCCAGGGAGCCTGTGATCGACAGGTTCGGGCCCAGATCCACACCAATCAGCAGTGCGGCCGTCGTCTGTCCGGGTAACTCGACCAGATGCCCCATGGCCCCGGCTATCAGCCCGGTGGGCAGGTTGTTCATCAGGTTGCTGGCAAGGGCGACACCTACGCCTGCGGCCCAGCTGGCCTGGGTGGGCGAGACCTGGGCCCGTGCCGCCAGGGCCTGAGCCAGCCGGTCGATGACGCCGGTCTGGGCCACGGCTTCGACGAGCACGAACAAACCTGCCACCAGCGGCAGCACGCCCCAGGCCACATGCCTGAGCACCGGCATCGGGCTACGTCGCTGACGCAGGTGGATCAGCCCGGTGGTGGCCAGACCTGCGCAAAAGGTGGGCAGCCCCAAGGGCGTGTCCAGTGCCGACGCCGTCAGCAACAGGGTGCCGGTCAGCACAATCCCCACGGCGCTCAGCCTGGCCCCTTGGGACAGGGGCTGCGGGTCGATCTCCAAGGCCAAGGGTTGGCGAATCTGTTGGCGCAGGGTGATCCGCAGGACCGCGTAGGTCAGGACGATGGCCGCCAGCGACGGCAAAGTGAACTGCCTGAGCCATTCCAGCAGCGGCGGCATCTGGCTGCCGAATACGACCAGGTTGGCGGGGTTGGAAATCGGTAATACGAAGCTGGCGGCGTTGGCGATGAACGCGCAGATGAACAGGTACGGCAGCGGTTCGGCCTTGGCCGCCCGGCAGGCGGCGTAGACCGCTGGGGTCAGCACCACGGCAGTCGCATCGTTGGAGAGGAACACGGTAACCAGCGTGCCCACCAGAAACACCAAGTCGAACAACCGCTGCCCAGAGCCACGGGCGTGGCCCACCGCGTACCGGGCGAGCCAGTCGAACAAACCTTCCTGTCGTGCCAGTTCGGCCAATACCATCATGCCGATGAGAAACAGATAGACATCACCGCCTTCGGCGATAGCGGCCATGGCACGGTGCAATGGAATCAGCCCCAGGCCTGTGAGCAGCAGCGCGCCTCCCATGGCCCAGACGTATTCAGGTATGCGCCAGGGGCGCAGGATGACGCCACAGGTAGCCAGGGCGGCCACGGTCCAGATGAGGAGTGAGGGGTTGGAGAGTGTCATGCTCGATTCAGGATCCAGCGGGTAAGGGAATGCCGGTCGGCGTGGCGACATGCAGGCGATTGCGGCCCGCCTGCTTGGCGGTATAGAGCGCCTGGTCGGCGCGTTCGAGCAGCGATTGGCTGCTGTCGAGGGAGGCACCGGCCGCGCAGGCGATGCCGATACTGGCGGTCACCTGGCCAAAAGGGCTGCCTTGGTGGGCGATGGACGCCATGGCCAGGCACTCCAGCATCAGCCGCGCCACGACGACGGCACCGTCGCAGTCGGTGTCGGGCAGGACCACTGTCATTTCCTCACCTCCGTAACGTGCCAGCAGGTCGCACGGCCGACGGATGCAGCCGGCGAGCAGGCCGGCGATTCGCTGCAGGCAGGCATCGCCGGCCGGATGGCCGTAGGTGTCGTTGTAGCGTTTGAAGTGGTCGATATCGATCATCAGCAGGGACAATGGCGTCCCACTTCGACGGGCTCTTCGAATCTCCTCGTCCAGCACCTCGTCGAAGCGGCGTCGGTTGGCGAGTCCGGTCAGAGCATCGAGCATCGCCTGGCGTTCGAGCTGTTGATTGCTGTCGAGCAACTGTTGTTGGGTTTCTCTGAGCTCACGCTCTGCGGCGATCCGTCGGCCCATGGCGCGAATCAGCAGCCAGCCGATGGCGCCGGTGAGGGCGAGCAGACCGCAGACCACCAACGCCGACAGCTGCGCCTCGAAGCGCCAGGCCGCGAGCGCCTCGCGTTTGCCGAGGGCGACCGTTGTCACCAGGGGGAGGGTGTCGCTCTTGCGAAATGCATACAGGCGCTCCACGCCGTCCAGGCTGGAGGTGAACGAGGCCGTGCCCACTGACTGATCGACGAGGTACTTGGCATAGATGGGCGATTTGGAGAAGTTGCGCCCCATGTCCTGTTCGCGAAACGGGTAACGCACCAGTATCGCCCCGTCGGTGTACGACAGCCCGATGGCGCCGTCCTGGCCCACATCCAGCTGTCCGAACAGGTGCAGGAAGTTCTCCACGCCCAGCGTCACGGCAACGACGCCGGCGAAATCGCCATGGGCGTCGTTGAAGCGGCGGCTGATGGTGATGACCCATTCCTGGTTGGTGCGGCTGCGGATAGGAAGGCCGATGAACGGCTCGCGGGAAGGATCGTCGCGGTGATGGATGAAGTAGGCGCGGTCGCTGCTGTTGGCACCGACGGGCATGGGGCTATTGGAGGACATGAGCCCGCGGCCATCCTTGTCATAGATGGTGATGCCGCTCAACTGCGGCATCAACGGGTGCTGGCGGCTCACCAGCTGGCTCAGGCGTTCGATCTGCGAAGGCCCGCTGCCTTCGGTTTCCAGCCGCTCGATGAGGCCGAGCAACAGCAGCGAGCTCTGTCGCACGATACCTTCGGAATAGGTGGACAGTGCCTGGGTGAGGTTCAAGGCGTGGGTATTGATGTCTTCCAGTGCCCGCTCACGAGAGGCCATGACCTTCCACAGTGTCAACGATGCGAGCGAACAACCGATGATCGACAGCAGCAGAACGACGAGGTGGATGTCACGCTTCACATAGATACCTGATGGGAATTCCGATTTCTCTTGCGGGTCGCGAATGCGTGGGGAATTCGCAACGGGCACTCCCGGCCCTGTGCCACACATCAAGCAGACTGACACTGCCACGGGTGGCTAACCTAGCGGTCAAGAAGTAACCAGCTGGTCCAATTTGCGAAATATAACACTGCTTATGTCGGAGTGTCTGACAGATATTATGAAGAATACGTCAGATGACTGCCTGCTGAATCATTGCTTCCAGCAGGCAGCCCGGCGGGGATCAAAGCATGAAAACGGCGATCAACAGACTGGCCAGGGCGAGCAGCTCCAGCCGGTGGCCCTGGGTCAGCCTTGCCAGCCAGAGGAAGGTCGAGTGACCTTCCGGACGCAACAGCCTGTGTTCAGACGGCTTGGGCCTGAAGTGCCGGCACGGACGTTTTCTTGAATTCATCGCCGACGATTTCCTGGACCTTGGACACGATGTAGGCCCCGATCGGAATGGCTGAGGTGGCCGCCGGGGAAGGCGCGTTGCAGACGTTGACGCTACGGGCGGTGTTGACGAACAGGAAGTCATCGATGAGCTTCCCGTCATTGGACACCGCCTGGGCGCGCACGCCGGCCGGGTAGGGCTTGAGGTGTTTCTTCTCGAGGCTCGGGCAGTACTTTTGCACGGTCTTGAGGTAGGCCCCCTTGAACAGCGAGTTCTTCATCTCGATCAGCCCTGGGCGGAGATTGTCCCTGAGCACTTTGCGGATACCACGGTGCCCCAGCATGTTGCCCAGGTCGCTCAGGGAGACATCGGATTTGCGATAGCCCTCGCGCTTCATGGCCAGCACTGCATTCGGCCCGACGGTGACGGTGCCATCGATCATCCGGGTCAGGTGTACACCCAGGAACGGCATGGACGGGTCCGGGATCGGGTAGATCAGGTGATTGACGATTCGGTTGTGCTCCGGTGGCAGCAGGTAGTACTCGCCACGGAACGGGCAGATGGTAAAACCTGGCTCCACACCGAGCATGCGTACGACCCGGTCAGCCATCAGGCCCGAGCACGACACCAGGTAGCGGGTCGTGTAAGTGCCCCGGTCGGTCTTGACGACGATCGAGTCCGCCTGTTCGACCAGTCCGGTGACTTCGGCATCGAACTGCAGGGTGCCGCCTTTTTTCTCGAACTGCCTGGCCATCTGAGCGGTCACCGCGGCGTAGTTCACGATGGCGCTGGAGGGCACGAAGATACCGCCCAGGCCAACGATGTTCGGCTCGCGTTCGCGAAGCTCGCCGGCCGACAGCCAGTGGCGCTCCAGGCCATTGGCCGCAGTGCGCTCCCACAGGGCGCGCATACGCTGCATCTCCAGCTCGTTGGTGGCGACGAGCAGTTTTCCGCAGTTGTCGTAGGGGATGGCGTGCTCATCGCAGAAGCGTTTGGTGGCCTTGTTGCCTTCCAGGCAGAACTTTGCTTTCAGGCTGCCGGGCGTGTAGTAGACACCCGCATGGATCACACCACTGTTGTGGCCGGTCTGGTGCTGGGCTGGGCTGCTCTCTTTCTCGAGCAGCAGCAGGCGCGCCTCGGGGTACTGGTCAGCCAGCTGCATCGCTGTCGACATGCCGACGATACCGCCGCCGATGATCACGAAATCGTACATGAGTCTGTTCCTTGCAGATGGCCCCGGCCCGCAGGCGCCGAGGCCACGCTGAGCATCAGTTGGAGGTCTGGCCCCGGTGGTGTTCCATTTTCGGGAAGCTGAAGTAGCCGCGTTGGCGCATCAACTCGCGGCGCAGGCCCGGGTGAGCGACGAAGCGGTCACGGCCGTGCAGCCAGAACAGGTTGTTGATCAGCAGGAACGAGCCGACCGGGACCGGAATCGACACCTTGTGCGCACTGCCTTCGAGCGACTCGCCTAACTGGAACAGCCAGGTGCCTTCCTCGTAGTTCTCAGGCTGCACGAACTGGTCGATGTAGCGCATGGTCGGGCGACCCACCGAGTCGGTATCGAACACGGCATGGAATACATCCTCCCGGGTGTTCTTGCTCGGTGGCGCGGTCCAGCGCATCACCCGACGGGCGAGCGGGTGCTTGTAGAAACGGTCCAGGTCAGCCCAGTCGTCCAGGTGCAGCAACAGGGAATTGCCGCCTTCCATGTTCTGCTCGTCGATTTTCATCATCAGTACATAGTCGGTGATCTGGTTCACGAAGGTGCCGTCGTTGTGCAGCTCCATCACCCGGTGTGGCTGGCGCAGGTAGCTGTCGGAGTTATCGACGTTCTCGACCACGAAGCGCGCGTAGAACTGGCCGCTCATGGCATCGAAATTCGATCGGCCCAGCAGATGGGCCACAGCGGTAGAGAGTTTCACCATGTCTTCAGCCTGGGAGACGTTGTCCAGGCCCTCAGGGGTGACCAGCAGGCCGCCAGTGCTGCGATCGAGCAGGGTGTTGACGATGACCGGGCGCAAAGTGCCCTGGCACAGGTCGTCGAGGATCTTGCCGAACTGGAAACGCAGGAACGATTTGTACTCCAAGGCCTGGACCGGCCATTGGGCGACCGCGGCGACGAAGGCGTCGACGGTTTCCTTGGCAAAGCGCAGTTCCAGCAGGCGCTCGGACTGGGAGGTCGACTGCAAGGTGAAACCGTGCAGCAGGGCAGGTTGCTCGAGGACAGGCATATCGATGTGGGTGAGGGCGTTCATGGCGACTCCTTGTTAACCGGGCGGTTGAGAGGACGGGTCAGGTCGTGGAGCAAAAATATCGCTGAAATTAAAAAATGTCTACATTTTTAAATATCGTAGTAATTATTGTGTTTTGTACACGATCTGCGTGTCCTAACGGAGTCCGGTATGATAGGCGCGCCTAGCAAGAGAGCCCTCTGGATGGACCACACAGACCTCGCTGAAACCGCATCAGATGCTGCCTATTCGCGCTTGAAATCCGACATTCTCCGTGGCGTCTTCCGCCCCGGGGAAAAACTCTTGATGAGCGCCTTGAAAGACCGTTACGCCGTCGGTGTGGGGCCGATGCGCGAGGTGCTGGCGCGGCTGGTGGCAGAGAGGTTGGTCAGCGCGATCAACCAAAAGGGCTATCGGGTGGCACCGATGTCGTTGGACGAGATGCTCGATGTCTACACCGCCCGGGCTCACCTGGAGGCCTTGATCGTGGGGCTGGCGGTAGAGAAGGGCGATGAAGCCTGGGAGGCGTCCATCGTGGCGTGCTCGCACACGCTTTCGAAGGTGGTCGAGTTGCACAGCCCGCAGGAAATGGTCGATATCTGGGATGCCCGGCACAAGGCCTTCCACAATGCCATTGCCAGTGGTTGCGGCTCCAAGAGCTTGCTGCAGGCGCGTGCCTTTCTGCAGGATCAGGCCGAACGCTACCGGCAGATCTGGCTCAAGCGCACGGTGCTGTCCGAAGAGTCGTTGCGGCTCAAGCGCGAAGAGCACGCCGAGCTGGTCAGTACCATCCTGGGGCGCGATGCCGCCAAGGCCAGCAAGATGATGCTGGAGCATTTGATGACGCCGGTGCCGATCATTACGCAGATCATCGAACGCGAATCCGACATCTTGTAGCGAAAACAGCAGGCGAGTGCTTCACACTCGATCACTGGCTGCGCCAGCGCCCACGAACCCTGGCGCAGCGTCCCCAGTGTAAAACCGCCTCACTGGGTGGGAGCTGGCCTCATTCTCCCCGGTGAAAGCTTGGTCCTCTCTTGTAGGCGCTGGCGAAGCCTACGATGGGCGCGCAACGTGGCCTGAGTGCCCACGATGGCCGCGCGCCTGACGTCCCCGACCTCATCTGAATCCCTAGCTCTGGGTGCAAGCCGTTTGCTGCGCCTGGCTTGACGCGTGAAATTTTTCATGTATTTTTTCATGAAAAATAAATCAAATAATTTCACGGCTGCCTCTGAGCGATGAAGATGGACGAAGAAGTTGAAGCCTTGGCGATCCTCATTCATGACCTGCGCAAGTTCAAGAATCTGACGCTGGGCGAGCTGGCTGAACGCATCGACCGTTCGGTTGGTTTTCTTTCCCAAGTTGAACGGGGTGTTTCGCGCCCGACCGTGGCGGACCTCACCGCCATCAGCGAAACACTCGGCGTCTCGACTGCGTATTTCTACAACCTGAGCAAGCCCCGCGCCGTCAGCTGGGTGACTCGCCCTCATGAGCGGCGCACGTTGTACTTCGGTTCGGGCATCACCGATGTGCTGGCCTCACCGACGATCTCGGGCGCCTTCTCGATGCTCGACAGCCGCCTTGAGCCTGGTGCGAGCAGTGGCGCAGAGCACCTGAGCGATCGCTCGGAGCAAGGCTGCTTTGTGCTCGAGGGCGAACTGACGGTCTGGCTGGACGACGGCGATGCCGTGACGCTGCACGCCAACGACAGCTTCCAGCTGCAACCTCATGCGCGTTTGCGTTACGCCAACCTCACGGACAGGCTCACCCGCGTGCTCTGGGTCTTCAACTGAATTCGTTTCACCTCACAAGGACAAGAAGATGAGTGTCATCTTTCCGGATCTGCTGACTGAAGTGCGCGCTTTCCGCGCCCAACACCCAGACGTGCGTTACGTCGACCTGATTGCGCTGGATATTCCTGGGCATTTCTATGGCAAGCGCTACCCCATGGACATGCTGGAGAAAGTGGCTGCAGGCGCGCCTTTGAAGTTGCCGCAGAACTGTGTGTTGCTGGGGACCCAGGGTGGCCTCTACAAGATTGGCGACTATTGCTTTGCCGATGGTGATCCGGACGCACCGCGGCGCCTGGTGCCTGGCACCCTGAAACCGGTGCGCTGGGAAAAGGAGGCGATCGCCCAGATGATGATCACCTCCGATGGCACCGCCAAGCCCATCGAGTTCGAGCCCCGTGAGGTGCTGGCCCGGGTGCTGCGACGTCTGGCCAGCTGTGGCATTCGCCCGGTGGTTGCCTTTGAGCTTGAGTTCTACCTGTTCGACCGCGCGCTCAAGGACGGCCTGCCGCAGTACCCACGCGATGTCGCTACCGGCGACCAGGACGATCAGCCGAACATGCACATCGAACGGCTGTCGCGGTTCTCGTCCGTGCTGCATGAGATGGTGGATGTCGCCAACGAGCAGGGTGTACCGGCGAACGTCATCACCGCGGAACTTGGCCCTGGCCAGTTCGAGATCAACTTCTCCCACAGTGACGATGCATTGAGCGCGGCGGACTGGTCGGCCTTGTTCTGCCGCAGTACGCGTGGTGTCGCCATGAAACATGGCTATCGCGCCAGCTTCATGAGCAAACCCTACCTGGACGCACCGGGCAGCGGCATGCATGTGCATGTCAGTCTCTACGATGAGGCCGGCAACAACCTGTTGGCCGGTTACGGACAACGCAACCTGCGCCATGCCGTCGCCGGTTGCCTGGCGCTGCTGCCCCATTGCATGCCGATCTTCGCCCCTAATCACAACGCCTACCGCCGCTACGGCGCCATGGTCAACGCCGCGAGTGTGGCCAGTTGGGGCTTCGAGGACCGCGATGCATGCATTCGCATTCCCGAGTCCGATCCACGCAACCTGCGCATCGAGCACCGCCTGGCCGGCGCCGATGCCAACCCGTACCTGGTGCTGGCGGCCATCCTCACCGGTATGGAGCATGGCCTTGATCGCGGCGTGGAACCCATCGCACCGCTCAATGACGATCGCACGAGCGGTATCGATTTCCCCAAGGATGCCCTGAGCGCTGTGGCTGCGATGCGCAACCATCCGGTGGTCAACGAGGGCCTGGGCAGTGAGTTCGTGATGGTCTATTGCGAAAACAAACGCCAGGAACAACTGGATTTCATGAACGCCATCAACGCGCGTGAATATCGCTGGTTCTTGTGAGCATCCGTTTCGCCCAACTGCGCCCCACTTTCTTAATCAGTTTGAATAACTCGCAATATTGATTTGCCGGAGGATGATATGCCACGCGTGCCCGTTATCGGCATCACTGCATGCACTCGCATGATTGAACAGCATGCGACCCAGACGATCAGTGAGAAGTATGCGCGCGCCGCGGCCAAGGCGGCGTGTGGCTTGCCCATCGTGATTCCCAGTCTCGGTGAATTGATGGATACCGCCGACATTGTCGACACAGTGGATGGGCTGATCTTCACCGGCTCGCCGTCCAACATCGAACCGTTCCACTACAACGGCCCGGCCAGTGAGCCGGGCACCCACCACGACCCGTTGCGCGATGCCACGACGCTGCCGCTGATGCGTGCGGCCATCGCCGCTGGTGTGCCGGTGCTCGGCATCTGCCGGGGTTTCCAAGAAATGAATGTGGCGCTCGGGGGCACCCTGCACCAGAAGGTCCATGAGACCGGCCTGTTCATGGATCACCGCGAAGGCAAGGACGAGCCTGTGGACCAGCAGTATGGCCCCCGCCACGCAATGCATATCCAGCCAGGCGGCCTGATGGACCGAATGGGCTTGCCCGCGGTCATCGACGTCAACTCCATCCATGGCCAGGGCATCGATGTGCTGGCGCCGGGGCTGAGGGTGGAGGCGTTGGCACCGGATGGGCTTGTGGAAGCGATCTCGGTTGAAGGCAGCAAGAGCTTTGCCTTGGCCGTTCAGTGGCATCCGGAGTTCCGGGTACTTGAAAACCCGCATTACCTGACGATCTTCCAGACCTTTGGCAAAGCCTGCCGGCAACGCTCGGTATTGCGTCAGTTGATGTTGAAAACCGCCTGAGCCGTGAGCGCTATTGAAACGTTGAATGTTTTTACGCAGCCCGGCTGCGCCTCGTTAAGGAGAGTAATAAATGAGTGAAAAGAATTCCCAGACGCTTGCCTGGCAAGCCATGAGCCGAGACCATCATCTGGCGCCGTTCAGCGACGTCAAGCAACTGGCCGAGAAAGGCCCGCGCATCATTACCTCGGCCAAGGGCGTTTATCTTTGGGACAGTGAAGGCCACAAGATCCTCGACGGCATGGCGGGCCTGTGGTGCGTAGCCGTCGGCTACGGTCGTGACGAACTGGCCGACGTGGCTGCCCGGCAGATGAAAGAACTGCCGTACTACAACCTGTTCTTCCAGACCGCGCACCCGCCGGCGCTGGAGTTGGCCAAGGCAATCGCCGATGTGGCCCCGCACGGCATGAACCATGTGTTCTTCACCGGCTCCGGCTCCGAGGGCAACGACACCGTGCTGCGCATGGTTCGCCATTACTGGGCGATCAAGGGCAAGAAGGACAAGAAAGTCATCATCGGCCGCATCAACGGCTACCACGGCTCCACCGTGGCGGGTGCCGGCCTGGGCGGCATGAGCGGCATGCACCAGCAGGGCGGTTTGCTGCCGGATATCGTGCATATCCCCCAGCCGTACTGGTTCGGTGAAGGCGGCGACATGTCCGAGGCCGAGTTCGGCGTGTGGGCGGCTGAACAACTGGAGAAGAAGATCCTGGAAGTAGGTGAGGACAATGTCGCCGCCTTCATCGCCGAGCCGATCCAGGGCGCAGGCGGCGTGATCATTGCGCCGCAGACCTACTGGCCGAAGATCAAGCAGATCCTGGCCAAGTACGACATCCTGTTCGTGGCTGACGAAGTGATCTGTGGCTTTGGCCGTACCGGTCAGTGGTTCGGCACCGACTACTACGACCTCAAACCCGACCTGATGACTATCGCCAAGGGCCTGACCTCCGGCTACATCCCCATGGGTGGCGTGATCGTGCGGGACGACGTGGCCAAGGTGATCAGTGAAGGTGGCGACTTCAACCATGGCTTTACCTATTCCGGCCACCCGGTGGCAGCGGCGGTGGGCCTGGAAAACCTGCGTATCCTGCGCGACGAGAAGATCATCGAGCAGGTGCGTGACGTCACTGCACCGTACTTGCAAAAACGTCTGCGTGAGCTGGCCGATCACCCGCTGGTGGGTGAAGTGCGTGGCCTGGGCATGCTCGGCGCGATCGAGCTGGTCAAGGACAAGGCCACACGGGCCCGCTACGAAGGCAAGGGCATCGGCATGATCTGCCGCCAGCACTGCTTCGACAATGGCCTGATCATGCGCGCCGTGGGCGACACCATGATCATCGCACCACCTCTGGTGATCAGCACCGAAGAGATCGACGAGCTGGTGGAAAAGGCCCGCAAGTGCCTGGACCTGACTTACCAGGCTGTCCAGTAAGCCTGCGGCACCTCGGCAGGCTCCCTGCCGAGGTGCTCTTCATGCATCGTGCCCGCCCAGTCCGTCCCCTTCGATCCTTGATCTTGCCTTGCACGGCCCACTCCAATACCCTCCGTCGACACCATCGCTCCCACCGCCAAGACCACACGATGAAAGTGCACGAAGAAATTGAAGGGCTCGCCATACTCATTCGCGATCTGCGCAAGTTCAAGGGCTTGACCCTGGGCGAACTCGCGCAACGCATCGGTCGTTCGGTGGGCTTTCTATCCCAGGTCGAGCGGGGCGTGTCACGCCCAACCGTGGCGGACCTGACGGCGATCAGCGAGACGCTGGGGGTCTCGACGGCCTACTTCTATAGCCTGGAAAAACCCCGCGCGCTCGACTGGGTCACGCGGCCGGATGAGCGCCGTACGCTGCATCTGGGAGGGGGGATTACCGATGTGCTCGTGTCGCCTACCATCGCCGGTGGTTTCTCGATGCTCGACAGTCACCTCGAACCCGGGGCCTCGAGCGGGGAAGAGTATCTGGACGACAGTTCGGAGCAGGGCTGTTTCGTGCTCGAAGGCGAACTGACAGTCTGGCTGGATGACGGCGATCCGGTGACGCTCCACCCCAATGACAGTTTCCAGCTCCAACCTCACGCGCGTTTCCGTTATGCCAACCTGACGGACAAGCCGACTCGCGTGCTCTGGGTGTTCAACTGAGAGCTCGTCCAGCGCCTAGAGCTTCCCTCCAAACGGATATTCCACCGCCAGGCGTATCTGGTCGGCATCCAGTTCTGCCTGTGCGGCATTGCCCCGGTGCACGTTGTGCCGCAGCGAAAACACCATGCCCTTGGCATTGCCGCTCTGCACCACATACCGCACCTGCAGGTCCCGCTCCCAATGCTTGCCGCCTTTGCCGTAGCCGAGGTAGGCGTAGCCGCCGTCCGGGTCGGCATGGGTGCCGTCGATATCGAACCCGCGCACATACAACGCCGTCAGGTCCAAGCCGGGCACGCCGTAGGGGCCCAGGTCCAGGTCATACCGCGCCTGCCAGGATTTTTCGTTCGGTGCGTTGAAGTCGGACAACTGCACCGCATTGCCGAGGTAGATCGCTCCCCGGGTCACGTAGTCGAACGGGGTGCTTCCATCGACCTGTTGCCAGCCAAGGCTGAACGTATGCGGGCCGTCGCTGTAGCGGGACACCAGGCTCCAGGTGGTGTTGTCGATACGGCCTGACAAGGCGTCTGCGGTATCGGTGGTGCGGTAAAGGTTCAGGTCCAGGCCCAGGCTGCGTCGATCATCCAGAGCATGGCTCAAGGTGCTGCCGAAGTAGTGCTGGTTCCAGGTGTCTTCGTAGCGCGAGGTATAGAGGCTGGCGCTGACCCGGGCATTGGGAGCCCACACCATGCCGGCCAGGTCGAACGTGTTGCCTTGACGGGCATTGGTGTAGTTCACCACGAAGCCTTGGTCGTGGCTCGACGCATTGCGGTCGGTGCTTTCGTTGAAGTGACCCGCGACCAGCCTGAGCGTCGGGATCTCCTTGCTGTCGAGAAACCACCCAGTGGCGGTCTCAGGCAGCAGGCGGCTGTCGGATGAACTGAACACGGGCGTCTTGATCCGCTGTTCGCCATACGACAACACAGTGTTGGAAAAACGCAGTTTCATCGCCGCACCGCCACGGCCGTATTGCGTTTTCGGATGGCCGTCGTTGTCCAGCGCGAGCAAGCGCGCCTTGCCGGCGCGGCCGCCGCCGCTGTCGAGTTGCACGCCGAGGTAGGCGTGCGCGTCCAGGCCGACACCGACTCGCCCTTGGGTGAAGCCGGACTGAAGACTACCCATCAGGCCGTAGGCCCATTCTCCGGCCTGGTCGCTGCGTTCGCGGCGCGGCTTGAAGGCGTTGCGGGCACTGCTGTTGCGTGAGCCATGGCGATAGTCGCGCTGGTCGAGCACGCTGCGGTTGAGCACGCTCCAGGTGCTGCCGTCGAGGAACCCTTCGGCGTGCGATTGCGCGGCGTCGGCCATCGCCGCAGGCGAGGCGCCTGCCAGCGGCAGCAGCAGGGCGATGCGATTGAATAGGGTCATCGCTGTGACTTCTACAAGTACTTGAGCCAGGCAATGTCACGTCGCCGCGCCTTGAGGCGGGCGAAGCTGCGCACCGGCAGGTACAGCGCAATGGCCAACAGCAGGGCGACCAGCCAAACCGCGCCGATGCCGTCGAAGCCGAAGTAGTCACCCTGGTTCAGCCCAAACAGCGCGACGCAGGCGAGGTACAGCAGCTTCAACACATACAGGTGCAGCAGGTAGAAGAACATCGGCGCGGCGCCGAACACCGCCAACGTACTGATCCAACGGGCGCTGCCCGCGCGTTCGAAGCCACGCAGCACCAGCAGGCCGATGCCCAGGGTCAATGCCAGGAACAGCAGCGATGGTGGGTACTTGGTGATGTTGAAGACACTCATCAGCGTCTGCGTGGCGGTGGGGTAGTCACTCCAGGGCGCCTCGCCGTAGCCATTGATCATACGCAGCACGGCGAAGCCGAGCAGGGCAGCGGCACCTGTGAGCAGCAGTCGCTGCTGGCGCTCACGGGCATCGCTGCCACGGCCGAACCATGGGCCCAAGCCATAGCCCAGGGCGATCACGCCGATCCACGGCAGCACAGGATATGAAGTGCGCAGACGCATCTCCTCGGAGACCACCAGCCAACCACGGTCATGCAGGATCGCCCACGGTACGTGCAGGGCCGACTCTGGCCCGAAGTGCAGGCCATCGAGCAGGTTGTGCCCGGCGACGATCACCAGGCCCAGCGCCACCAGCGCAGGCCGCGGCAGCCATACCAGCAGCGACAGGGCGATCATGCTCAGGCCGATGGCCCAGATCACTTGCAGGTAGATCACGCTCGGCGGCAGTTGGAAGGTCCAGGCGAAATTGACCAGGGTGAACTCGAGCGCCACCAGGAACAGCCCTCGCTTGAACAAGAACACCGCCGCAGCGCCTTGGCCCTGGTGCTTTTCGCCGTAGAGCCAGGCCGAAAGCCCCGTGAGCAGCACGAAAACCGGGGCGCACAGATGGGCCAGGGTGCGGCTGGCGAACAGGCCGGGTTCGGTCGTGTCGATGTTCATCGGATCGCCGACCTGGTGATGCAGGAAGAACGTCTCGCGCACGTGGTCGAGCAACATGAACAGGATCACCAGGCCACGTAGGGCATCGATGCTCTGCAGGCGCTGGGTGGTTTGGGTAAGGGCGGGAGGGGCACTGGTCATGGGCGAGGAGATAATCAGCATGAATGAAACGTTATCTTATAACGTAAATTCATGCCGTGGCTATCGCCTTGGTGATCGGGACTCCAAGCAAGCCCGCGCGAGGCGGGCTTGCTTGGGGGCGTTTGAGTTCATCGCCCTTGCGGCATCTCTCCCTTCGCCAGGCGTGCATTGATGTCGGCGATGACCTCAGGCAGCTCGGCGATGGTGTCGATCAGATAATGTGGACGCGAGCCTTCGAACAATCGACCGATGCGCAGGCGCTCCTGCGCCAGCCGGTCCGCCGGCAGGGCCTTGTACTGGGCGTAGGTCAAGCCTAGGGCATTGCCCGAGCAGGTGAGGGCGACAGTCCACATGCCGGCGCGCCGGCCCTCGAGAATGCCCGGCCAGGTGTCGTCGACCTTGACGCATGCCGCGACGTCCTCGATGCCCAGGGCAATCACGTTGGCCAATGCCTGGGCCGGGTGAGGGCGGCCATTGGGGACTTCATCGGTGGCCACTACATGGTCGGCTTCATAGCCGTTGGTCTTGGCCAGGGCAACGACCTTTTCCATCACCACCGCCGGGTAACCGGAGCACGAGCCGATTTTCAGGCCTTGCGCACGCAGTTGCATGATGGCTTCCAAGGCGCCCGGAATCAGCGCCGAATGCTCGGCGATCTTGTCGATCTGCAACGGCATGAAGCGGTTGTAGATCGCCGTCACGTCCTGGTCGGTGGGATAGCGGCCAAAGGCCGCGTGATAGCGCTCGGCGATCTGCGGCAGGTCGCACAGGGTGCGGATGTGGTCCCACTTGCCCATGCCCATCGGGCCGCGTGCTTCTTCCAGGCTGACCTCGACGCCGAATTCGGCGAACGCCTCGACGAAGATCTGGGTCGGCGCGAAGGAGCCGAAATCGACGACGGTGCCGGCCCAGTCGAGCACGACAGCCTGCAGTTTGCTGGGGGTGTGATAGTTCATGGTGTTCTCCGGTGAGTGAAATTCAGGGCGTACGAAGCCAGCCCGCACGCGGCGGGCGGCAGGCAAGGCGAAGCATTAGTGCGGGGCGTTGGGAGCGGTGCTGGCGTCGAACAGCTCGCAGATGATCGGCCGGTTGCGACGAATGCCCAGACAGCACAGGTAGTAGCTGATGTGGAATGGGTCTTCGGCGAAGGCGATCGAGCGCGTGCCGGGGCGATCGGCATACTCCACCGCAGAGACGAAGCCAATCCCGATGCCATGGACCACTGCATGCACGATCGCCTCGCGGCTGTTGAGTTGCATCGCGCAGTCGAGTGTCACGCCGTGCGCCTGGCAACCTTCCTCCACCAGCTGGCGTGTGCGCGATGCCGGCTCGCGCAACACCACACGCTGATCGGCGATCTCCTGGACGCTGATCCGCTCGCGCTGGGCCCACGGATGGTCGTCGCGCACCACCGCGAGGATCGGGCAGGTGCGATACAGCTGGGTGCTCAGGCGATGGTCGAATTCCGACAAAGCGAGAATCGCCACGTCGATATCGAAGTTGTACAGCCGCTCCAGCGTGCCGGCTTCGCTGGTGAACGAGGTTTCCAGTTCGATGTCCGGATACTGCTGCATCAACGAATAGGTCAGGCTCATGGCGATCGGCGGCGAGACGGCGCCGATGCGCAACATACCCTGCTTGCGCTGGGCAAAGCTCTGCAGCAACTGCAGGGCTTCGTCCTCCTGGCCGAACAACCCTTGCGTGATCTCGTACAGCTGCTGTCCGGCAGGGCTGAGCTCGATGAAGCGACCGCGACGATGAAACAGCTCCACCGAGAAGCGTTTTTCCAGGCCGCTGACCTGCTCGCTGATGGTCGGCTGGCCGATGTTGAGCAGCGTGGCGGCCTGGGTGAAGCTCCCGCTCCGGGCAACGGCATGAAACGAACGCAACCACTTGTGGTACTGGTACATGGAGCCTCTCGGTCAGGGGCGCGTGGGCAATGACGGGCATCTTCACACCCTCAGCGCCGGACGAACAGGGCGACCAGGGCACTGCAGGCGCAGGCCGTGGTGACGACGATGAAGATCAGAGACGTGTTGCCAGTCGTGTCCAGCATACGTCCAATCAAGGGTTCGGCCAGGCCCGCAAACAGATAAGACGAGAAATTCATGATGCCGGTGGCGGTGCCGGCCCGGCGTGCGCCGACAAGGTCCGGGCACAGCGCCCAGAAACTCGACGCCGGCCCGTAGACGAAGAACCCGCATAGGAACAGTGCCAACAGCCCCATCGCGCTGTGCGCCGGCAGGCTCCACATCCACAGGCTGGTCAGGGCGCCCAGTACCATATAGAGCATGATCGCCAGGTAGCGCTTGCTGCCAAACAGCCGGTCCGAGACCCAGCCGTTGCTCAATGCCCCGACAGCCATGCCCACCGGTAAAGCGACGGTGATCCACTTCGGATCGATGAAGCTGTCACCTTTCTGCCAGTTGGCGCCCAAGAAGTGCACGGGCACCCAGACGATCAGCCCGTAGCGCGCAGCGTTCTGGAAGCCCAGCGAAACAGCGGCCACTAGCAGGCGCGGGTTCTTCAGCACGGCCAGGTAGCGTTGCCGGGAGGTTTCCTGGTCGGCGTGGTCGGCTTCGTTCGCACGGTCCGCCGCATTGGCCACACCTGTGTCTGACAAGGGCTCGAAGCCCATGTCCTGTGGCCGCTCGCGCGCTACCAGGTAGAACACGATGCCACCGGCGAGCATCAGCAGCACCGGCAGGCGGAAGATCCACCGCCACTCCAGGTGCAGCACATCGATGACCACCACCGAGGTCACATACGACAGCACCGAGGCGCAGCCTGCGGCGAACACGTAGAAGCCATAGACCTTGCCGCGTTCTTCTGCGCCCCACCAGTTCGACAGCAGGCGGCTTCCCGGTGCCCAGCCCAAGGCCTGGAAGTAGCCATTGACGCCCCAGGGTAGGACCAGGCTGAACAAGCCTCCGGCAAAACTGGTGACCCAGTTCGCACCGCAAGACAGCACGGCCCCCAGACTCATGATGCGGCGCCCGCCGAACTTGTCGGCGAGGTTGCCATTGATCGCCTGACCGATGGCGTACATCCACAGCATGGCGCTGGAGGCCCAGCCGAGGGTTTCTTTGCTCAGGCCGAACTCGGCCTGGATGCCGGGGATGGCGAATCCAAAGGTCTGGCGACCGGTGTAGAAGAACAGGTAGCAGAACATCGCCGCCAGCAGCATGCGCCATTGGGCGACGCGAAAAGGCGAGGTTCCGGTCAATGGGCCAGACAGGGTTTGTGTACGGTTCATGACGGTTTTCCTTCTTGTTCGTAGGCGCCGCCGTGAGGCACGGCGGGACGGCACGCTTGTTCGGTGCAACAGGAAAGGGCGGCGGCGCTGGCCACCGGGGTCTGGACGCGTATCAGGCGGCGTGCGAGCCGATGAAGTTACGGCCGCGTGCGCCCTGCATGGCGAAGTCGATCATCGCTTCGGCCTCGGCATCCGTCACGCCGTAGTCCTCGAACTCGGTCTTGACTCCCAGCCGGTGAAGAAACCCACGCAGCTGATGCTGCGCATCGGCCAGGTCATTGCCGAACACCTTCTTCAGGGCTTGGTCACGTCCGACGTCGCGCCCCCAGGCAAGGCCCAGCACCAAGGGCAGGGTGAAGGAGCAGGCGATGCCGTGAGGCAGACCGTGGCGCAGGGTCATTTCGTAGGAGATGGAATGAGCCAGGGCAGTCTTGGTGTTGGAGAAGGCCATGCCGGCCTTGAGCGCAGCCAAGGCCATGCGCGCACGCAGTTCGCGGTTGCCCAGATCCTGCTCAAGACGCGGCAGGCATTCGAGGATGTCTTCGATGGCCGAAATGGCGAAAGTGTCGGAAATCGGATTGGCGTTGTGGTTCCAGATCGATTCCAGTGCGTGGGACAGCGCATCCAGTCCGGTGGAAACCGTCACCGCCGCAGGCACGCTGAGCATCAGGTCAGGGTCGATCAGCGCCACCTTGGGCCAGGTGCACGCCAGGTGCAGGGAATATTTCTTCTGCTGCGCGGCATCCCACAAAGTCGCCCAAGGGGTCACTTCGCTTCCGGTTCCGGCAGTGGTGGGCGCGGCGACCAGGGTCTTGCAGCGCGCAGGGGTGAACGGTTTGCCACTGGCCAGCAGTTCCAGCAATTCGTCGAAGCGCCCAGAGGCGGTCCCCACGATCAACGCCTTGGCTGTGTCGATCGCGCTACCGCCACCCAAGGCAAGCACGGTGTCGCACTCGGCGTTGACCTGCCAGAAGCGCTCATGGACCGTGCGCAGCCAGGCGACATCGGGGTTGGGCTGGACGTCGTCGATCACGCACACCAGCCGCTCGCCGAGCAGGCCGCGCACGCGTTCGACCAAGCCCAGTTGCGCGGCTTCGGGAAAGGTCACCAGTGTGACTTTGCCCGGGCAGAGTGCGGGCAGACGTTCCAGGCTGCCACTGCCGAACACGGTGGCGACGGGGTTGTGGAAGAGAGCGGGCATGGGCAGTTCCTTGTTTTTGTTGTTGAACGGTGCGCCCATGCTCGGCGGCTTGCGGTTTTCGTTCCAATCGATTGATCGCGGGTAGCTATCGGGTGGGCCGATAATGGGTACGCCCCATCGTGCGCCACCCGACCCAACGCAGCCTTACTGCGCCACCGCCACCTTCTCCTCCATCATGCGGACCAACACCACGTTCTCCACGGGTTCACTGAGCAAGAACCCTTGCACTTCATGGCACTGGTCATCGCTGAGCAAGGCCAGTTGCTCGGCGGTTTCGACACCTTCAGCGGTCACTGTCATGCCCATGGCGTTGCCGAGGTTGATGATGGCCTGGACCACACTGCGGTCGCTGCCGCTCTTGCCCAGGGACTGAACGAAGCGCTTGTCGATCTTGATGCTGTCGAACGGGTAGGTGCGCAGGTAGCCCAGCGAGGAGTAGCCGGTGCCGAAGTCGTCCATGTTCAGGCGCACCCCCAGCTCCTTGAGCGCATGCATGGTGTGCAGAGCGCCTTCGACGTCATTGAGCATGACGTTCTCGGTGATTTCCAGCTCCAGGCGGTGGGCCGGCAGGCCAGTGGCCCGCAGGGCGTCGCCGACGTCCTGGACCACATCGGAGCGGCTGAACTGGGCCGGTGACATGTTCACCGAGACCATCACCGCCTGCGGCCATTCCCTGGCCTTGGTGCACGCCTCGTGCAGCACCCAATTGCCCAGCAGCACGATCAGGTCCGATTCCTCGGCCAGGGCAATGAAACGGTCCGGTCGCAACAGGCCGAGCCGGGGGTGTTGCCAGCGCACCAGCGCCTCGACCGAGGCGACCGATATCCCGTCGACCTTGAAGCGCGGCTGGAAATGCAGCACCAGTTCCCCGCGTGGTATGCCCTCGCGCAGCTCGCTTTCCAGCACACGTTTGTCCAGCAGCGCCGCATTCATCTGCGCCGAGAAATAGCGCCAAGTGTTCTTGCCCGCCTGTTTGGCGCTGTACAAGGCCACATCAGCGTAGCGGATCAGGTCGCTAGGGGCGCCGGGGTATTCGGCTGACAACACCACGCCTAGGCTGACGCCGACCTGAACCACATGGCCTTCGACCTGCATGGGGCGCTTGAGCGCTTCGATCACCCGCAGGCAGAAGCGGTCCATGTCCTCTCGATCTCCGGGGTGCGTCAGCACGACGATGAACTCATCGCCCCCCAGCCGGGCCACCAGGTCACTATCCCGGGTGCACTGGCCAAGGCGCGCAGCGACCTCGATCAGCACCGCATCTCCGGCGGGATGGCCCAGGCTGTCGTTGATCGGCTTGAAGTTGTCCAGATCCAGCATCAGCACCGCGACCTGGCGCGCCTCCCCGCCCGGACCTGAGGGCTCGAGGAAGCGGAACAGCTTGTTGCGGTTGGGCAGACCGGTGAGTGCGTCGTGCAACGACAGGTGTTGGATCTGAGCGTGGGCAGCCACTTCATCGGTGATGTCGCTGCAGGTCCCGCGAAAACCGGTACAAGCGGCCTGGGCCATGGTCGCTCGCGCGGCGATGCGGCAGATGCGTTGCTGGCCCAGGTGATCCTGGTACTGGCAGCGCAAAGTGCCGGAGGCGCCGGTCGCCGCCAGGCCGTGCAGCCAGGTTGCGAGCTCGCTGGTGTCACAGGACAGCAGCTCGGTGATCGGGCGCTGCAGCCAGGCCTCGACGGTATGCCCGGTCAGTTCGGCGAAGCGCGCCGAGAGGTAGGTCAGGCGCAGGTGCGCGTCGGTCTCCCAGATCCAGTCCGAGGCGGCTTCGGCTACGGCCTTGAAGCGCTCTTCGCTAGTCTGCAATGCGTGCTTGGAGGCCGCCAGGTCGCGATGGCTGCGGTCGATCCCGGCGCTTGCGCGCATCGCATGGCGGGCAAACAGGGCCATGGCCAGGGCGATGAGCAGCACCGCGATGGCCAGCGGGACGATCACGGTCTTGATCAGTTCGGTGCCGGGTTGGGGAATCTCCCAGGTCAAGACATGGCCGCTGCCTTCGAGCGGTAGCAGGCCTCGCCCGGTAGGGGCGCTGGCCGTGTCGCTCACGGCAAGGCCGGTCAGCCCTACCGATCGACCCAGCGGGGCGAGTACCGCGGGGGTGAGGATGCGGACGAACACCATCACGGTGGTGGGCTCCGGCACGTGATGGGGCAACGCCTGCGGGCGGATCAACGAGGCTGCGAACACCGCAGGCTGGCCGCGGAACAGCAAATAGCCCGAGGCTGCCTGCTCGGTCTGCGCAGCCTGGCGGGCCAGGAGCAGGACCTTGCCGGCACTGGCGCTGTGCTGCTCGAATCCCGCATCGCTCAAGCGTCCGTCGACCATGGCGTAGTGGGTGCCGTCATCGTTGAGTACGAACACGCCGTCATAGCCATCGGCGGTGTAGAGCGTGGCGCCGACATTGTCCTCATCGTAGGCCCAATGGCTATCGACCGGCCCGGCCAGGTGGTCGTAGGCGGCTTGCCAGTTGGCGTGCGTCAGCAAAAACGTCCTGTCGTTCTTTTGCAACTGAGTCATGGCGGACTCGGCGTGGAAGCGGCTTTGCTCCACCTCACGCGCATCCAAGGCCCCGGCGAGGCGGTACAGCGAGAACAGCCCCAGCACCAAGGCCAGCAGCAAGACGGAGGAAAACACCACGATCAGTTGACGGACCACATGACTACGGGGCGACAGGCCATTGTCAGCAAGCACGTCCATTCGTTCACCATCGCTGCCAGGGGAATGCAAGGTTGACCGGGTGCGGGCCCGGGAGGTCGATGCAGCTGACGACCGGTGGTCTATCCAGCCAGCGACCGCCGCTTTGCCAGCGCCGACAAAGTGCACGCAGGCGTCGTTGGCAGCTATGGGATGTTCGTCGCCAGGTCGGGCAGGCTCCACGCACCACTTGATAATCCCGAAATTCACTCAGGAGACGGTCGTGAAGCTGGAAACGCGAAGTATCGAGTTTGTCCCTCACGCTGAACGCTATGGCACACCCAGGCGGTTGTTCACCATCTGGTTCAGCTCCAATTTCCAGGTGACCGCCCTGATGGTCGGTACGTTGGGCATCGCCGCAGGCTTGAGCTTTGCCTGGACGCTGCTCGGCCTACTGATCGGCAATCTCGTCGGCACTATCTTCATGGCCGCGCATTCGGCCCAAGGGCCGCATCTGGGCGTGCCGCAGATGATCCAGAGCCGGGCACAGTTCGGTGTCTACGGCGCGGCGATTCCGTTGCTTGTGATGGTGGTGGCCGCTGTGCTGTTCCTGGCCGCCAGCGGTGTACTGATGCGCGATGCCTTGAAAGCACTGCTACCGATCAGCGACGACCAAGCCATCGTCCTGGTCGGTGTGCTGACCTTCGTCATCGGCTTCGTCGGCTATGAGCTGATTCACCGACTGGGTGCCTGGATGAGCTTGCTGTCCACGCTGGTGTTCGGTGGCGCCCTGGTGCTGATCCTGCTGCATCCCGGCCAGGCGTCGGCGAATGCCTCGGCCACTGGCGCGTTCTCGTGGACCGCTTTCAACCTGGTGGTAGCGCAGGCGGCGTCATGGACGCTGGGATATGGCCCCTACGTGGCCGATTACTCACGCTATCTGCCAGCCAACGTGAACACCCGCACCACATTCTGGACAACCTATTCGGGTTGCGCGCTAGGCTCCTTCGCCATGATGGCCCTGGGCGCGTTGCTGGCCGTCGCGATTCCGACAGCCCTTGGCCTGAACCCGGCCACCGCGATCGCCACGCTGTTCGGGCCTTCGGCGCCGATGGCGCTGGGCGTGATTGCGCTTGGCGTCATCCAGTACAACGTGCTCTGCCTGTACAGCGCCTACATGTCGTCGGTGACGATTTTCGGCGCTTTCGGTGGGCTGCGATATGTCACCCCCACCGCCAAGGCAGTGGTGATGGCGGTGCTGACCCTCGCCGCCACGCTGATCGCCATCGCCACCCAGTACCATTTCGACACTTTCTTTGCCGACATCCTGATCGGGCAGCTCTACCTGTTGATCCCCTGGAGTGCGATCAACCTGGCGGACTACTACTGGGTGTGCCGCGGTCACTACGACGTCGCTGAGCTGTACAACGCCAAGGGCCGCTACGGACGCTTCAATCGCCGGACCCTGGCGGTGTACGCCGTCTCGATCATCGGCACCATTCCGTTCATGAAGCTGTCGTTCTACACAGGCTTCGTCGCGAGCTGGCTGGACGCGGACATCAGCTGGGTGGTGGGCCTGGTACTGGCGGGAGCGCTGTATTGCATGGTCAACAGCCCATCCTCGGCCAGGCAAGGTCAGTTCCAGTCCTCGGTGCCGGAGTAACTGGTTAGTCGGCTATTTCGATAGGCTGAAAACCCAACACGCCCGCAGGAAGCGGGCTTGTCATCCCTTGCGGGGCGTCTTGGCAGCGGGCATGTGCAAGTAAGCCATCACGCTTTCGGTCAACTCTGTCGCCAGCTTCACCGCTTCCTTGTTGCGCGCCATGACGCCGGCCACCAGCCCCTCGATCAATGCCAGCACGGCAATGTTGGAGCTGGTCAATACCGGATGATCGGCGGGCGCGAACAATACGTGGTCAGCGATGGCGGTGAGAGGGGAGGCGGGCGAGTCGGTAATTGCCAGCACCGTGGCGTTGCGCTCGCGAGCAAAGCGCGAAAGCTGGAGGGTGTCCTGGGAGTAGCGCGGCATGGAAATCGCCAGCAGCACGTCTTGCTCGGTGATTGCTGCCAGGCGGTAGGCGGCGTTCTCGTTACCGCCCTCCATGCTGATGGCGCAGGCATCCTTGCAGAACGGCACTAGCGTCGAAGCTGCGAGTCCGGCCATGTAGGCGCTGTTTCCGAAGCCCAGCACATAGACTTTGCGTGCCGAGATCAGCCGGCTGACGAAGGCTTCGAACGCATCGGCTGGATTGTTGCTACCGGTGCTGGCCAAGTTGCTGCCGGCACTTTGGATCTGCTCATGCAGGCCGAAGTCGCCGCTGGGCCGCTGGGCCAGCTCGTTGCGGAGTTTGTCTACGGGCGAGACCATTTGCTGCAAGGTGGCCACCAGCTCGGCTTTCATGCCAGTGTAGCCGCCCAGGTCCAGGGCCTTGGCCAGGCGATTGACCGCAGCAGGCGAGGTCGCGGTGGCCTGGGCCATGTCTTCGATGGTCAGGGTCGCCGCTTTTAGCGGGTGGCGCAGAATGTAGTCGGCGACCTTGCGCAACGACGGTGGTAGGTCGGGCAGTTGTTGCGACAACTTGCGCATGACCGGCGAGGCATAGACGGTATTGTTCTTCGATTTGCTCGGCATCCGGCGCAAGCTCCCTGAGTGATTGGCCGTAGTCTATCTCAAGGCATTCCCCGGCCGCAGCCGGGGCGCTCGTGCGGGCTTACTTGAGGCTGCCGGCAAGGAACTGCTGCAAGCGTTGGGACTGGGGACGTGCGAGCACCTCCTGAGGGGCGCCGCGTTCCAGGGCCACCCCTTGGTGCAAGAACAGCACTTGGTTGGAGACCTCCCTGGCAAAGCCCATCTCATGGGTGACTACGACCATGGTGCGGCCTTCCTGAGCCAGGTCCTGCATGACCTTTAGCACCTCGCCGACCAGCTCTGGGTCGAGCGCCGAGGTCGGCTCGTCGAACAGCATGACCTCCGGCTCCATGGCCAGGGCCCGTGCGATCGCCACGCGCTGCTGCTCGCCTCCGGACATGTGTGCTGGGTAGGCGTCACGGCGATGGCTGACGCCGACCTTGTGCAGGTAGTACTCGGCTTTTTCGCGGGCTTGCTTGCGGTTCATGCCCAGGACATGCACAGGGGCTTGCATGACGTTGTCCAGGGTGCTCATGTGCGACCAGAGGTTGAAATGCTGAAAGACCATGCTCAGCCGTGAGCGCAGGCGCTGCAGTTGGCGAGGGTCGGCGGCGCGCAGACCGCCACGGGGGCAGTTGCGCAATCTCAGTTGTTCGCCATTGACCAGGATCTGCCCGGCATTGGGTTGCTCGAGCAAGTTTATGCAGCGTAGGAAGGTGCTCTTGCCGGAGCCGCTGGAGCCGATGATGCTGATCACATCGCCCGCCTTGGCCTGCAGCGAGACGCCTTTGAGTACCTGGTGGCTGCCGTAGCTTTTGTGCAGGTCCTGAATTTCCAGTTTGTTCATCGATGGGTACTCGTTGTGTCAGTCGCTGAGCAAGCGACCTTGGCGAATAGGCGTGCTACCGGCGACTTTGGCCAGCCACAGACCTGGTTGGGCGAAGCGCAGGCGTTCGCGGGCATAGAGAATGCCGTCAGTGGTGGCCCTGACCACGCTGTGACGATCGCTGAGCGGATCGATCACTTCGAACAACGGGTCCCCGACCTTCACCTGCGCCCCCAGTGGTTGCAGATAGCTGACCACGCCGGGATGTTCGGCATAGGCGTATTGAGCGCCGGCAAAGGGCGTGGCTTGGCAGCAGTGGCTTGGCGCATCGGGCCACTGGCCGCTGATCAGTCCCTGATCGGCGAGGTAGGCAAGGATGTGCTCGGCGTTGGCCTGGCAGAGTTCACGTTCGGTATCGGCCATGCCGCGCAACTCCACGGTGGTGGCGATACAGGCCAACGGGATGTTGGCCTGCTCGAAGTGCTTGGACAGCTTCGTCCAAGGCACCGCGCAGGCTTCGTCGAATGCGTTGCCGCCGGCGTCTTCGGCCAACAGCGCCACCTGCGCCTCCAGGCGTGCCGCCAGAGAGCGCAGACGTGGCCAGTTCTGCGGCAATGCATACAGCAACATCACCGACTCGAAATCGCAGTGCAGGTCCAGCACCACATCGGCGTCGCACGCGTGTTGCAGGAGCAAGCGACGAAGACCGTCGAGCTCCGACTGCGCGGGGGGCATGTGCTCGAGAATATCGAGCATGGTGCGGCGAATGATGGCTACGTTGGCCTCGCCGTCCTCGCCCAGCAGGCCCTCCAGACGTTCGACCAGTGCTGTGGTCAGTGCCGGAAAATCGCGGTTGAAGTTCTTGCCGCTGTTGAACTCGAAACGACCTTGGTGGGTGGCCTGGAACATCTGGCCGATTCCAATCGGATTGGCCAGCGGCACCAGTTCAATCACGCCCTTGAGCCGGTCTTGGGCTTCCAGCTCGGCCAGGCGGGACTTCAAGGCCACCGCCACGCGCATACCCGGCAGTTCGTCCGCGTGCAGCGAGGCCTGGATATAGGCTTTGCGCGGGCCGTTACCGAAGCGGAACAGGCTCAGGGTGCGTTGGGTACCGCAGGCACTCCAAGGCAGGATATGGTCGATTTGCTGCATGGATGCTCCTCAGTGCTTGCGTGGGGCCAGGTAGGTCAACCAGCGGCGTTCGGCCAGCTTGAACAGGCGCACCAGTAGAAAGGTCAGGACTAAGTAGATCAGCCCCGCGGTAATGAAAGCCTCGAACGGCAGGTAGTAGCGCGCATTGAAGGTCTTGGCCGCGCCGGTGATGTCTACCAGCGTGACGATCGACGCCAGGCTGGTGGTCTGCAGCATCATCAGCACTTCGTTACTGTATTGCGGCAGGGACCGGCGCAGGGCCGAGGGCAGCAGGATGCGCCGGTACAGGGTTAGACGCGACATGCCCATGGCACGTGCGGCTTCGACTTCGCCCCGTGGGGTGGCCCTCAGGCTACCGGCCAACAACTCGGCGCTGTAGGCGCTTGTGTTGATGGCGAACGCCAGGCAGGTGCAGAAAGTCGCGCTGGACAGGTATGGCCAGAGCAGGCTCTGACGCACAAGCTCGAACTGAGCCAGGCCGTAGTAGACCAAGAACAACTGCACCAGCATCGGTGTGCCGCGAATCACGTAGGTGAAGAGCCAGGCCGGGAAGCGCAGCAGATATGAGTTCGACACGCGCATCAGCGCCAGCGGGATCGCTAGCGCCAGGCCGCAGGCCAGGGAAACCAGCAGCACTTTCAGGGTCAGCGCGATGCCGCTTAGGTACAAGGGTAGGTTCTGCCAGATCAGGTGGTAGTCAAGCATGATGCAAACCTTCCCTTCACAGGTCCGCGGCTTTGAAGCCGAACGAGTAACGGTTTTCCACGCTGCGCAGGATCCACAGCGACAGGCTGGTCAGCAGCAGGTAGAGCCCTGCCACGGTGAGAAAGAACGTGAACGGTTCATGGGTGGCATCGGCCGCGTTCTTGGCCTTGAACATCATGTCCTGCAGGCCGATCACGGAGATCAGCGCGGTGGACTTGGTCAGCACCAGCCAGTTGTTGGTGAAGCCCGGCAGCGCCAGGCGCACCAACTGCGGTACGCTGATTCGCCAGAACACCTGCAGGCTGCCCATGCCATAAGCAGCACCCGCTTCGGCCTGGCCCTTGGGTATGGCGAGAAAGGCCCCGCGAAAAGTCTCTGAGAGATAGGCCCCAAAAATGAAGCCCATGGTGCAAACCCCGGCTATGAATGGGTTGATGTCGATGTACTGCTCGTAGCCCAGGACCAGCGCCAAGCGGTTGACCAAGTCCTGGCCGCCATAGAACACCAGCAGAATCAAGACCAGGTCAGGAATGCCGCGCACCACCGTGGTGTAGACCTCGCCCAGTGCTGCCAGCCAGCGCAGCGGCGACAGCCGGCAGGCGGCGCCGATCAGACCAAGGCCGATGGCCAGTGCCATCGCCATCAGGGCCAGGCTGATGCTCAACCACGCGCCATCGAGAATGCTCGATCCATAGCCGTGAAGCATGATGTAAGTCCTCGTTAGCCGGAGCTATTGGCCATAGATGTCGAATGGGAAGTACTTGCTTTGCACCTGCTGGTAGGTCCCATTGGCACGAATGGCTGCGATGGCGGCGTTCAATCGCGCCAAATTGGCGTGATCGCCTTTGCGCACGGCGATCCCCGCGCCCCGACCGAAGTAGCGTGGGTCGCTGATGTCCGGGCCGACCAGTGCGAAGCCTTGGCCAGCGGGCGTCTTGATGAAGCTCTCTTCGGTATTGACGATGTCCGCCAGGGTGGCGTCCAGCCGGCCGGCCACCAGATCGAGGAAGGCTTCGTTCTGCGAGGCGTAGCGCAACACCTCCACACCCGCGCTTTCCAGTTGCTCGGTGGCGAAGCGGTCATAGGTAGAGGCACGCTGCACGCCGAGCTTTTTGCCTTTGAGGTCGTGGACCGGATCGGTTATCTGGCTGCCGGCCTTCATCGCGAACTTGCCGGGGGTGTGGTAGTACTTGTCGGTGAAGTCGACCGACTTGAGCCGATCTTCAGTGATCGACATCGACGACAACACGGCGTCGATCTTGCGTACCTTCAATGACGGAATCATCCCGTCGAACTCTTGGATCACCCACTGACATTTGACCTGCATCTGCGCGCACAGGGCGTTGCCGATATCGTAGTCAAAGCCCGCCAGCTCGCCTTCGGGCGTGCGGTAAGCGAAGGGCGGGTAAGCCGCCTCGATGCCGATGCGCAGGCTACCTTCATCGGCCTGAGCCAACGCGCTGCAGGCACACAGCGCCAATGCGCCTAGAAGTCCGGTCTTGTTCATATTCTTGTCTCCGGTGGATAGGGCGTTACCGGCCTGCCTCTTTGCGGGGTGCGGCTCGGTGCGAAGAGAAAATGACACGTTTAATTTCACAAATCAATCATGGTGAAAATAAAAGTATCAGCGCCTGAGTGCGCAAAGCGCGCGCCTAAGACTGTCGCGTCTTACCCATCGAGGAGGTTGTGTGGAGAACACTGGGAATCGCATTCCGAGCGCCAGTGCAACATCGTACGGACAGGTGCCGATAGATTTCCCGCAGAGCCTAGCGGCCCAGCAAGGCGCTTATTCGCAGCTGTTTGTCGCAGACAAGGGACTTGCACGCGCTCGCCACGCACGCCAAGGCCGCAAACCCAACGCCGGCCCACAGTGCCAGAAAAGCGCCCTGGGCTGAATACACCTGGAAGAGTCCCGCCACCAACGCCGCGCCCAATACCTGCCCGAGCATTCGCATCGTGCTCGACAGGCCGCCCGCCCCACCGCTGCGCTGCGGTGCGATCGACGAAATCATGTCGCGCATGTTCGGCGACTGGAAGAACCCGAACCCTGCACCACATACGGCCATGCGCAAGGCGATGTCCCATGGCGCGGGCGAAGACGGCAGGGTGCAGAGCAGCACCAGGCCGATACCCAGTATGCCCATGCCCATCGCGGTGAGGGTGCCGGTCGCGTAGCGGTCCGAGAGCCTTCCAGCGATGGGGGCCATGAGCGCGGCCATGGCAGGCCAAGGCGTGATCAGAAATCCGGTCTCGACCTGGGAGAGCCCCCACTGGTGCTGCAACATGAAGGGCAGGGCGACGAACGCCAGGCTCTGCGCCGTGAGCGACGCCGCAGCGCTGGCGGCAGACAGCGCGTAGAGCGGCTGGCGCAGTAGGTCAAGGGCAAGGATCGGCGCGGGGTGACCGGCCTGGCGCCGCAGCAATAGGCACAGGCAAAGCCCGGCGAGCACCGCGCTGCCCAGCGTGACGCTCCACGGCCCGCCTTGGGCAAGGCCATTCACGGCATACACCAAGGCAGCAAGAAACAGCGCGCAGAGCCCCGCCGCCACAGCATCGAATGCCCGCGCACTGGTAGGGGTGGGCGGCAGCGAACGCAGGCCGAGAAACACGCCGACCAAGCCCACCGGGACATTGATCAGGAACAGCCAGTGCCAGCTGGCAAGGCTCAGGATCAGTGAAGCCACGCTCGGTCCGGCAGCCAGCGAGGCGCCCACGACCAGTGCATTGACCCCCATGCCACGGCCCAGCATGTGGTCGGGAAAGACGAAGCGCGTCATCGCCACCCCCACACCGAGGATCCCGGCCGCGCTCAAACCTTGTACCAGGCGACCGACCAGCAGCCACTCGAACGACGGGGCCAGGCCACACAGCAGCGACGCCAGGATGAACAGCACCAGGCCCGCCATGGAGATGCGCCGGTAGCCGACGATGTCTCCCAGCGAAGCCAGTGGCAGCAGGGCGGCGATCATCGCCAGGTGATAAATGCTCACCACCCAGATCGATTGGGCGTCGGTGGTACCCAGTTCGGCGGCGATGGTCGGCAAGGCCGTGTTGGCGATCGCCGTTTCCAGGTTGGCCATGGCGATGTTGAGCATGATCGCGATGACGGCGATGAGCCTTTGAGGTTTGGGCACCCCTTCGCCGGGGGGCGACAGGGTGGTCTGCTTGAAGGCGAACACGGCGAAACTCATGGCAGGAACTGAACGAGGGAGGCGACAGGGCGCCTGGCACATACTAGGAAATGTCACCCGGCGCTTGAAATTAAATATCGGCATCGTTCGCAGTGGGATTTCGAATCCCTGGGCCTGCAACCTCGGAAATCATGCTCCTTCGGCTAAGCATAGGAAGAGGAGCGCCGGGTCTCATTCCAGCGAGCTAATGTCTCTCTTTACCCGTTTCAAGTGACCTTCTACATAGAACGCAGCGGCCTGCTCGTCGCCGGTCACGATGGCTTCGTAAATCAGCCGATGCTCGGCGGCATACAGCTGGATGCGCTCGGCATCGTAGATCCCGTCGTCACGCAATCGATTCCAGAGGGGTTGAGCCATGGTCTGCTCGATTTCATCGGCCATTTTGGCGATCAGGGCATCGCCGGTCATCAGCGCAAGGCGGTGATGAAACTTGCGGTCGCATTCGCTCCAGAGCGCTTGCTGGTGCACATCGGTGATGTCTTTCACTTCTGCCATTTGCGCCAGATAACGTTCTGCCAGCGGATCCCGCGTGGCTTTGCGCGCCGCCAGCCGAGCAATCGCAGGCTCCAGCAAGAGCCTGACTTCCAGGGCACTGATGGGGCTGTAGTCGGCTTCCGACGCAGGCGAGGGCAAATGGGGTGGGGTGCCATCCTGTGCGAGTACATAGGTTCCCGAGCCATGCCGGGTAATGACCAAGCCTTCGTTCTGCAGGGCGCCAATAGCTTCGCGTACTGCGGGCCTGCTGACCTTGAGCCGAGTGGCCAGGTCCCGCTCGGAAGGCAGTCTGGAACCGGCCGCATAGGTGCTGTCGGCGATGCTCTGTCTGATCTGGTCGGCGACCTGTTCATAGATTTGCTTGGGGCGGAATGCTGGCTGGGTGAGGCTTTGGTCTGTCGACATGACCACTGACCTTTGAAGAAAAAGACGTGCGGAGTATACGTCCGGTCTGGCGTAGAGGCTAACCACTTATGGGGCTTGTGCAGATAAGTGGTTTTTGTTTTTTACCTGTTCTTACATTTTTCGGCGATAACATCGTTGCCAGTAGGGTGATGTGGGCATAGGATCCAGCAGGAATTGGGCGGTTTTCAGACCGGTTGTTGCGCTGCATGACGGTCTGTTCCAGCCGGACACTATCGCTGTACTCATAGTGGTAAGTTTTTTTAGCCACATGATTCCAGCTCAACCCCATGCCAACGCAGAGTCATCCTCTGCGCCCACGTCATTGCCCCAGGGAGTCAGACTCGTGCGTGATGCTTCCACCCCCAGCAAACCATCATGGTTTGCGATCAAGCCCAAACCGCTGCCTTGCTGGACTTCACCGAACTGATCGACGCCATCGCCCGAGCGGCCCGGGAGCTGGACACCGGTACGCTTCTGAGTCCAGAACGCATGGTCGTGCCGCTCGGGGAGGGTGGTGTATTGCTCAGCATGCCTGCCACCGCGCAGGACATCGCTATCCACAAGCTGGTCAATGTGTTGCCGGGCAACGCCCAGCGTAATCTGCCAACCATCAACGGGGTCGTCACGGTTTGCGATGCCGCCACCGGCAAGGTTGTCTGCCTGCTGGACGGCCCGGAAGTGACTGGGCGCCGCACGGCCGCCGTAACGATGCTGGCCATTCGTACCTTTCTTGAGCATGCGCCGCGTGACATCCTGCTGGTGGGCACTGGCGCTCAGTCGCGCTACCACGTCCAGGCCATTCATGCGCTGTATCCGGATGCGAAAATCTGGGTGCGTGGTCGCGACCTGTCGTCAGCCGTCACATTTTGTGATCGCAACCGCGAGCTTCATCGACACCTCGAAGGGGTCGGCAGCAGCGCGCCAGAGGTCGATGTTGTCATTACCGCCACTACCAGCACCGAGCCTGTCTATGACGAGCCGGGCAGGGGCGGGTGCTTGGTCGTCGGGGTGGGCGCCTTCAAGCCAGAGATGGCTGAGATCGGCAAGGTGACCCTGGACTCCAGCGCCATCTACGTCGACGAACCTGAGGGCGCCCGGCACGAGGCAGGTGATCTGCTGCGTGCGGGTGTCGATGGCTCCAAGGTCACGTCGCTGGCCAGTGCACTCAAGGATGGCGTCGACAGGTCTCGGCCTGCCGTGTTCAAGAGTGTAGGAACCGCCGCCTGGGATTTGGCCGCCGCCCGTGTGGTCCTCGCTGCCCTGGCCAACAATCCTGTGTGATCGCATTCAAGGAGACGCATCCATGCAAATCACCCGCAGCATCAGCACCGTCGAAGTCCACACCGGTGGCGAGCCGTTCCGTATCGTGACATCCGGGCTGCCGCGCATGCCGGGCAAAACCATTGTCGAGCGCCGCGCCTGGTTGCTGGAAAACGCCGATGACATCCGCAAGGCCTTGATGTTCGAGCCTCGCGGTCACGCTGACATGTACGGTGGCTACCTTACCGAGCCGGTTTCGCCCACGGCGGACTTCGGCATCATCTTTCTGCACAACGAGGGTTACAGCGACCACTGTGGTCACGGCACCATCGCACTGGCGACGGCCGCGGTCGAACTGGGCTGGGTGGAGCGTACCGAACCGGAAACGCGTGTGGGTATCGATGCCCCTTGTGGCTTCATCGAAGCGTTCGTGAAGTGGGATGGCAAGCACGCCAACGGCGTACGCTTCATCAACGTGCCGTCGTTCATCTACAAGCGCGATGTGACCGTCACGACCCCAAGCTTCGGTGAGGTCACAGGAGACATCGCCTACGGTGGCGCCTTCTACTTCTACACCAGCGGCGCGCCGCATGGCCTGGAGATTCGCGAGTCCTCGGTGGAGACGCTCAAGCAGTTCGGCGCGCAAGTGAAGCAGGCGGCCAACGCTGCATTCGCTGTGGTGCATCCGGACATCCCGGAAATCAACCATATCTACGGCACCATCATCGATGGCGCGCCGCGTTTCGCTGAGTCCACCCAGGCCAACTGTTGCATCTTCGCCGATCGCGAAGTGGACCGCTCGCCGACCGGATCCGGTACCAGTGGCCGTGTCGCGCAACTCTATCTGCGCGGGCTGCTGGGCAAGGACGAGGTGTTGGTCAACGAGTCGGTGATCGGTTCGGTCTTTACCGCCAAGGTCATCAGGGAAACCACTGTGGGCGACATTCCAGCGGTGATTCCTGAAGTATCGGGCAACGCTTACATCTGTGGCTTTTGCAACTGGATCATCGATGATCGCGATCCGCAGAAGCACGGCTTCCTCGTGCGGTAATGAAAGGGGCAAGAGGTCGCTTTGTGGGAGCACCGCTCTTGCCTCCACATGAGTGTTGCTTTCTAGGTCTAAAGTCTGTCGAATTATGACTTGGACGGTCTTGGTGGGGGAGGCATAGGATGACGGCCACTGGAGTTCACAACTGACTCCCCTCATCAGGAAAGACATCAATGAGCCTCAAATCGCTTATCGCCAACCCACTGGGCTTCGGCACCGCGCCGCTTGGCAACATGTTCCGCAACGTACCCCAAGACGAGGTGCAAGCCACCGTCGATGCCGCCTGGAACAACGGCGTGCGTTACTTCGATACCGCGCCGTTCTACGGCGCCGGTCTCTCCGAGTCGCGTCTGGGCGATGCCCTGGTCGGTCGTCCACGTGACGAGTACGTGCTCAGCAGCAAGGTCGGCCGGATCATCCTCGACGAACTGGAAGACCCCACCAGCCGCGAGCTGGGCGAGAAGAGCGGCCTGTTCGAACACGGCAACCGCAACCGCATCGTCAACGACTACAGTGCCGATGCCACCCTGCGTTCGATCGAAGACAGCCTGCGCCGCCTGAAGACCGACCGCCTGGACATCGTCTGGATTCACGACATCGCCCAGGACTTCTACGGTGACGAGTGGCTGGAGCGTTTCGAGACGGCCCGCAAAGGCGCCTTCCGCGTCCTCACCCGCCTGCGTGAAGAGGGCGTGATCAAGGCCTGGGGCCTGGGTGTGAACCGCGTCGAACCGATCGAACTGACTCTGGATCTTGACGAGCCGCAACCCGATGGCTTCCTGCTCGCCGGCCGTTACTCGCTGCTCGATCATGACCGCGCTCTGCAACGTGTCATGCCGCAGGCGGTCGAGCAGGGCGTCGGCATCGTCGTCGGCGGCCCCTACAGCTCTGGCGTGACTGCCGGTGGCGAGCACTTCGAGTACCAGAAAGCCACCCCAGCGGTACTGGCCAAGCTCGAGCGTATTCGTGCTGTGGCGCGTGCCCATGGCGTCGAGGTCAAGGCCGCCGCCTTGCAGTTCGCCCTGGCTCACCCAGCTGTGGTTGCGACCATTCCTGGCTCCACCCGCGTGGCGCATGCCAACGAAGACCATGCCGCGCTGAGCGCCGTGATTCCGGCGGCGTTCTGGAACGACCTGCGTCAACAAGGCCTGATCAACGCCCTGGCACCGGTTCCGGCCGCCTGAGCATGACGGGGCAGGGCTGCGCCGCAGCCCTGCCTGCATCCGCGCCGCGCGTGGCCGATGGGGCACGCGCGGCGTTTTCATGCGTTGAGCTTGCCGCGCGTTGTAACTCGTCGTCCTCTCGGTGTGGAGCGTTGTAATGCCAGGATGGCCCGTGCAGGCGCTGCTTTCACAGGGGAAAGCGTGCTTGCGCGCGTGGTAATGTCCAACGCATCAATCAACGAGGAGCCAACATGGATCTAGGTATCAAGGGCCGCTGGGCCATCGTCTGCGCCGCCAGCCAAGGGTTGGGTAAAGGCTGCGCCGAGGCCCTGGGCGGCGAGGGCGTCAACCTGGTGATCAACGCCCGCACCGCCACCACCCTGGAGCAGGCGGGTGCCGAACTGCGTAGCCGCTTCCCGGACATCGAAGTCCGCACGGTCGCTGGCGATGTGGCCGAGCCTGCGGTGCGCGAAGCCCTGCTCAGCGCTTGCCCGCAGGTCGATATCCTGGTCAACAACGCCGGTGGCCCACCACCAGGCGATTTCCGGAACTGGGATCGAGAAGACTGGCTCAAGGCCTTGGACGCCAACATGCTCACGCCCATCGAGCTGATCAAGGCCGTGGTCGATGGCATGGCCGAGCGCGGCTTTGGCCGGGTGGTGAACATCACCTCGGGCGCAGTGAAAGCGCCGATCGATATCCTGGGGCTGTCCAATGGCGCGCGCAGCGGCCTGACCGGTTTCATCGCAGGGCTCGCCCGTCAGCAGCGTCTGGCCGGGCGCAACGTGACCCTGAACAACCTGCTGCCAGGCGCCTTCGATACTGCCCGTCTGCAAAAGACGCTACAGGCGGCGAGCCAGGCCAGCGGCGACCTGCAGGCGACCACCCAGGCGCGCCGCCAGGCAATCCCGGCGGCGCGGTTCGGCGATGCCAAGGAGTTCGGGGCTTACTGCGCCTTCCTGTGCAGCGTCCATGGTGGCTATATCACCGGGCAGAACCTGCTCATCGACGGCGGTGCCTACCCGGGCACTTTCTGACCTTGCACGCCTGGGCGAAGCGGCTGGATCATCCCAGCCGCGTCACCCACTTGCCCGGTGCATGGCCTTCCTTGAGTTGGCGCAATGCGTCCGGCAGCCCCTCGAAGTCAAAGTCCAGGCGCTGCGGCGTCATCAGGCGGCCCTCGGCGACCCTTTGCAGCAAACGCTCCCCTTCGACCTTCAACGCCTGGCGATCGAGCAGTCGACCGTGGGCGTGGATGCTGTTGAGCGCGACTTCATGCAACGAGATCGCTGTGCTGAAGGCAGGCAGCGGCGCGGTTTCCTGGCGGTCCTGGATGCACACCAGATGGCCGTTGTAGCCAAGCAGGCAGGCCAGGCTCGCCGCATGCGCGCCGCTGACAGTATCGAACAGGGCATGCAGCGGGCGTTCGCCCAGGGCAGTTTGCAGGCGTGCCTGCCAGTCCTCGGCGCGGTAGTCGAATACACCTATCACGCCCAGTTGCCTGAGGCGGTCATGGTGGTTCTCGCCAGCGGTGGCCCATACGCGCAGACCGCGCTGCACGGCGAGCTGAACCAGGTGGAAGCCCACCGCACCACCCGCGCCCACCACCAGCACATCACGTGAGGCGCCGTCGGCGACTTTGGCCAAGGCTTGCCAGGCAGTGAGCGCCGGGCAGGGGATGGCGGCTGCGGCGGCATCGTCGAGGTTGGCGGGGATGTGCATCACCAGCGTTGCGTCGAGCAGGCAGTACTGGGCAAAGCTGCCATCACGGGACAGCGACTGGTGATAGGCGACACGGGTGCCCAAGGGCAGGTCGACACCTTCGCCGACGGCGGCAACGAGGCCGGCACCGTCGACGCCGGGCACGGTGCCCTGGCGCCAATCGGCATGGCCCCATTCGCAGATCTTCCAGTCCACCGGGTTCAGGGCGATGGCACGGTTGGCCACCAGCACTTGACCGGGGCCGGGTTTGGGGAGGGGTTTGTCGATGAGCTCAAGGCCGTCCAGGCCGGCGCCCGGGGTCCAACCCCAGGCTCGATGCGTGGTGGACATGGGGAGTCCTCTTGGGGGGAAGAAGGGGGAGGGTAGCGAGGTGTTGCGAGGGGAAACAGCAGTGTTGGCGCAAAGGCCTGTTGACCTGTGGTCAACAATGACGAGGGGCCGCTGCGTGACGGCCCCTTGTGTTCATCTCAGCCCAGGGTCTTGGCCAGGGCTTGCAGGCCACCTTCGTAGATGCCGGTGAACAGTGCGATGGCTTCTTCGTCGCTCACGCCAACCGGGGTGAACTCGCCGAGCCATTCCACCAGGCTGCCCTGGCCGTCGGCCTTGACCCGCAGGGTCGACAGGTAGCCGGTTACCGGGAACGGGCTGGTGAGGATCGAGTAGCTGTAGCTGCGCTGTCGTTCATCGAAGGCCATCAGACGCTCGATGATGGCATTGCCCTCCGGGTCTTTCAGTGAGCGCACGCGGCCGCCTTCGCTGGAGAGGCTTTCAGGGATGAATGGCAGCCAGTCGGGCAGGCTGTCGAAGCCGCCGATCAGGGCCCAGACGTGATCAGGGCTGTGTTGGGTCTTCAAGGATGCGTAGGCGTTGGCCATGATGGGATTCTCCAGTTGAATTCAGATAGCGAGGCTGTCTACCACACCGCCGTCGACCCGCAGGGCCGCGCCGGTGGTGGCGGAGGAGTAGGGGGATGCGAGGTACACCACCAAGTGGGCGACTTCGTCCACTTCGGCGGCGCGTTGAATGATCGAGCTCGGGCGAGCGGTGCGCACGAAGTTGTCCGCCTCTTCGCGAATGCTGCGGCCGGACACCTTGGCTGCTTCAGCCACCAGGGCGGCAACGCCGTCGGTGAGCGTCGGGCCAGGCAATACCGCGTTGACGGTGACGCCAGTGCCGGCCAGGCGCTTGGCCAGACCGTGGGAGACGGCGAGGTTGGCGGCCTTGGTCACGCCGTAGTTGATCATGTCGGCCGGGATGGCAATGCCGGATTCGGAGGAGATGAACAGGATCCGCCCCCAGCCTTTGTCGACCATGCCCGGTGCGTAGTGTCGAGCCAGGCGTACGCCGGACAGCACGTTGGTGTCGTAGAAGCGGCTCCACTCGCTGTCGGGGACATCGAAGAAGTCGACGTCATCGTAGATGCCCAGGTTGTTGACCAGGATGTCGGCGCTCGGGTGGGCGTCGAACAGCGTCTGGGCGCCTTCGGCGGTGCCCAGGTCGGCCACCACGCCGTGGACCTGGCCCCGGCCACCTTGGGCGTGCAGCTCGGCCAGGGCGGCGTCGACCGACTTCTGGCTACGGCCGGCGATGACTACGTCGGCGTGGGCGCGGGCCAGGCCGCGGGCGATGGCCAGACCAATACCGCCGGTCGAGCCGCTGATGATGGCGGTACGTCCGCCAAGGTCGATGTTCATGGAATGGCTCCTGTGGATGAGTTGCATCGATGGGAGCCATGCTAGTGCTGCCTGATCAGACTGTAAAAGACATAATTCGACTGAGTTAAGACTTATGCGGTCTCTTCTGCGAGCCCCAACACCCGCTCGCGGAACACGCCCACGATTGGCCGCAGGTCTACCTGGTGCCAGGCTGCCCACAACTGCACGCAGGGGCTGAACCACGGCAGCTTGCGCAGCACGACGGTGGAGCCTGCGCTGGCGGACAGGCTGCTCTGGACCATCGCCAGGCCCAGCCCGGCGGACACCAGCCCGAGCACGCTCAGAGGGTCGTTGGCCTCCAGCGACAGGCGCGGAGTGAAGCCTGCGTCGGCGCAGCGGGCAATGAAATCGTCGCGTTTGTTGATCTGGTCAGGCTGGCCGCCAGTGATGATCCATTCCTGCTCATGCAGGTCGGCGGGCGTGAGTTCGGCCTTGATGGCCAAGGGGTGCCCGGCGGGGATGGCCAGCAGCAGAGGGTCGTCCAGCACGGGGTGGCCACGCAGGTCGGGGTCGGTGCTGGGCGGGGGCTCGCAGACCAGGGCGATGTCCAGGCTGCGCTGGCGCAGACCTTCGAACTGCTCGCGCGGGGTCATGTTGTAGAGGGCGATATGGATGTTCGGACGTTCGCTGCGGATGGCCCGCACCGCGCCGGGCAGCACGCCGGCATGGATGGCGTGGTTGACGTAGCCGATGCACAGGCCGCCTTCCTCGCCCCGGCCCAGTCGCTTGCCCAGCGATTCCAGACGTTCGGCGTGCTTGAGCAGGCCGCGGGCTTCGGACAGGAAGGTGCGGCCGTCGGCGGTCAGGTACAGGCGCTGATTGCGCCGCTCGAACAGGGCAAGGCCCAGGTTGTCTTCGAGCTGGGCGATCTGCCGGCTAAGGGGGGATTGTGAAATGTGTAGCTGCTCGGCCGCGCGTCCAACGTTCTCGCATTCGGCGACAGCGACGAAGTAGCGCAACTGACGTAGATCTTGCATGAGACCTCCAAGGGAACTGCCCAAAGTTTTACGCGGACAGCTCTGCCTTGGCTAGCCTCCTCAGGTCGGGGAACTACACGGTCTCGCCCACGGCCCTGGCGGCGACCTTGCTGCGTCCGCCCAGCCAGACCAGCAGCAGGCCGCCTGCCGCCAGCATGCCGCCGGCGACCGGTACCGCGGCGTAGCCCAGGTCCAAGCTGATGACCGCGCCACCCAGCGCTGCCCCCACCGCATTGCCGAGGTTGAAGGCGCCCACGTTGATCGACGAGGCCAGGCCCGGAGCCTCGCTGGCGGCGATCATCACGCGCATTTGCAGCGGCGGTACCACGGCGAAGGTGAATATGCCCCAGACCAGCAAGGCCAGCGCCGCGCCGACGTGGGACCCCAGCACGAACGGCATCAGCACCATGATCAGCGCCAGTACGCCGAGGAAGAGACGTGCCGAGCCGTCCAGCGACCAGTCGGCCAGGCGACCGCCGAGGCTGTTGCCCAAGGTGAAGCCCACACCGATCAGCACCAGGCCCAGGGTGACGAAGCGGTCCGAGGCGCCGGTGAGGTCCGCCAGCACCGGGGCGACGTAGGTGTATAGGGTGAACATCGCGCCAGCACCGAGCACCGTGGTGGCCATGGCCAGCAGCACGTTCGGCCGGGCAATCACTGCGAGCTCCCGACGCACATCGGGCACGCTGCCGCGCTCGCCCTTGGGCAGGGCCCACCACAGGGCGGTCATGGCCAGGATGCCGAGCAGCGCGGTGCCGGCGAAGGCCAGGCGCCAGCCGACCTGCTGGCCGATCCAGGTGGCGGCGGGGACGCCGCCGATGTTGGCGATGGTCAGGCCCATGAACATGGTGGCGATGGCGCTGGCCTGCTTCTCGCGCGGCACGACGCTGGCCGCCACCACCGCACCGAGGCCGAAGAAGGCGCCGTGGTTGAGGCTGGTGACCAGGCGCGAGGCGAGCAGCGTGCCGTAGCCCGGCGCCAGGGCCGACAGCAGGTTGCCCACGGTGAAGATGGCCATCAGCGCGATCAGTGCGCCGCGCTTGCCAAAGCGGCTGAACAGCAGGGTCATGATCGGTGCGCCGACCATCACGCCGACGGCGTAGGCGGTCACCAGCATGCCGGCGCTGGGGATGCTGACATCGATGCCTTCGGCGATCACCGGCAGCAGGCCCATCGGGGTGAATTCGGTGGTACCGATACCAAAGGCCCCGATGGCCAGGGCGAACAGGACGTGTCCGGGTTTCATTGCAAAGGCTCCTGGGGGGCGAAGTGTGTGAAGGTGAGGCGCAGTATGGCAATGGCCGGAAGGCCGATTAAGTCACGACTGCGCCAAGGACTTTTGATTTGAAATCAACGATCGCCTGGGCGGCGATCAGTGGATGGCCACCGGGTTGATGTTGACCTGGGTCGAGCCCTTGTACAGCGGCTGGCCCAGCACGAAGAGGAACTCGAAGGCCTTGTCGCGCACCAAGGCACGGGTGTCGATCAGCTCCAGGTTGTAAATACCGCGTTTGGCCAGCATGAACTGGTTGACCGGAAACTCTTCGCCTGTGGGGTTGGGGTAGACCTCCGAGGCCCAGGTGTCCCCGCCAAAGGCGACGATGCCCTGGTCGGCGAGCCACTGGGCTGCTGGCAGGTCGATGCCGGGCTCGGTAGCGAGGAACTGCTGGTTGTCCTTGCCGATCAGCTCCAGCCAGCCGGTGTTGAACAGCACCACATCGCCCTTGCGCAGGGTGATGCCTTGTTTCTTCAGTACAGCCTTGATGTCGTTCACGGTGAACGATGTGCCACCCGGCACGATGGCCTTGCCGTAGTAGGCGGTCATGTCCAGCACCACGCCGCGGGTCACCATGGGCGGTACTTTCTCCACGCCGAGCTTGGTGACGCCCTCGACGGTGACGAAGTCCGCTGCCTTGTTGCCGTTGTAGTAGACGTTGTCGATACCGATATGGCCGATGCCGTTGAGCTGGGTGCCGACGCCGGTCCAGCCGTTGACCAGTTCATCGTTGAAGCTGAACTTGTTCTTGCCCAGCGTCTGGCCGGCCTGTTCGCCGGGCTGGATGTTGTAGAGGTGGAAGCTGCGATGGCGGAAGGCGGGCAGGTCCTTGCTCACAGGCACGGCCAAGGGGTAGGTCTTGCCGGTCTTGACCAGACCCACGGCCTGCTTGACCACCTCGGGGGTCAGCAGGTTGGCGGCGCCGATTTCGTCCTGCTTGCCATAAGGCGAATCCTGCCAGTCGGCTGCCAGGGTTGCTTGGGCGGTGGTGGCCAGGGCGGCGGCCAGTAGCAGGGGCTTGAAGTAGTTCATCCGGATTCTCCTGATCGGGAAGTGATGTCAGGGGCGGATTCTGGGCGGGTGCAGGGGGGAGAAAAAGCAGCGGGCGGGACAATGACTTTTGCGTGTGGGTCAAGGAGCGAAGGCCTCAGTCGCAGGTGAGCCCGCTCCCGCAGGCGATCAAGCGCAACCGATCCAAATGCCTTTAACATGGTTGCGGATCGGCCCCTTCGTTGAAAGAGACCTGTATGGAGTTACGTCAGCTTCGCTATTTCCTGAGTGTCCTGGAGTACGGCAGCCTGGGCAGGGCTGCAATCGAGCTCGGGGTCGGCGCCTCCGCCTTGAGCCAGCAACTGTCGAAGCTGGAGAGCGAGGTGAGTACGCGGCTTTTGACACGTTCGAGCACGGGCGTCTCGCCGACGGCGGCGGGCCTGGCCTTCGAATACCATGCACGCCTGGCGCTTCGCCAGGCCGAGCATGCCGTTCTTGCCGCGCAAAGCGGGCGCATGAGCGGCTATGCCAGCGTGGGGCTTGCGCCGACCACCGCCTCGATTCTCGGCCTGGCCTTGATCGACAGGATGCGCGAACGCTATCCCGATATCCGTCTGCACCTGGTGGAAATGCTCTCCGGCTACCTGATGAACCAACTCAATGCCAGGCACCTCGACTTGGCGGTGCTGTTCCAAGCGGAGTCGGGGCCGCGCCTGGATGTCCGGCCGCTTCTGAACGAGCGGCTGTTCGTTCTGGTTCCCGCCCCGTTGGTCAAGGCCGATTGGGGCGAGGCCCTCACGCTGGAACAGATCGCGACGCTTGCATTGGTGATGCCCAGCACACAGCATGGCCTGCGCACGACACTGCGTTCGATCTTCGAGCGGGCCGGGCTGGAGGCCAACATCGTCATGGAAATCGATGGCCTGTCGCTGTTGATGGATTGTGTCTGTGCAGGTCACGCCGCCACCATCCAGCCCGGCGCGACGGTGGCCCGAGCGCACCAGGCGGGCTTGCGTGTGTTCGCCATCGATGAGGCTCAGGCGCAGCGGCGCAACGTGATCGTCAGCCTCACCGATGACGAACTTTCGCCAGCGGCGTTGGCGACCCGGATCGTCCTGCAGGAGCTCGCACGGGAGCTGGTGGAGCAGGGGCGGTGGCCGGGTGCCCGGTTACTTTGAGCCTGGGCACGCCATTGCCGCCCAGGACCGTTTAGCAAAACTGAATGCCTCCCCTCGGCGATCGCGTTTCGCCGTCCATGCCCGCTCATTAGAGTCCCCGGTCACGAGGAGCACCCGAACAGTCGGCTCCTCGTGATCTGGAGGCGAAATGATCGATGTGCTTGTCATCGGAGGGGGCAATGCCGCCCTCTGTGCCGCGCTGATGGCGCGGGAGGCCGGAGCCAGCGTGATGCTGCTCGAAGCGGCCCCTCGTGCCTGGCGGGGCGGCAATTCCCAACATACCCGCAACCTGCGCTGCATGCATGACGGGCCGCAGGACGTGCTGGTCGAGTCATACCCGGAAGAAGAGTTCTGGCAGGACCTGCTCAAGGTCACTGGTGGCCAGACCGACGAAGCGCTCGCGCGCCTGGTGATTCGCGCGTCCTCCAATTGCCGCGACTGGATGCGCCGCCATGGCGTGCACTTCCAGCCGTCGTTATCCGGTGCGCTGCATACCGCTCGAACCAACGCGTTCTTCATGGGCGGCGGCAAGGCGCTGGTCAATGCGTACTTTCGCAGTGCCGAGCACCTGGGCGTACAGATACGCTACGACACTCCCGTCGCCGACATAGAGTTGCACAACGGACGCTTTGTTGCCGCGTACGTGCCGGCGCGTGAAGCCCAAGGCCGACACTTGCCTGCCGAACGCATCGAGGCGCGCAGTTGCGTGCTTGCCGCCGGTGGTTTCGAGTCCAACCGCCAGTGGTTGCGCGAGGCCTGGGGGCAGAACGAACGAGGGGAGTGGCCTTCGGACAACTTCCTGATTCGCGGTACGCGTTTCAACGATGGGGTTCTGTTGCGCCGCATGATCGAACAGGGCGCCGACACGATCGGCGACCCGACACAGGCGCACATGGTGGCGATCGATGCCCGGGCCCCGTTGTACGACGGCGGCATCTGTACGCGCATCGATTGTGTGTCGCTGGGCGTGGTGGTCAATCGCGACGGTCAGCGTTTCTATGATGAAGGCGAAGACTTCTGGCCCAAGCGTTATGCCATCTGGGGACGGCTGGTGGCCCAACAGCCCGGGCAGGTGGGCTTCTCGATCATCGACCAGAAAGCCCTTGGCCGCTTCATGCCGCCGGTCTTCCCGGGGGCTACCGCCGATAGCCTGGAAGCCCTGGCCGGCCTGCTCGGCTTGCCCGTGCAGCCCTTCGTCGACACGGTGCGGGCCTACAACCGAGCCTGCCAGGCGGGCACCTTCGACCACACCCGGTTGGACGACTGCCACACCCTGGGACTGGAGCCTGTGAAGAGCCACTGGGCACGACCGATCGATACCCCTCCTTACTACGGCTACCCGCTGCGCCCCGGCGTCACCTTCACCTACCTGGGGCTGCGCACCGACGAAACCGCCGCGGTCCATTTCGCTGGACGGCCCAGCCCGAACCTGTTCGTCGCCGGCGAAATGATGGCGGGCAATGTGCTCGGCAAGGGCTACACCGCGGGTGTCGGCATGTCCATTGGCACTGCCTTCGGCCGCATCGCCGGGACCAGTGCCGCGGCGGCTGCCGGCCATGTATATCCAGAACAAGAGAATCGCCATGACCGCGCAACTGCCTGAATCTCACCAACCTGATGCCGACCAGCCGGCCCTCGCCCTGATCCCGGTGTTGAACCTTGAGGAGCAGGAAGTGGACCGGCAGATGCGGATCTGCAATGCCTGCCGATACTGCGAGGGCTTCTGCGCCGTGTTCCCGGCCATGACCCGCAGGCTGGAGTTCGGCAAGGCCGATATCCATTACCTGGCCAACCTGTGCCACAACTGCGGCGCTTGCCTGCACGCCTGTCAGTATGCCCAGCCCCACGAATTCGCTGTCAACGTGCCCCAGGCCATGGCCAAGGTGCGCGGGCAGACCTATGCCGAATACGCCTGGCCGAGTCTCTTCGGGCGGCTGTATCGGCACAACGGCACCTATGTCGCCAGTGCCTTGGCAGTGGCCTTGTCGCTGTTTTTGCTGCTGGCATTGTGGGCCAACGGCACGCTGTTGCCCGGGCGGTTGGCGGGGAATTTCTATGCGGTCTTCCCGCACAACACCTTGGCGTTGATGTTCGGCAGTGTCTTTGCTGCGGCAGGTGTGGCGCTGGCGGTGGCGGTGCGTCGTTTCTGGCGCTCGGTCTCGCCTGCCCAGGCCCAGGCGCAACCGGGCAAGGGGGCGGTGCTCGAGGCCTCGAGCGCAGCGCTGACCCTGAAGTATCTGGACGGTGGGCATGGCCAGGGCTGCAACAACGCCGATGATCGCTACACCCTCTGGCGCCGGCGCTTCCATCACTTCACCTTCTACGGCTTCCTGTTGTGCTTCGCTGCCACAGCGGTCGCCACCGGCTACCACTACCTGTTGGGCTACCCGGCGCCGTATCCGCTGCTGAGCGCACCGGTGTTGCTCGGGACCTTGGGTGGGCTTGGCTTGGTCGTCGGGCCCGCCGGGTTACTGGCGCTGAACCTGCGCCGGGCGCCGGAGCAGGGCGATGTTGCCCAGCGGCCCATGGACCGGGCGTTCATCCTGTTGCTCTTGCTGGTCAGCGTCACGGGCCTTGCCCTGCTGGGCCTGCGCGACACCGCCGCGATGGCGATCCTGCTGGCGATCCATCTGGGCACCGTCATGGCGCTGTTCATCACGCTGCCCTACGGCAAGTTCGCCCATGGCCTGTTCCGCAGTGCGGCACTGCTCAAATTCGCGATCGAAAAGCGCCGGCCCAATAACCTGGGTCTGGAAGGGGAGTGAGCCATGAATGCAGCCGGTTTCTCCCCTGCACCGTTCTGCGTGTCTCGCTCACCGGTTGGGCCATTTGTCCAACAGGATCGACACGAACTTCTCCGCCGCCGGCGACAGCGATGCCCCGCGTCGGTAGACCAGTCCCAGGGTGCGGGTGACCTGGGGTTCGATCAGCGGCACGCTGACCAGCGTCGGGTGATCGGCGCTGGGCATGGCCAGGCTGGGCATGGCCGACACACCTAGCCCGGCCTCGACCATGCCCAGCGAGGTGGACAGGTGCTGGACCTCATAGAACCACTTGGGCCGCAGGTTGAGCCCGGACAGGGCATGGTCCAGCAGCATCCGGTTGCCGCTCAGCCGGCCTACGCCGATCAGTCGGTAGTCGGCCAGTTCTGTCCAGGTCACCGCGTCGCGGTTCGCCAGCTTGTGGTCCCGACGGCAGGCCAGGACAAAATGCTCCTGCACCAGGGAGACGAACTCGATGTCCGGGTGCTGGCCGCTCATCATGTTGATGCCGAAGTCGGCCTCGCCCCGCAACACGGCCTCGAGCCCGTCGTTGGCGCTGAGGTCCAGCAGGCGGATGCGGATCTTGGGGTACTGCTCGTTGTAGTCGCGGATCACCGACGGCAGGAAATAAAACGCCGCAGTCGGGATGCAGGCGAGGGTGACCTGGCCGGTCTGTCGTTCGGCGAGTTCGCGAATGCTCAGGATCGAATCCTCGAAGTCATCCAGCAAGCGCCTGGCTTTGGGCAGAAAGTCCCGCCCGACACTGGTCAGGCTGACGCGGCGAGTCGTGCGCTCCAGCAGGGAGGTGCCCAATCCTTCCTCGAGCTTTTTTATCCGCCGACTCAGGGCGGGTTGGGACAGATGCAGCGCTTCCGCCGCTTCATGGAAGCTGCCCAGTTCGGCGATTTTCACGAAAGATCGTATGTCTTGCAGCTCGTATTCCATCTCGTATCGCTCTTTGGCCCTGGCTCTGGATTGATTCATCAATCGCAATAATGGCTACGATATTTGCATTGGATTGATTTATCCATCCCTGTCAATCTTGTGTCCACAACATCAATGATGCCCATTGATCAACAAGAGTGCGAAATCATGCAACGAATTCCTTGCGTACTCATGCGCGGCGGCACCTCCAAAGGGCCCTTTTTCCATGCATGGGATCTTCCTGCCAATGTGGTCGAACGCGACGAATTGCTGATCAACCTGATGGGTTCCGGGCATGAGCTGGAAATCGACGGGATCGGCGGCGGTAGCCCGCAGACCAGCAAGGTGGCAATCGTCAGCCCCTCACTGCATGCCGACGCCGATGTCGATTACCTGTTCGTGCAGGTCATGGTCGCCCAGCGCCGGGTCGATACCGCACCCAACTGCGGCAACATGCTCTGCGCCGTTGGCCCGTTCGCCATCGAGCAAGGGCTGGTCAAGGCCCAGGATGGCAAGACCCTGGTACGCATCCGTAACTTGAACACCAACACCTTTGTCAATTCGCTGGTGGAAACGCCCGGTGGCATCGTGCGTTACGAAGGCCGCACGGCAATCGACGGTGTGCCTGGCACTGCCGCCCCGGTGCACCTGACCTTCCTCGACGCGGTAGGCAGCAAGACCGGCAAGCTGTTCCCCACAGGCCAAGCCCAGGATGTGATCGACGGCGTGCCGGTGACCTGCATCGACATGGCCATGCCGATGATGATCGTCGAGGCCAGCCAGCTGGGCGTGACCGGCTCCGAGACCCCCGCACAGCTGGATGCCGACACCCGCCTGCTGCAACGTCTGGAGGCCTTGCGCCTGAAGGCTGGCAAGGCCATGGGGCTGGGCGATGTCAGCGGCATGGTGATCCCAAAGCCCGTACTGGTTTCCCCGCCACGCTATGACGGCACGCTGCAAGTGCGCTACTTCATGCCTCACAACTGCCATCGCGCCTTGGCCATCACTGGTGCAATCGGGCTGGCGACTGCCTGCGTCAGCCCGGGCACCGTGATCATGGACATGCTTGGCGAACAAGCACAGCACCTGGAGGAAGTGCGCCTGGAGCACCCGAGCGGTGGCATCGACGTCGCGCTTTCGCGCAGCGGCGCCGATGGCAAGACGCTCCAGGCTTCTGTGGTTAGAACCGCCCGCCGGCTGTTTTCAGGCTTCGTCTACGCCCCAACCTTGCGCAGGCTGGCGGGGTAGGCAGCTGCTTGCATCACATCGCAACCCGCACATCCGCACAATTTCAACAATGGGTGATGCCTCATGAAACTCGCGAAATCACTGTATTTCCAGATCCTCTGCGCCATCCTGCTGGGCGTGGTGGTCGGTCACTTCTGGGCGCAACAGGCCGTTGCGCTCAAGCCACTGGGCGATGCGTTCATCAAGCTGATCAAGATGATGATCGCCCCGGTCGTCTTCTGCACCATCGTGACCGGCATCGCCGGCATGACCGACAAGCGCTCGCTGGGTCGGTTGATGAGCAAGACCTTGCTGTTGTTCCTAGGGCTGACGATCGTCAGCCTGATCATCGGCCTGGCAGCGGTGTACCTGTTCCGCCCGGGTGTGGGCATGAACATAGACCCGGCCACCCTCAGCACCGAGGGCCTTGGCCAATACGCAGCCTCTGCGGCGAAGCTCAGCGTGGTCGATTTCTTCATGCACATCATTCCGGACACCTTCATCGGGGCGTTCAACAAGGGTGAAGTGCTGCCGGTGCTGTTCATCGCGGTGCTCAGTGGTTTTGCCCTGTCGTCCATGGGCGAGAAGGGCAAGCCGGTACTCGATGTGCTGGAGTCGGCCTCGACCATGGTGTTTCGCATCTTCGGTTACCTGATGCGCTTCGCCCCGGTCGGGGCCTTCGGGGCGCTGGCCTTCACCGTCGGGCAGTACGGCGTGACCTCCTTGGGCGCATTGGCCAAGCTGGTCGGCACGCTCTACATCGCCTGCGCGTTCTTCGTGCTGGTGGTGCTCGGTGGCATCTGCCGCGCACACGGCTTCAGCCTGTGGAAGCTGCTGCGTTACTTCCGCGAGGAGTTTCTGGTGGTGCTCGGCACATCGTCCACCGAGCCGGTGCTGCCGCGCATGCTGGAAAAACTCGAGAAGCTGGGGTGCAAGAAAGGTGTGGTGGGGCTGGTGCTGCCGACCGGCTATTCCTTCAACCTAGACGGTACCGCCATCTACCTGTCGCTGGCGGCGGTGTTCATCGCCCAGGCCTGCAACATCGACCTGAGCCTTGGCCAGACGGTGACGATGCTGGCGATCATGCTGTTGTCGTCCAAGGGTGCTGCGGGTGTGACCGGCAGTGGTTTCGTGGCGCTGGCCTCGACCTTGACCGTCATCCACGACATCCCGTTGGCAGGGCTGGCCTTGCTGATCGGCATCGATCGCTTCATGTCCGAAGCGCGGGCCCTGACCAGCCTGGCCAGCAACGCCGTGGCCACCGTGGTCATCTCGCTGTCGGAGAACGCCTGTGAACGGGAAACCTTGCTGCGTCGCCTGAACGGCACCCCGGCTGTACCGGCCGAGACGCAGACTGCGCAGGCAGACTGGTCTGCCGAGCCTCGGCATCACGGCTGAAAGCCTCTTCTACCTCCCATCGTTGACGTAAAATCCCACTCGACATCCCGGCGATGCCGAGTGGGGTAGGGGGCCGTCTGCCTTGCCGATGGCCGCAACACAATAAAAACAAGAGAAAAGACCATGCTCGCACTCCTGGGCCTGATCATGGTGGTGACCTTCACCTACCTGATCATGAGTAAACGCCTGTCTCCGATCGTTGCGCTCACCGTGGTACCCATCGTCTTCGCGGTGATCGGTGGTTTTGCCCCCGAGCTGGGCAAGATGATGCTCGATGGCTTGAAGATGGTGGCCCCCTCGGCGGCACTGTTGCTGTTCGCCATCCTGTTCTTCGGCCTGATGATCGATGCTGGCCTGTTCGATCCGCTGATCCGCAAGATTCTCAAACGCGTCAATGGCGACCCGATCAAGATCGCCATCGGTACGGCGCTGCTGTCGCTGCTGGTGGCACTGGACGGTGACGGCACCACCACCTACATGATCACCTGTGCGGCCATGCTGCCGCTGTACAAACGCATCGGCATGAATCCGATGATCCTGGCCACGGTGTCCATGCTGTCGCTGAGCATCATGAGCGGCATGAGCCCCTGGGGCGGGCCGGCGACCCGGGCCATCGCCGCGCTCGGGCTGGATGCCACCGAGTATTTCATCCCGATGCTGCCGACCGTGATCGGGGGGGCGGCTTGGGTGGTGTTCACCGCCTACCTGCTGGGCCGTGCCGAGCGTCGACGTATCGGCAACATCGCCCTGGAGTCCGGTGGCGGCAATTGCTACATCAAGGAAATCCTCGGCGACAACCCGCACAAGCGCCCACGGCTGGCGTACGTGAATCTGGTGCTGGTGATTGCCGTCATGACGGCCTTGGTGATGGGCGTGATGCACTCCGCGCTGCTGTTCATGATCGGTTTCGTCGCGGCGCTGATGATCAACTACCCGCAGCTGGAGTTGCAGAAGGAGCGCATCCTCGCCCATTCGGGCAATGCCATGACCGTGGTGCTGCTGGTGTTCGCCGCCGGCATCTTTGCGGGCATCTTCTCCGGCACCAAGATGGTCGATGCCCTGGCGCAGACCCTGGTCGACTGGATTCCCGAGGCCTGGAGCCACTGGTTCCCGCTGGTGGTGGCGCTGACCAGCATGCCGCTGACCTTCGTGCTGTCCAACGACGCCTATTACTTTGGCGTGGTGCCGATCCTGGCCAACGCGGCTGCCGCCTATGGCATCGACCCGGTCGAAATCGCCCGTGCCTCGGTGCTGGGGCAGCCGGTACACCTGATGAGCCCGTTGGTGGCTTCGACCTTGCTGCTGGTGGGCATGGTCGATCGCGATATCGGTGACTTCCAGAAAGCCACCGTCAAATGGGCGGTACTCACCTCGCTGGTGATCACGGCACTGGCGTTGCTCACGGGGGCGCTGTCCTTCTTCGTCTGATCTGCATGGGGCGCTCCTGGCGCCCACCTCTATCCAAGAACAACAACTAGAGTACCGAACATGTCCCGAGCTGTTTTCCGTGGGGCCACCTGTGGCCTGCTCTGCGGCTGGCTGCCTGTGGCCGGCGCTGCCGGATTCATCGATGACGGCAAGCTCAAGCTGCAGCTGCGCAATGTCTATTTCAACGAAAACTTCCGTGACGAACAGGGCATGAGCCCCCGCGCTGCCGCGAACGCCAAGAGTGAGCGGGTGGAATGGGCGCAAGGTTTCCTGCTCGATTACCAATCAGGGTTTACTCAAGGCCCGCTGGGTGTGGGGCTCGATGCCCTTGGCTTGGTCGGTGTCCGGCTCGATTCGGGCCGTGGGCGCAGCGGTACCGGCTTGCTGCCGGTCCACGACGATGGCCGTGCCGCAGACGAATTCGCCAGCGCCGGGGTGACGGCCAAGGCGCGCGTGGGGCAGACCGTGGTCAAGCATGGCACCTTGCTGCCCAAGACGCCGGTGTTGGTCTACAACGATGCGCGGCTACTGCCTCAGACCTATCAAGGCACGCAACTGACCAGTACCGATGTCCAGGGCCTGACCCTGACCGCCGGCCACCTGGATCGCTTCAAACAGCGGGACTCGTCCGATAGCACGGGCCTGTACCTGGATGGCTATGGTGGCGAGGAGTCTGGCGATTTCAGCTTTGCCGGCGCTGACTACGCCATCAACAAGCAACTGCGTGTGAGCTACTTCCACGGCCAGCTCGAACACTTCTACCGTCAGGACTACGCCGGCCTGGTACACGACCTGCCGCTGGCCGGCGGGGTGTTCACCACCGACGTGCGCTACTTCAAAAGCCGCGACAGCGGAGCCGCTCACGGCGGCAAGATCGACAACGACATGTTCAGTGGGCAGGTGTCGTATACCCACTCCGGGCACACCGTCGGTGCCGGTTACCAAGTGCTCGACGGCGATGCTGGGCTGCCATACATCAGCGGCGCGACGGTCTACTCGTTCAGCAACGTCGGCATCGGTAAGTTCATCGAGGAGGAAGAGAAAACCTGGATGGCAAGCTACGCCTACAACTTTGCAGCGGCCGGTATCCCCGGGCTGACCTTCATGGCGCGCTACCTGAGCGGGGACAATGGTCGCTCCGCTGACGCTGAGCTCAACGAATGGGAGCGTGATATGGAACTCGCCTACGTTGTGCAGTCCGGCCCCGTCAAAGGGTTGGGCGTGAAACTGCGCAACTATGTCTACCGTTCTGATTTTTCCCGCGGTCGCGACAGCAACCGAATCTACCTGACGTACGACATCGCGGTCTGGTAATGCAGCGACGCGAGCCGGCGCACCTCGGGGCGCCGGCTCGCGTCGTGTCGGAGCTTCTGAAGACGAACTACACGCCGGACGGCTGTGGCGCCTTCTTGCCCAGTCGGATCAGCTCGTTGGAGAAGCACAGGCCAAAGAGAATCAGGCCAGCCCCCAGGTACAGCGTGTCTCGCGGCACCTCATTGAGCATCACGAACGCCAGCAGTGCAGCAAACAGCGGCTCGGTCAGTTCCAGTGCTTGAACTTGCGATGGCTTTAAATATTCGATGGCCTTGGTGGTACAAAAGAAACCCAGGATGGTCGGCAATGCCGCCAATGCCAGCAACGCCGTGATCGCCGCCAGCGACAGTTCGCCCAGGATGAAACCATCGGTCGCAGCTGGCATCAGCAGGTAAAGACTTCCGAAAAACAACAGCTGCCGCGTGAAATGCAGCCCGCCGGAAACACCCATGCGTTTCATGGCCACCGAAAATGCGCCATAACCGCAGCCGCCAATCGACGCCAGTATTGCGCCTTGCGGCGTGAAGCCTTGGCCCAAGTCTGCGCCGAAAATCACCGCAATACCGGCGATCGTCAAGCCGGCGCCTACCGTTGCGTTGGCGGTGATGGGGTCATGGAGGACCAGGCGTCCCAGCAGGATCGAGGAAATGGAAGCGCTCGCCATCAGAATCACGACGACACCCGCCGCGGCGTAATGGCTGTAGGCCGAGGTTTCAAAGTGGAACAGCACGAAAATGCCGAGAAAGGCACACACCGCTGCAGGGAGCCACTTGGCCGTGGTCGCGGGCCGCTTGAGAAACATCAGCAGGACCGACAGCAGCAGGCAGCCGAGCACCGTTTTGATCAAGGCGATGCTGCTGGAGCTGAATCCACTGTTCATCAATACCTTGCTGAGAACGCCGATTGTTGCATTCAGGGCTGCGGCGCCCAGGGCAAAGAGGACGCCTTTGCCGAAATGAGACTGCATGAATACATTCCTTGTCATGGGTCTTTGGAGTGCCCAGGGCACTTGTTTCTATCGATGGGCACCGGCGTCCTGCGGCATGCGTTTGGAGCATGGGCCCGCTGTCACAGGTATTGTTCGAGCCCGCTCAACCGGGTTGCCTCAGTGGGGCAAGTCGCCTTTGACGTAGCGCACCGTCTTTTCCAGCGTCCGCGCCATGTCGGGGTGTGTGAATTGATACTTGTGCTCTAGAAGCTCGCTTTGACGCATGTCGAAGCGCTGGGTCTGAATGAAGTCCAATGATTCGGCGCTGACCGCCAGTCGGGCCGCCAGGCCCGGAATCGTCAAAATCCACCTGAGCAAACCTATCGGTACATGGCGGCGGGGTGCCTTGACCTGCAGCGTTCCTGCGATCTGCTCGAGCATCCCTTGCAGGTTCGGTGTGTGTGCGTAGAGCGCCAGGACCTGCCGGTTGGTCATCGAAGGGTCGAACGCCACGCAGGTCATCATCTTCACCAGGTAATCGACGCTGACCAATGGCAACCAGTGCCTGGCAGAGCCGGGGATCGCTTTGAACCGGCCTTGTGCCAGGTTTCGAATGAGCTCGGCCAGAGGTTGTCCTTGCGGGATGTGCCCAGTCTCGCTGTGGCCACACACCGTAGCAGGATGGACAACGGTGTAATCCGCACCGGCATCGTGCATGTAACGCATGACTGCGAAATGGGACTCGATCTTGCTGCCTTCGTAGCCCCCAGCACGGGCGTAGACTGCAGGCCAATCTGTGTTCTCAGGACGCTCGTTATCGACGCCGATCCTGGCAAGGTGGGCCAGGTTTTGCAGCATGAAGCCACCTACCATGAGCAAGCGGATGTCCTGGCTCGCCGCAAGCCTGGCGACTCTGAGCGCCCCTTGCACATTGACGGCGCGGGCGCGCTCCATCGTCAGCCCCCAGGAAAAATCCGCCGCAAGGTGGAAAATCACCGAAGCCGAAGACACGCACGCCTGGTCCGCCTCGCTCAGACCAAGCCCCTCTGTGCTGATGTCGCCTTCAACCGCGTGGACATGCGCAGGGTTACCGCCCAGCCGACTTACCTGTTCTCTGAGCCGTTCGATGTTTCCAGGATTGCGCATGAGCACCCAGGTCTTGTGCCCTGTCGCAGTAAGACGGGCCAGTAGGTGTTGGCCTATAAATCCGCTGCCGCCTGTGACGAAACATTCCACGCTCATGCCTGATTCCTTGTTTGGATGATGGGTGCAGGCTAAGGTGTAGAGCGTGCTCTACAGTCAAGGAGTTTCTTTAGGTGAACATTGGAGAGTTGGAGCGCCGAAGTGGACTCGGCCGCCACGCGTTGCGCTATTACGAAAAGCTTGGGTTGATCGTGGCCCATCGACAGGCCAATAACTACCGCAGCTACAGCGATCAAACCGTTAGTGACCTGGCATTCATTCAAAGTGCCCAGGGTGCGGGATTTTCACTCGCCGAGATCGGGGACATCCTGGCGGCCAGGCGCGGTAACTCGATCAATTGCGCCCAAGGCGCAGCCTTGGTTGCCGGCAAGATGGCCGAGATTCAAGCGAAGATCTCCACCTTGCAGGCCGCGTATGTCTTTCTCGACGCCGAGCGTGCCAAGCTTGAAGCCAGTGCCATTGCCCAAGGGCTGCCGCTGATTGCCAGCTACACGAGGCAGATCGATTTTTGACTTCACTCTCATCCCTTGAGCAACACCGCAAACGTCGTCCCTTGTTCTTTATTCGACATGACTTCAATCCTGCCGCCGTGACTGGCAACGATTTCCGCCGCGATGAACAACCCTAGCCCAAGACCTGCAGCTGAACCCTTTTCTCCGGCGGCATAACTGGAATATCGCCCCTCCGGCTTGAAGAGGTAGGGGATCACGTCAGCAGGGATGGGTTCTCCCCAGTTGTGGACTGTCACACGCGGACCGATAGCGTCGTTCTCCACCGTGACCTTGATAGGGCAGGCTATATCGCCGTGGCGGATGGCATTGCCTATCAAATTGGAAAAGACCTGGGCGATACGGGCCGAATCAAACGGGCCGGTCACCTGCGCGACTTCGTCAAAGACGATGTCGGCCAGCGGGAAAGCGGTTTGCAACTCCTCGATCACGGTGCGGCATATCGGGTTCAGTTCGACCTCCTCTGGATAGACCGGGATGCCGGTACCCAGATTGCAGCGCGCCAGGTCGAGCAGGTCATTCACAATGGCCGTAGCGCGGCGAGCGCTTGTACAAACCTGGGATGCCAGTGCCTTGCCTCTTTCATCCAGCCCTTTCTGGTGCAAAAGCAGATCGCCAGCCATGTGTACCGCCCCCAACGGTGAACGCAGGTCATGGCCTAACACGGCAAGCACCTTTTTTCGTGTCGACTCCACTGCCACCCCATAAGCTGCGATCGACTCTACCAAGGCTTGGTCTATTGCCTCGTTGAACCGAATCATGTCTGGGACCTGGTGTTGGTCGAATGCTTCGTGCTTAAGCCAGAGGGAGAGCACACTGGAGCGCAGCGCTCGATATTCGGAGACCATCTGATCCATGGAGAAGCCTGCCATCAGACGTACCACCGCATGTGTCTGGGCCGCTGTCTCGCTGGATATTTGCGGCCCCCTTCCTTGCGCTTTTTCAGACTGTTGATGGGCTGTCTGAGTCGTTCGCATGTCCTGAGCGACCGTGTGCAGGATCTTCTCGGCGTGATTCCTCAAACCGGTCGCATCCAGATTTGGCTGCTGCGTCTCCACCGAACGCGCGAAATCCTCCCAGGCTTGGAGGATCGGCTCCATGTTGCCCTCGATGAATTCGTACAGTCTCATAACGGTCCCTGGCACTGTCCTCAAACGGCGTCCCAGTAGACTAGATCATCGAACTGTAGGGGTATAACAACCAGTGCGTTAACTTCTGTCACGCTTTTGCAACGACGCGTTATATGGCTTGGAATTCACCGATGATCACGGCGGTGAAGTCGTAGGGTGTATCCGCGAAGGATGATGTTGCCCATTAACGGTCGAGCAGTGTTTTCATGAACCGAGCGAATGCCTTGATACGCGTGGACTCGCGATTGGCCGGCAAATACACCATGTTGATGCTCGTGTCGACCGAGGTTGGATTGACTTCGAACATTGGCAGCAAGCGGACCAGCCGGCCGTGCCGGACGTCTTCGGCGACCAGCCAGTCGGCCAGCAGCGCGATGCCTTGACCGGCGACGGCAGCCTGGCGGAGAACGTCGGCGTTGTTGCTCTGCATCTGGCCGTGCACCTGGACCGGCACCGTCTGGTCGTCGATCTGGAACTGCCAGGCGCGCATGGGCCCGCCGTAATCGAAGCGCAGGCATCTGTGGCGGGGCAGCTCGAGGGGATGGGCGGGGGCCGCGTGCTGCTCGAGGTAGGCAGGGCTTGCCACCAGCCAACGCTGGAAGTGGCCGAGCGGGGTGCAAATGACTTCATCGCTGGAAACCGTTGACCCTAAACGCACGGACAAATCGATGCGCTCCTTGAAAAGATCCACCCGCTCATCGCTGAGGTTGAGGGTGACTTCCAACCCCGGGTGGCTATCGAGAAAACGCCCCAGATGCGGTGAAATCAAGTGACGGCCGAACTCCACCGGCACGCTGACCCTGAGCGTGCCTTTGGCCTCGCTCCCCCGGTCCATCACCAGGCTGTCGGCCGCAGCCAGCGCATCGAGGATGGCCACCGCGTTCGCAAAGTAGGCCTGGCCCAGGTCGGTCGGGCTGTTGCGCCGCGTGCTGCGGGTGATGAGCGTGGCCCCAAGGTCCGCCTCCAACGCTGCAACCTGACGGGCCACCGACGAGGTGGCCACGCCGAGCTTCCGTGCCGCTGCGGAGTAGCCGCCGCAGCGTACCGTCTCGACGAACATGCTCAATGCCAGAAATTTATCCATACGTACAACCTTGTCGAAGAGGACCGGGAGCGCCAGCCCGAAGGTAACGGCTGCACGGATGATAGCCATGTCAAGGCTCATCGAGGTAGCGCGATGCCGGCTCAGCGAGCGTTCCTGTGTTTGACCACGAACACCAGCAATGCCAAGACCGGGAGCAGGGCAGCGGTATAGAGCGCGGTACTCCATCCGAAACGCTCGTACAGCGGGCTTGCCATCATCGAGCCCACTGCGCCGCCGACGAAGATGCTGGTCATGAACACGGCGTTGAGGCGAGCGCGGCTGTGCGGGTCCAGCGCGTAGACCTCACGTTGCCCCAGGACCATGTTCAACTGCACGGCAAAGTCCAAGGCGACAGCTGCCACTACCAGGCCCAGGTAGCCAAGCCCGGGAATGCCACCGATCAGTAGCGAGGCGGGCGCCAACAGCAAGGCAGCCAAGGTGCTGACCTGCCCGTGACCTGCATCGGCAAGGCGCCCGGCGATGGGGGCTGCAACCGCCCCGACCGCCCCAACCAACGCAAAGAGCGCGACGCCGTTCTGGCTGAGGCCGTAATGACGGATCAGCTCGATGGGCGCCAGGGTCCAGAAGCAGCTGAAGCTTGCGAACAGCAGCCCTTGGTACAGCGAGCGCTCGCGCAGCACTGCATAGCGTCTGGCCAATGCGAACACCGATCCGATCAAGCGGCCATAGGTGGTGTGATGGTTCGGGATCCGTTCAGGCAGCAGCACTGCTACCAGGGCTGCGATGGCCACCATCAGCAGGGCGGCACTGAAGAACACGCCCCTCCAGCCAACGTACTCCGACAGCAGGCTCGAGACCGGGCGGGCGAGCAGGATGCCGAGCAGCAGGCCACTCATGATGTTGCCCACGACGCGACCCCGGCTGCTTTCTGGCGCCAGGTGCGCGGCCAGGGGCACGAGGATCTGCACGGCTACGGAAGTCAGGCCGATCATCAGCGAGGCGGCCAGAAACAGCGAAGGCGAATCGGCAAAGCCTGCCGCCGCCAGGCACGCCCCCACCACCAAGGTAAAGCCGATGACCAGGCGTTTGTTTTCCATCAGATCTGCCAGCGGCACCAGCAACAGCAAGCCAACGGCATATCCCAACTGGGTCAGCGACACGATCAGGCTGGCATGCTGCGGCGAAAGCCCGATGTTGGGCGCAATGAGTTCAACGATCGGCTGGGCGTAATACAGGTTGGCAACGACGGCGCCGCAACAGAACGCCAGAAATACAACCAGCGCCTTGGACAGGGCAGGCGTGACGACGGCGGACGCCGACGGTGAAGCAACAATCTCAGGGCTGCGCGCTGACATGGTGGACACTCCAAATGGATTGACAGGTCAGCGACAAGCCTAGGGCTGCGGTCGGCAAGGCGGTATACCCACTCGCCGCAATGAACTTGTGCGTGTTGCGCAAAACCCCGGGGCCGCCTCACAGCATCGGCGTGCCCCTGTCACACCATAGCGTGACCCGGAGATGTAGCTGCCCTCGTCGGGGCCGAGCAGGACAAAGACCGGGTCCGGGGCCACGCCGTCGACCCGGATCCCCTTGCTGCCCAGCAGTTGCGCAAGACCGGCGGAAAAATTGGCGATGGCCCCCTTGGCCATTGGAAGTTGGTGGCGAGGGTCCGATGACGCGACAGGTGGTGCCGGGTCCTGCAAGGGTGTCGTCGGACCATACCTACCAGAGCCTACGAGCACTCAGCGCCGTTTGTGTCGAAGCGTGGCCAGCGCGCAGCTCCCGAGGATCAGCACCGCCGCAGTGACCAGCAACGCAGGTGCAGGGTGTACGTCGGTGCGCCAACCCCCTTGCACGCCACGGGTGCCAGCAGGAGGCTTGAACAGATTGCCGTCCGACACCGCCGCCTTCGGGCTACGCTCGATGCCCAGACGGGTCAGCCAGCCGGTGAGCTGGGCAAGGCGAGGCACCAGATGACTGGCCAGGTGCGCGAGCCGCGCCGCTGAGCCCACAGTGGTGTGGGCACGGGGCGATACTGCGCAGGCCACCAACGCCGGATCGTAGACGGGCCCCGGTGGTTTGAGCGCATGGCCTGTGTAGTTGCCGCCGTCCCTGAAACCCGGCGTGTCCATCACCGCCGGGTAGATATCGCACACATGGATGTCCGGATATTCCGTCAACTCCCCCCTGAGCGCTTCGGTCAGGCCACGCAAGCCGAACTTGCTGGCCGAATAGGCCGCTGCATAGGGTTGGGCCACCCAACTGCCGACCGACAAGGTGTTGATCAATATCCCGCGCCCCTGGGCCTTGAAATACGGCAGCGCCGCGTGAGCGCCACGCAAGTAGCCGAGCAGGTCGGTCTGGATGACTTGCTCATGGGCGGGGAGCGGCGTCTGGTCGAAGCTGCCCACGGCCCCGACACCGGCATTGTTGATCCAGATGTCGATGCGTCCGTGGCCGAACTCCGCCGCCCGTACGGCCAGCGCTTCGACCTGTTCGCTACGGGTGACGTCGGTAACCACGACCAAGGCATCGGTGCCACACTCGGTGCACTCATCCAGTACCTCGAACAGCGCCTGTTCGTCGCGGGCGGCCAGCACGAGGCGGGCACCTTGGCAAGCAAAGGCCTTGGCCGTGGCCCGACCGATGCCACTGGATGCGCCGGTGATGACCACCAGTTGGCCCTGCAGCCGGCGCTGGACCGAGGGGCGGTGCGGCGTAGCACTGGCGCGTTCGGTGTGAGACGCAGCCGCTTCGCCAGCCCCGGCATCGACCCTCGACAGCTTAAGGGCCGGACCCTCCACCACATGAAGCGTCAGGTCCTCGACCGTCCCGGCGAAGCGATCCGCGAACACCGGCTCGCCTGTGGGCGTAAGGTTGTCATAGATGAACCGCCGACCTTCCAGCCAGCCGACGGCCGTCAACAGCTCCGGTTCCAGGTAATACTTGCCGTCCAGGAAGAATCCCGGAAACTGCTGGACCTCGTCGGGATCGCTTACCCGGTAGCGTTCACCCGGTTTCATTCCCGTTGCCGGATCAATCATGATCGAACCCTCTCTCAGGCAGCCATCGCCGTGAATGATCAAGGCCAACATGCAAACGGAACTGCCTGTTGGGCCGGTGGTGGTTTAAGTAGAGGAAGCTGGACAGCCTGAGGAAGTTCAGGCCAAACGCTCGATGGTCAGACCCGCTGACACCGGGCAGTCCTTGTCTGCTGGTTGGCCAGGCGCAATCTGTGGTCGGTGTCCATCATGCGCTGATACAGACGCATGCCTGGCGGGCAGCGACGTTGGGGTTGTGCACCTGATGTCGCGGGGCATCAAAAGTGCAGGCGGTTTGGGAAATCGGCGCAGGCAGGTGCGCGCTAAAGCACGGCCCTAATGGATCGTGCACGAGCCATTGGCACCGCGGCGAACCGTTGCCGATCGCTTTGACTGAACTCCCCGTATTGCGCCCACGTCCCTCGAATGAATGTCGCAAGTTCCGGCATTCACCCAATCGTCAACTTCGAGGACGTCATGATGAAAAAAAACGACCCCAGCGCCACCTCCAGGCCGGGCAGTACACAGGATCACCTCCACGCCATTGCCGATGAAGCCGGAGCTTTGCTCGATGATGCGAAAACCCAAGGTACCCACCAGTACGAGCAATACCGCGACCGTGCGGCGGAGCAGCTAGACGCTTTCAAGGAAGGCGCGCGTTCGGCGGCTTCGGAGCTTGAAGGCCACGACAGCCTAGGGCTTTCCCACTATCTGAACCAGGCGGCCACCTGCATGGGCAGCTTCGCTGAGCAGGTTCGTCATGAAAGTGCCGAAAGCCTGCTACAGCGAGGTGCACAACTGGCGCGGGATAATCCTGCACTCTTTCTCGCAGGCAGCGTGGCGGTGGGATTTGCATTGTCGCGTTTCGCCAGTGCCAGCAACCGCCACGCAACCGCCGAACCCCCTCAACCTACGACGCACGCGCCCCCTGAGCCCGATCACACCCTGCCAGCCGTGCCCGATCGGGCGAGCGATGTGTCCACCCACAAACCCTACACCCCCGTCGACCCTGTGGGGCTCGGCGCCGGAAGGCCGGTGAGTGACAGCCCACTGGATCGCGATCCACTCAAAGGAGGCGAGTGATGAACAAGGACCCTTTGCAACACCCCCCAACTGCACATCCGACGGTCGACGATCCCGTGGGCGTGACGGGTCTGCTGCGCCAATTGATGCGCGAAGTCCCGGAACTGTTCACCAAGGAGCTGGCACTGGCCAAGGCCGAATTGCAACAGAACCTGGCCACGCTCAAGGCCGGCACGGCGGCCGTAGCGACCGGCGCGATCGTGTTGCTGGCAGGCTTTGTCATCCTCCTGCTGGCGGCGGTCTATGCCCTGGCGATGGTGCTGGAGCCGTGGCTGGCTGCGCTGATCGTGGGGGCCGTCACCGTCATCGTCGGCTTGATCATGGTGCAATCGGGCAAGAAGCAGTTCGAGCCTTCGCACCTCAGACCTGACCGTACGTTGCATGCCATGGAGCAGGACAAGGACACCTTGAAGAGGAAACTGCCATGACCAGCGCCTTCGAACGCGACGCACAAAAAGACCCCGACTTGCTCGAGCAGGAAATCAACGCCAAGCGCGAGCACATAAACGAACTGGTCGATGCACTGGAACAACGACTGAGCCCTGGGCAACTGGTCGACAGGCTGCTTGCCTATGGCAAAGGCAATGGTGGCGAGTTCCTGCACAACCTGGGCACCACCCTCAAGAACAACCCGGTACCTGTGACCCTGACGGTCCTGGGCCTGGCTTGGCTGGGCCTTAACCAGCACCGGCCCTTTAATCCAGGCCCTGCATCCACAGGGCCTGGGCTGGGCGAAAAACTGGGTGATGCGGTCGATTCCGTGAAAGGTGCATTCGCCCAAGCCGCACAGACGGTGCACGATGCCAGCCACAAGGTGCGCAGCAAAGCCCACGATGCGAGGGACCGCGCCAGCGAGCTCGGCCAGGGCGCACGCGCCTCGGTGAGCGATTCTGCCCAATCCTTGGGCAGCCGCGCACATCAGATAGGCGACCAGGCCACCGCCCTGAAGGGCCAGATGGACCACCTGCTCAAGGAGCAGCCGCTGGTGCTGGCCGCGCTGGGCGTACTGCTGGGGGCGGCGCTGGGCGCTGCGCTGCCCGGCACGCGTCAAGAGGATCGGCTCATGGGGCCCAGCAGCGATCGGGTCACCGACGCGCTCAAGGCCAAGGGCGAGGGGCTCAAGGCGTCGGTGAAACACGCCGTCGACGATACCTCGGGGCAACAGGCGCCTGGCACGGCGCGTGATGCCAAGGGGGCCGATCTTTCCGCAGGGTTGGGTTTTCCACCTTGATCTGCCGGTAATGGCCGCCAGCCTCCGGAGCGTCCCAGGAGGCTGGCGCTACTGCATGCTCAACCCCAGAACGCCTGGCCGCCATCGAGCGGCAGCGTGGCGCCGGTCAAATAGCCTGCTTCGTCGCTGGCCAACCACGCGACCGTTCGACCGATGTCGTTTTCGCAATCCCCGACCCTGCGCAGCGGAATGCCCTGCAGGAACGCTTCGGCTTCTTGCGGGTGGGCTTGCATCCAGCCTTCGAGCTCTGGAGACAAGGCGTGGGGCGCGATCACGTTGACGCGTATGCCATCAGGCCCCCATTTGCATGCGGCTGCGCGGCTGAGGCAGCGGATGGCTTCCTTGGCCGCCGCATAAGCACCATAGCCGCAGGCGTCCCAGCGCACTGCGGCAGAGGAGGCCAGGTTGACCACCACGCCGCCGCCCCGCAGATACGGGTGGCATGCACGCATCAAGCGCAGGGTGGCCAGGGGGCCTGAGTCCATGCCTTGGGCGAAGGCCTCGTCGCTGACCTCCAGCAATCGGTCCAGGGGTACGATCTGGGCGTTGTTGACCAGGATGTCGATCGTGCCGAACGCTTCCAGCACCTGGGCCACGCACTGCTCGATGGCCTGCGCCTGGGTGACGTCGCAGACCACCGCCAGTGCCTCGCCACCGCGCGCGCGGATTTGCGCGCAGGTCGCTTCCAAGGGGGCCAGTGTGCGTCTGCGACGGCCACCCGCGCGCCTTCGGCGCACAACGCCAGGGCAATGCCTTGGCCTACACCCAGACCCCCGGCGGTGACCAGGGCTGTCTTGCCGGTAAGACGGTTCATGCGAGGAACTCCAGTGACAGGGGGTATTGGCTGGTGGGCAGTGCGCCCAGCTGGTCGAAATCGATGAAGCGCTGGCAGCTGTCCATCATCAGCGCCAGGTTGTGTTGGAACTTCGCCTCATCGCCCGGCGCATCGAAGAACGCCTGCGGATCGTCCATGGCTGCCGGCGGGAAGCATTCCTCGACGATGGCCGCCAACGCGGTGGCGCCAGGGGTGAGCACCTGCACCACCAGGTTTTGCACGTACTGGAAGTTGTCCTGGGTATCGATGGCTATCCGTGTGTGGTGGTTTTGCCAGACCTCGAGCCAGGCCTCTCAAGCGCGCCGGCCGTTGCAGGAAGGCCAGTTGCGAAAAGCCGTGGGTGCGCTGGCCGGGGCAGGCGGGGAATCGCGTGTTGCGGATGGGCACCGACTCGCAGACCAGGTACCCCGCAATGCGCGAACAGATCACCTGCAAGGTCTCGTCGAATGGGCGGCGGAATTCGCCGGCGGCGCTGTCCAGCCAGAAGCTCAGTACGGCCTGGGGCAGGGGGCCTGCCTGTGTCTGGCGCAAGCCGTTGGCGGCGCTCACGTCGGCGTCGGCCAGGTTCAGCTGCAGGTGCCGGGCGCCAAGGGTTTGCAGGCGGTCGGCGAGGGGGCCGCTCAATTGCTGTGAGAACGAATCGAACGTGTCGTGCTCGGGTTGCCAAAGCAGGTAGATGACTTTCTGCACGGAGCGCTCCTTGACACAAGGCGTGGGTGTGAGATGACCGTGGCCATGGTTGATCGGCGCCGCTGCAGAGGAATCCTCCAAACGGACTATCCCGCGATAATGAACAGGCTCGCCTTACTTGTTGCCCGGCGATCTTTGCCTATGCTGCGTAGCGAGGGGCTGTATGAAATGTATTCGCGCAAAGGCCAGACAAGGCGAAACCAACACGTCACGAGGGTCGATACCATGTATTACGTGCAACGCGATGCCGCAGGCCAACTGTTGCGGGTCGAAGCCGCTCCTTACGCCGAGTACACGGAAATACTCCCCGCCGACCATGGCGAAATCCAGGCCTGGTTCGCGGACGATGTGGTGGAAAACAGCCTTCGCCAGCTCAAGCAGAGTGACCTGGACATGATCCGTGTGCTCGAAGACCTGATCGATGTGCTGACCACCAAGGGCGTGATCAGCATCACCGACTTGCCGCCGGACGCTCAGTCCAAACTGCTCAACCGCTCCTCGGCGCGCAAGGCGCTCGGCAGCCTGAACAACCTGATCGAGGAAGACGAGGGCGGTGGCCTGATCTGAGCCCGTCCGGGGGCGGCAGCGCTGACGTCAGCGATAGGGCGCAGGCTCGCCTACCAGCTGCCCTTGTATCCCCTGCACGCCCATTTCGCGCAGTACGTTCAACTCCCCTTCGGACTCGACCCGCTCGGCAACAAGCGGCAGGTCGATGCTGTGCGCCGCCCGTTGAATGGCCTCGATGAACAGGCGTTTATGCTGCTCCTGATCGATGTGGCGAATGTAGCTACCGTCGATCTTCAGGTAGGCAAGTCCGAGGTTTTCCAGGTTACCGATCATGCTGAAGCGCCCGCCGAAGCGCTGCAGCGCCAGGCCAACGCCCAACTCGCGCAAGCGTCGGATCAAGTGCTCGAGCGAGGCCTGCCGGGGCAGTTGCTCTTCGCCGATTTCCAGGGTCAAGCGCTCGGCCAATGCGCGATGATGGCCGAGCTGTTCGTAGACCTGGCGCATCGCGCCGTCATCGGCCAGGGTGGCGGCCGAGAGATTCAGTGCCAGGGAGGCATCGTGGCCTTCGAGATGCCTGAGGACCTTCTCCAGCATCAACAGGTCCAGGCGCGGCATCCAACCGAAACGCTCGAGCCACGGCAGGAAGCGACCCGCCGCCAACGGCTCGCCCTGATCATCGTGCAGTCGGGAAATGACCTTGTAATGCAAGATCCGGCTCGGCACCTGGCAATCGACCACCGGCTGGAAGAACAGCTCGAACAGCTCCCGGTCCAGGGCCCGGTCGAGCCGCGAGTGCCAGGCATTCTGGCTGTCGGGTGCCTGCGTCGCGGCGCTGCGTTCCAGGCACACCCAGCTCGGTGCGCCCTGGTGCTCGGCGCGCGCCAGGGCTTCATCGGCCAGCTTGAGCAGTGCGTCGGGCTCATCGCCTGGCGTATAGGGGACAAGGCCCATGCGGGCCACCGGGCTGACATCGCTGGCCTCGGTCTGGTGCAGGCTGTGCAAGTCTCGCTCCAATGCCTGGGCCAGGTGCACGGCTTGCTCGAAGTCCAGGCCCGGCGCCAGTACGGCGAACTCGCCGCCACGGCTGCGCGCGATCAGGTCGCGGGTCTGGGGATGGGAGGCGCAGGCGCGGCGCAGCTGTTCGGCCACCGCCTGGATCAACTGATCGGTACGTTGCCCGCCCAGGCGCGCGTTGAGGCCGGCCAGGTCCTGGAGGCGCAGTAGCAACAGGTAGCCGGCTCGGGCGTCCTCGACGTTGCTGACCTGGTCGTTGAGCTGCATCTCGAAGTAACGCCGGTTGGCCAGGCCAGTGAGGCTGTCCTGATACGACTCGGCACGCAGCTGCTCGCTGCGCTCGGCCTGCTCGTGGAACAGCGCCTTGAGCTTCTCGACCATCTGGTTCATGGCCTGCACCACGCGGCGCAGTTCGGGCGTGCGGGGCAGATCCAGCAGGCTGAGAAACTCCCGGCGGGCGATGGCATGGGATTGGGCAACCATGTAATCGAGCGGGCGCAATTGGCGGCGCAGCAGCAGGGCGCCCAACACGGCGCTCAGGGCCCCGCACAGCAGCAGCCAGCCCAGGCTGCCCAGGGCGCCTTGCCAGAGCTTGGCCAGGGCGAACATGGGGTGGCTGACCACCTCGACCCGTGCCGCCTGCTGCCAGCCACGGCTGACGATGGCGTCCGCGCCGGCGGCCTGCAGTCCCGCCAGGCGAATGAACCAGGCGGGCACGCCGTTGCTATCGGGTTCGGCGTGGCGCTCCACGAGCACGGCGTTGGACGCTAGGTCGATGACCTTGATGCTGGCGTAGTACCCGCTGTCGAACAGCGAGCTCACCATCAGCTCGACCATGGCCGGGTCGTCGATGTTCGGCGTCAGCGACAGGGCCAATGCAGTGGCACCGTCCTGGGCATGAGAGCGCAGCTGGTTCACGTACTGGCTACGCGAGCTTTCCAGGCTGACCATGAAGCTGCCGGTGAAGGCAACCACCAGGAACAGGCAAATGGCGAACAGCAATTGTTTGAACAGTGACATCTGCGCTCCTTAGTAGACCGGTTCGGCCGGGAAGCCTTCGGCCTGCATCTTTTTCAGCACGTCCTGCCAGCGCGACAGCCGTTTGGTATCGCCGACTTTCTTGTTCCCCGAGGCGCCGGTCAGCCAGAGGCCTTCACCGTTGAAGGCGTAGACCGGCAACAGGTCGGTGCGCTCGCCCGCCGGCTTGATCGCGTCCATCAGGCTGTCGAGCACCAGCGGCTGGGCCTGTGGGGTCGAATAATAGGTCAGGACCATGTGCGCCCTGTTCTGGCGCAGGGCTTTGACGTAGGTGATGCGCAGCTTCTCGCTGGGTATGCCCATGCGCCGCAGGCTGAAGTACTTGGCGATAGCGTAGTCCTCGCAATCGCCTGCGCCCTTGATCAGTGACTGGATCGGTGTGGCCCAGTAATCGACGTCGCGCCACAGGTCGATGTCTTCGACGTAGCGCAACTGCTGGTTGAAGAAGAGATTGACCTGCCGCAGCCGTTCCAGCTCGCTGCCTTGTTGCTGGGTGGCAAGCAGCTGCTGCCAGGCATCGATGCGCGCCTGGCCTGGGCCCAGAGGGCCATAGAGGGCCTGGGCCCGTCGGCTGATCTGCGAGAAATCCCAATCGGCGCGCAGGCTGCCCAGCAGCACAAGCGCCAGGAGGACAGCGAGGCCGAGACGCCACACGACGGTTTCGAGCATCCTGGGTTTCGCCACTGCTAAGGCCTATTGAGTACCGATCCTTGACAACCGTGGTGCTGTCGTCCGGGAAAAGCGCAGGGCAAGTCACTGCCCGGCGACAACGAGCAGTGTAGATGATCGGCGCGCAGCTATGGCCATGCGCCAGCTATGCAATGAAGTCCGATTCGGCGGGCGGCTCTGCCCGGGCATCCTGCTGGATCGTGCCATGCACGGCAATGCCACACACACCGCACAAGCCAACGCTGGCGAGCACGATGTCGCCCAGGATCATGCCGACGATCAACAGCAGCAGGCTGGCGCGAAAGAGGGTGGTCATGACTGCCTCCATGGCAATTGACGTGGGGATGGTGCTAACCATAACGCCTTTGGATCCCAGGATGCAGCCTGGTTTTTGGCAGACGGCAGGCTTTCCATCGGAATTGGCCGATTGGTCCTGTCCGCGAGCACGGCCCTGATGGCCGCTGGCCGTTGCAAGGCTGGAAACCTCATCCCGACCTAGGCCAGCCTTGGGTGAGGCGAAAGCGGTGGATCAGGCCGGGCGACGTGGAACTTCAAGCGGCGGGCCCGGTCGATAGCATCCCTTGCCTTTCGAACAAGGGCCCAGCCAACCTGGACGGCTGCAAACCTGCCCATCGCGTGGCAGTCCACCCGGTCTTGTCGAGTTCGTTTCCGATGCCAAGCACGCCTGTATGGTTGGCTTTATGCCTGTGTCTGACGGTGATCGTATCCCAGTGTGCCATGGCTGGCGGCCGTGCCACTCAAGCCCGTAGCAACAACGCCTCCACCGCGTTGATCGAAGCCGCCTCGCAGCAATATGCAGAAGGTCATCTGGACCAGGCTGCGGCGACATTGGAACGCGCGCTGCACATACAGCCGAACAATCCCGCCACCTTGCATTACCTGGGTGTGTTGCGCTTGCAGCAGGGGCAATACCAGCAGGCCGAGACGCTGGCGGCCCGCTCCAATCTTCGTGTCGGCGCCAATCGTGCGCTGTACGCTCGCAATCTTCAGCTGATAACGGCGGCCCGCAACGCTCAGCGCTCAGGTGCAATGCCTGCGGCGATCAAGGACTCAGAGCGGGCCGGTGGCGATGCCAGCGGCATGATCACTGCCGAACAACTCATCCGCTACTGACCCCGGCGGGGCGCCTAGGGCTCACGTGCAAAGCACAGCACCTTGCTCGTCATGCGCTGCAAGGTTTCGCCCCGCTGGTTGGACGTGATGCATTCGACCACCACCATGCCGCGGTCGCGGCGCGTGCGCGAGGGCGTGATGCTCACGATGGTACTCTGCACACGCAGCCGGTCGCCTGCTCGGGTGGGCTGCGGCCAGGAAACCTCGGCAGTGGCACCGATCACGCCGCGGGCCAGGGGCAGGCTGCTCACCAACAGCTTCATGGTCAGCGCACTGGTCTGCCAGCCGCTGGCGGCCAACCCTGCGAAGAACGTGTCCTTGGCAAGGCTTTCGTCCAGGTGAAACGGCTGTGGATCGTACTCACGGGCAAAGCGGATGATCTGTTCGGCATCCAGGCAGTGCTCACCGCTGGTGAAGGTATCACCTACGGCCAAGTCCTCCAGATAGATCGGGTCGGTCATGTCAGGCTCCTCACGGGGCAGAGGCCGGGAGCGGCACGCTGCGCTCGGCTCATCAAACGCGATCGTGGGGCCTTGTTCAAGTAGGCCGACACTTGTAGCCAGATGTCGCGGCGCCGGAAAGCGCCAAGCGAAACCTTGATCTGACTCGAGGTTCACTTCCGCTATCGACAACACCCCAGGCGGCCTTGCGTCGTGAAAGCACTGCGAGGTCTTCGCCAGGGCCGATACTGCTGGTATCGGCGGCGTCTGGCTGGTGGCGCGGGCCGCGAGGAGGTGTGAGGTGAACAAATTGTCCATTGTGGGTGCCGGAATGGTGGGTGAGGCGGCGGCGCAAATCATCGCCCGGGAGGAGTTCTGCCGTGAGCTGACGTTGATCGATGTGCAGGGGGACATGGCGCAGGGCAAGGCACTGGATGTCTGGCAGGCCGCCGTCGAGTCCGGTTCCGATACCCGGGTCTACGGAGGGGGCGATGCCCAGCTGCTGCAGGATTCCGAGTTGGTGGTGATCACCGCGGGCGTGCCGCGCAAGCCGGGCCAGTCGCGCCAGGATGTACTGAGCATCAACCTGCCGATACTCGACGGCATCATGCGGGACATCAACCAGCATGCCCCGTCGGCGATCGTACTGGTGGTGTCGAACCCGGTCGATGTGCTCACCTACCGGGCCTGGAGCCTCAGTGAGCTGGGCCGCGACAAGGTGTTCGGGCAGGCCGGGGTGCTGGATACCGCGCGGATGAAGTGCTTCATTGCCGAACAGACAGGCTTTTCTGCCCGTGATATCGCGGCGTTGGTGCTCGGAGGCCATGGTGACAGCATGGTGCCGTTGATGCGGTACTGCACGGTCGGCTCTGTACCGCTTTCGCACTTTTTGACCTCTGAGCAGATCGAGCGGATCGTGCAGCGTACCCGTCAGGGAGGCGGCGAAATCCTGGGCTTGAAGAAGGTTGGGAGCGCATGCGATGCACCGGGCGTGGCAATCGCCCAGATGGTGGATGCGATCGCCAACGGTCGAAACCGCATTCTGCCTGCGGTCGCGATCCTCGAGGGCGAGTACGGGCGCCGGGACATTGCCATGGGGGTGCCTTGCGTGCTGGGAGAGCAAGGGCTGACGCGGGTCATCGAACTGCCCCTGGATGCGCAGGAGCAATCGATGTTCGACCACTCAGCCGACCAGGTGGCGCGTGACATCGGCGAAATGAAAGCGATGTGAGCCTGCAGGGCGCGGGTTTATCCGCAGCGCCCTCAGGCGTGCCCGCGGGCCAACGCCTGCGCGAGATAGGGCGCGGTGCGGCTGCCCTGAACCTGGGCAACCTCGGCGGCGGTGCCGGTCGCGACGACCCTGCCCCCGGCCTGGCCCGCCCCAGGTCCGATGTCGATCACCCAGTCGGCCTGGGCCACCATGCGCATGTCGTGCTCGATCATCACCACACTGTTGCCGGCATCGACCAGCTGTTGCAACTGCGCCATCAGCCGGTCGGCATCGGCCACATGCAAGCCGGTGGTCGGCTCGTCGAGCACGTACAGCGTGCGCCCTCGCTGGCTGCGCTGCAGCTCTGTGGCCAGCTTGATGCGCTGCGCCTCGCCGCCGGACAGCTCGGTAGCCGGCTGGCCCAAACGCAGGTAACCCAGGCCGATCTCGCGCAGCACCTGCAGCGAGCGCGATACTGCTTGCTCGTCGGCGAAGAAATCGCAGGCTTCTTCTACGGTCATGCGCAGCACGTCGGCGATGTTGCGGCCATTCCATTGCACCGCAAGGGTGTCCGCGTTGTAGCGGGCGCCGTGACAGGTGGGGCAGGGGGCATAGACGCTGGGCATGAACAGCAGCTCGACGCTGACGAAGCCTTCGCCTTCACAGGTGTCGCAACGCCCCTTGGCCACGTTGAACGAGAAACGCCCCGCGTCGTAGCGGCGCTTGCGGGCTTCGGCGGTCGCGGCGAACAGTTTGCGCACAGGGTCGAACAGCCCGGTATAGGTCGCCAGGTTGGAGCGAGGCGTGCGACCGATCGGTTTCTGGTCCACCTGCACGACCCGTTGCACGGCCTGTACATCGCCGCCCAGGTGACCGCCGGTGCGCTCGATGATCGTCGGGCCTTCGGTGCTGGCTTCGCTGTCCGGCTCCTCAGGTTCGTGCCCCAGGTGCAGCAGCATCAGCTCGGGCAGCGCCTGGGCGATCAGGCTCGACTTGCCGGAGCCGGAAATGCCGGTCACCGCCGTGAGCACACCCAGCGGCACGCGCGCGTCCACGCCGTACAGGTTGTGGCGTCGAATGGCGTTCAGCTCCAGCCAGCCGGAGGGTGTGCGGGCGCGACTGTGGGGGGTGGGCAGTTGGTCGAACAGGTAGCGGGCGGTGTGCGACTCGGCCACCTCGCGCAGGCCCGCCGGGGCACCGCTGTAGAGCACGCGGCCGCCGCGTTCGCCGGCATCGGGACCGACATCCACCAGCCATTGGGCGCGGCGCATCAGTTCCAGGTCATGCTCGACCACGAACACCGAGTTGCCGGCGTCGCGCAGGCGGTCGAGGGCGTCGTAAAGCGCCTGGCTGTCGGAAGGGTGCAGGCCGGCCGAAGGCTCGTCGAGCACATAGACTACGCCGAACAACAGGGCGCTCAGTTGCGTGGCCAGGCGCAGTCGCTGAAGCTCGCCGGTCGACAGTGTCGGCGTGGCGCGCTCCAGGGTGAGGTAGCCAAGGCCCAGCTGTTGCAGGGTGCGCAGGCGCGCCAGCACCCCTTCGGCCAAGCGCTGCGCGGCCAGTTGTTTTTCGCTCGAGCGGGTGTCCTGGGCATCGACCTGGCCTCGGCTGACCGGTTCGAGCAAGGCCACGACCTGGTCCAGCGGCATCTGGGCCAGAGTGCCGATGTCTACCCCGCAGAACGTCACCGACAATGCCTCTGGCTTCAGACGTTTGCCGTCGCACGCTGGGCAGGGGCGACCCTCCATGAAGCGCGACACACGCTTGCGCATCAGCGCGCTCTGAGTGTTGGCGAATGTATGCAGTACATAACGCCGGGCACCGGTGAACGTCCCCATGTAGCTGGGCTCGAGTTTGCGCTTGAGGGCGGTGCGGGTTTCGGCCGGCGTGAGGCCCGCATAGACCGGCACGGTGGGCGCTTCTTCGGTGAACAGGATCCAGTCGCGGTCTGCCTGCGGCAGGTCTTTCCACGGCCTGTCGACGTCATAGCCCAGGGTGACCAGGATGTCGCGCAGGTTCTGCCCATGCCAGGCCGGTGGCCAGGCGGCGATGGCCCGGTCGCGGATGCTCAAGGTCGGGTCGGGGACCAGGCTCGCCTCGCTGACCTCATAGACGTGCCCCAGGCCATGGCACGCCGGGCAGGCCCCTTGCGGTGTATTGGCCGAGAAGTCCTCGGCATACAGCATCGGCTGGCCGCTGGGGTAGGTGCCAGCGCGCGAGTACAACATGCGCACCAGGCTGGACAGGTTGGTCACGCTGCCGACCGAGGAGCGGGCATTGCTCGCACCGCGTTGTTGTTGCAGCGCCACGGCCGGGGGCAATCCGTCGATCGCGTCGACATCCGGCACGCCCACCTGGTCGATCAGTCGCCGGGCGTAAGGCGCCACGGACTCGAAGTAGCGGCGCTGCGCTTCGGCATACAGGGTGCCGAAGGCCAGCGATGACTTGCCGGAGCCGGAAACGCCGGAAAACACCACCAGCGCATCGCGGGGGATGGCGACATCCACGTCCTTGAGGTTGTGTTCGCGCGCACCGCGCACCACCACATAGCCGTCTTCGGTCTCGAGGTGGGCGCGATCGGTCGGGGAGGGGGTGCGTGTCATGGGGGGCGGCGGCTCGGCGGCTGGCAAAAGGGTTACGGTAGCCGTTGTCGGGCCTCGGCGCCTACCCCTGGGTGTCTTGAGGGCGTTGGGTGTGGAGTCTGGTGTGCATGTTCTCTGGCGTGCCCTCGTCCTTTGCCAGAAGCTTGCGGGCTGTCTCTATAAAGGGCGTGACCACCAGGCTGTAAACCGTCAGGTAACGCTGCTGGTCTTGTTCTGCGGTGCCGAAGCGGATGTCTTCAGGCGTTGAGGTGGTGACATAGAGCGTGCCGAACATCCAGTCCCAGAGGGACAGGTTGGTGCCGAAGTTGCGGTTGAAATGGCGCGGGGCGTCACTGTGGTGGATCTGGTGCTGGGCCGGACTGTTCAGTACATGCTCGAGCTTCGGACCGAACGACAGCCAGACATGGCTATGGCGAAGGTTGGCCGCCAGGCCATTGAAGATGAACACCAGGTAGGTCACCCCGAACAAGGTGTAGCGGCTGATTTCGCCGCCGCAGGCGTACCAGAAGCAACCGGCGTACAGGCCGATGAATAGGCTGGTGCTCAGTTTTTCGACGATCTTCTCCACGAAATGCACCCGGCTCGCCGTCACGGGTACCAGCACGGGCGCCGAATGATGAACCTTGTGAAAAGCCCAGAGCCAGCGGGAATGAAACGCCCGATGCGCCCAGTAATGAATGAAGTCTTTGACCAGGAACACCCCCAACCCGTAGAGCAGTGAGAGCCCGAGGTTTTCACCCACGCGCGGGCGTTCGCCCCAGAGATTGATGAAAAAGGTCTGGTAGTCGCCTGAATGCAGGATGTAGGGATCGACCCAGTTGACGATAGGCAGCACTAGCGCGACTTTGAGGACGGCTCGCACGAAGTAGTAGCGGTAATCCAGCAGCGCCGAGGGATGCAGGTGTACCCGACCAGCGCCGATGAACTGCCAGAACGAAGGAGCGTCGGTCAGGCCGCGATGCTTTCTGAAGCGGAACAGGCCATAGGCGACGCCATAGGAGATGCAAAGGAACAAGATCCCGAAACGGCCGTTCATGTTGAATATGCCGAGAAACTGCTCGGTGACGGGCGCGATCACCCACTCGGTCAGGTGTTCAAAGGCAAGCGACAGTGCATCCACGAAACGGCGGCCTCGGAGAAAGAAACGGCATTGTAAATCAGATTGATTTACTTAAGCGTCTTTATATGAAGCATCAACCGTGGGTTTGTGGGCGCTACGCCCACGGTATGATAGGCGCAACGCGACCCCGCCAGAGTGAATCATGAACCGTCAGAAAAAAATCAAGCAGTTGCTCAAGGCCCATGCCAAGAAAGCCAGCGCCAAGCTCGCCCCGCGCAGCAACAAGCCCAAGTACATCAGCAAGGCCGAGCGGGAGAAGCTGGCCGCGCAGGCGGCGAGTGAATCAAGCGCACAGATCGAGCAGGGCGCGCATTGATCACCGCCGGCGCTTTCTATCTTCGCAGCGGCGCCACCGACCGCTGCTGATGGCGAGCCAGGTGTTCAAGGCGCCGCAGTGTCCTTCCTTATGGCTGGACCTGTTCGAAAGGCACGCGCCTTGCGGGCAAAGGGGCATCCATAGCCCCTGTGCCTCCATGTCTGCCGAATCAATCAGCCGCGATTTGCAGTTCCGGCAGCTTGACACGAAACGCCCGGGTGACCCCCAGCAGGCAGATGAATCCAAGCCCCATCCAGCCCAGGCCAATCATGAACGACATGCTCGACAGGCTGGTCCACAGCCAGATCGTGCTCAGGAAACCCAGCCCCGGAAGCATGCCGTACAACAGGTAGTTGCGCAGGCCACGCAGCTTCTGGCCGACCAGGTAGTGCTTGACCACCGCCAAGTTCACCGCCGAGAAGGCGAACAGTGCACCGAAGCTGATCATGTTTGCGACGGTATCAAGGGTGATGAACAGCGCGATCAGCGACAGAAGGCTGACCACCATGATGGCTGTGGCCGGCACCCGCTTCTTGGACACCAACTGGCCAAATGCGCGCGGCAGCACGCCGTCCCGGCCCATGGCGAACAGCACCCGTGACACGCTCGCCTGGGACACCATCGCCGAGGCGAAGCAACCAGCCACGTAGGTGGCCGTGAAGGCGCTCACCAGCAGTTCACCGCCCACCCGGCGCATGACGTCCACCGATGCGGAGTCGGGGTCGTGGAAAGTGCTCCACTCCGGAAACACCATCTGGGCACACCAGGACACCACCAGAAACAGCAGGCCACCGATCATTGTCACCGCCATGATCGCCTGGGGGATGCGACGTTGTGGGTTGGGGGTTTCCTCGGCCATGGTCGACACCGCGTCGAAGCCCAGGAACGACAAGCAAAGTACGGCTGCGCCGGTCATGATCAGCGGCACGCTGAAGCCTTCATGGTGGAAGGGCGCCAGCAGCGAAACAGGCCCCGCTTGCTGGTTCAGGTGACTGATCGACAGCGCGATGAAGACAACGATGAACACCAACTGGGCAACGATCAGCACCCAGTTGACACGGGTGATGGACTCGATGCCGATCAGGTTGAGGAAAGTCACCAGAGCGATGGAGCCGAGCGCCCATATCCAGGCGGGGACTTCGGGGAAGTATTCGGACATGTAGATGCCGATCAACAGGTAGCTCAGCAGCGGCAGGAAGATGTAGTCAAGCAGTAGGGTCCATCCGGCCATGAAGCCGAAGTAGGTGCCGAAGGCCTTGCGGGTGTAGGTGTACACCGAGCCGGAATAGGGGTGGGCCTGGACCATTCGTCCATAGCTGTAGGCGGTGAACAGCATGGCGACGAGCGTCAGTATGTAGGCGGTGGGCAGATGCCCTTGGGTCATTTGGGTGACCAGTCCGTAAGTGGTGAATACCGCCAGCGGCACCATGTAGGCTAAACCGAACAGCACTAGGGCGGTCAGGCTCATGGACTGGCGGAAACGACTTGATGAGGTGCTTTGCGACGGTGAATGGTGGGAGGAGGTATCGGCCGCATTTGTTGTTATATTCATTACTGACTCCTGAAAGTTCAGAGGCAAGGCACTGGCGGTATTTGAGTCGATCGTGACTATGGGGGTACGTTTGTTCTCTTTGAAAAAACCTCGGTGCGGGCACGTGATGACCTGCGTTGAAATAACGCATTCAGCACGTCCAAGAGTCGCTACGTTGAAACTTGCAGCTTCACAAGCGTTTTACGGCATGAGTGGGGCGACCTGCGGGCTCGAATGGCGCCAGGCCATGGCAGCGATATAAAACCGGGCCTTCGGAACTAGAAGAGCCGTACCACTGCAGGTCAATTCCTGTAGTTCATTAAGTAGGTGTAACTACTTAGTACTTTCAAGGCATTTATATTGCCATCGAACGGATATCGGATTTCGAATGACAACAGCGGCAATATTGCTCGATGACCACTAAGGAAGGTCTGAAGTAACCCTGTATTTCCG